>NZ_MUFV01000001.1:2084690-2406880 GCF_002017875.1 Deinococcus sp. LM3 | reverse complement strand
TGGCCCGGCCGCCGTGCTGGTCGGGCCGAACACCGCGTCCTGCTCGGAGGTCTTCACGTACTACGCGCAGCGGGCCGGTGTGCTGGCCGTCGGCGAGGCGACGCGGGGCGTGGGGAACAGCGGCGTGACCTTCCGGCCCCTCCCGGACGGCGGGGTGCTGGCCGTGACCATGCTGCGCGCCTACTGGCCCGACGGCACGCCCCTGCCCGAGCGGGTGCAACCGGACGTGCTGGCCCCCACCGACCTAGGCGCCCTGACCGGCGAGGGCCGCGACACGACCCTTCAGGCCGCGCTGGACGCCCTGAACGGCCACGCGCGCTGACGGCCGCTCAGGGCAGCGAGAACGCGGGGCTGGCCGGGGTCAGCGCGACCAGCGTTTCATGAGCGTCACGAGGCGTTCGGGCGTGACGTTGCGGTACTCGATCTCGTTCACGCGGACGAGCGGGGTGTCCTCGGCGGCCACGGACTCGCCGCACTGCCGGAGGACCAGTTCCACGTTCCCGTCGGCGGTGACCATACCGGGGCTGATGCGCAGCGCCGCCCAGACGGCGTCGAGCAGGTCCTCGCGTTGATCGATGGTGAGGTGTTCGGTACAGATTTCCAGGCGGGTAACGGGCACAGTGGTGATCTCCTTCAGGCGGGGTCATCCTAGCGGATCACGGGCCGCCCCGGCGTGCGTCCCGGTCACGCGGCCAGCCCACCCGGTGGCGGGGGTATCTTCGCGGACGTGCCCTCCCCTCCCCCACTGCTTCCGGCCAGCGCGGCCGGCCCCGACGCGCGGACCACGCGGCTGGCCCTGACCGGCGTGATCGTCACCGTGATCCTGTGGGGCGGGAACGTGGTGCTGCTCAAGGCGCTGCTGTCGCACCTGAACGCCGAGAGCATCAACACCGGGCGCTTCCTGCTGGCCTCGGCGGTGCTGGTCACGCTGGCCGTGCGCGCCCACGGCTGGCCCCGCTGGACCTGGCAGACGTGGCTGACCGTGGCAGCCGTGGGGCTGCTGGGCAACAGCGTGTTCCAGACACTGTTCCTGATCGGCATCCGCCTGTCCCCGGCGGGCGTGGCGGGCGTCGTGAACGGCCTGGTGCCCGTGCTGGTGCTGCCGCTGGGCCTGCTGCTGGGGCAGGCGGTCACGCGGCGGCAGGCGGCGGGCGTGGGCGTGGCCTTCGCGGGCCTGCTGACGCTGCTGCTGCTGACCCGGCAACCCGGTTCGCCCGTGCCGCTGGCCGGACTGGGGTGGCTGCTGGCCGCCGCGACCGCCTGGGCGCTGTACACCCTGTTCAACCGCACGCTGTCCGGGCGGGTGGGGGCGCTGCCGTTCGTGGCGTTCAGCCTCGCGCTGGGCAGCCTGCCGTACCTGCTGTACGCCGCGCCGCACGTACAACTGAGCGGCGCGCCACCCCTGGCGTGGGCGGGCGTGGCCCTCAGTGGGCTGGGCGCGAACGTCGTGGCGTACCTGGCGTGGGCGCGAGGCGCGCAGGTGCTCGGCGCGGCCCGCACGAGTGTCTGGAACACCCTGGCGCCCATGGTCGCCCTGATCCTGAGCGCCGCGCTGCTGCACGAACGCCTGCCGCTGAGCGTCTGGGCGGCCGCCGGCGTGATCCTGGGCGGCGCGGCCCTCGCCAACTGGCCCGGCCGGGCAGCTCCACCCCCGACCAACGGCGCCACGGAAAAAGCCCCCACCGGGTAGGCGGGGGCGGACCGGATTCCGTATCAGTCCGGCTGGCGGTCCGAGCCGTGCAACTGCACCGGACTGCCGCGCCGCACGCGCAGGTTCAGCAGTTCCACCGCAATCGCGAAGCCCATCGCGAAGTACGTGTACCCCTTGGGAATCTTGAAGCCGAATCCGTCCGCGATCAGGTTCACGCCGATCAGCAGCAGGAACGACAGGGCCAGCATCTTCACGGTCGGGTGCGCCTGCACGAAGTCCCCAATAGGCCGCGCGGCCACCAGCATGATCGCCACCGTCACCACCACCGCCGACACCATCACACCGATGTCGTCGGCCATCCCGACCGCCGTGATCACGCTGTCGAGGCTGAACACGATGTCCAGCAGCATGATCTGCCCGATGATCGCCGCGAAGTTCGCCCCGACCACCGCGCCCGCCGACGCGCCCGCACCGTGCACCGGACCTTCGAGCTGCTCGTGCATCTCCTTGACGGCCTTGTACAGCAGGAACAACCCGCCGAAGATCAGGATCAGGTCCCGCCCCGAGAAGCCCTGCCCGAACACCTGAAACAGCTCGTTCTTCAGGCTGTAGATCCAGCTGATCGAGAACAGCAGGCCCAGCCGCATGAACATGGCCCCCAGCAGGCCGATGGTCCGGGCGCGCTGCTGCTGCTCCGGCGGCAGTTTGCCCGCCAGGATCGAGATGAAGATGACGTTGTCGATCCCCAGCACGACTTCCAGCAGCAGCAGCGTGCCGAACGCCAGCCACGCCTCTGGCTGCGTGATCCAACCGAACAGTGATTCCACCTTGTCACTCCCTGAATACAGAAAACGGGCGCCGACACGTGCGCCCACGAAACCGCCCGATCCTCCTGCCACCGCGCCCGTGTCACGCGACCGACGTTCATGCTGACTGGACACGCGCGCCGCTGCGTGGCAGGACGCTCAAGAATCTTCATGCAACCGGGGGTTACCTCATCGGGTCGGAAGCAGGCCGGGACGTCGCGCCGTCCAGGAACACCGCCAGCAGCGCCCGACCCATCCCCTGCGGATCACTGGACGGCGCGCCCGTCACCAGCGGGTACGTGAGCGCCAGGAACGCCCGCGCCAGCATCGCCGGAGCCACGTCCGCGCGCAACTCGCCCCGCGCGGCCGCCAGCTCGAACAGCTCCGACAGGCCCCCGATCCACACGCGGCGGTACTCGCGCTCGAACGCGCCGCGCCGCTCGGGACTCACGTGCCGCAACTCGCCCGCCAGTTGCAGACCCACCCGCTGCTCGGGTGCACTGGCCAGCAACTCGTACACCAGCGTATCCAGTTGCAGGCGAATGCCCACCTGCGCGTTCGCGGCCGCCACCAGCCGCGCCAGCCCCGCCAGCGTGCCCTCCAGCATCGCCAGGAACAGCGCCTCCTTGTCGGCGTAGTGGTGGTACAGGGCCGGTTTGGTCACGCCCACGGCCTCCGCGACCTCGCGCATGCTCACGCCGTGATACCCGCTCTGCACGAACAGCCGCGCGGCCTCCTGCTGAATGCGGACGCGGGTCGTATCGGGCAGGGCGGCAGGAGCAGACACAGGAGGAACCGTCATCACGGCCCATGATACCCGCGACCGCCCTGGCACACCCCTGACAGGCCGGCGTACACTGAAAGGCGATCCACAACCCACACCGCCCCCGCACCCCGAGACCTGCCCACAGGAGTCGCCATGCGTTCATTCATGCTGCCCGCCGCCGCCCTGCTCTCCCTGACCCTCGCCGCCTGCTCCCAGACGGCCACGCCCACCGGCGCGCTGATCGCCAGCGATTACGCCTCCCGCCCCGAACTGCAGGACGCCGGCAGTCAGGCCATCCTCGCCCGCTACGGCAACGACCCCGGCTTCCTCGCCACGCTGCGCGAAGCGTACGGCGAGACGCCCCGCATCCTGACCCTGCCCGCCGCGCCCACCATCAGCGGCCTGGACCTGACCAGCGACCGCCTCGCGTACGTGAAACGCACCGGGTGGGGCACCGTGAGCAACTACAACACCCAGTACGCCGCGTACAACGGCACCAGCCTCCCCTACGCCGGCCTGGACTGGACGCGCGACGGATGCAGCGCCCCCGACGGCCTGGGCCTGGGCTACCGCGAGGACTTCCGCCCGGCGTGCAACGTGCACGACTTCGCGTACCGCAACCTCAAGGTCTACCAGCGCACCGACGCCAACCGCAAAACCAGCGACGAGGCCTTCCACACCAACATGAAAGCCATCTGCAACGCCAAGAGCTGGTACAAGCAACCCGCCTGCTACAGCGCCGCCTACGCCTACTACCAGGGCGTCCGCGTCGGCGGCAGCGACAGCTTCTGAACAGGAAGCGGGGGGCGGAGCGCGCTCAGGCCGGGTTCGTCCAGTACACCCAGGAATGCCCACCCGCGCAGGTCGCCGTGAACTCCAGCCCGCGCTTGCTGACCTTGCCCGGCTGACCGCACGCCGCGCACACCGGCTTGGCCGGCGTGTTGCCACCACAGTCGGCGCACTTCAGGTAGTACCCGTACTTCCCGAACTGCACCGTCACGTTCACGGACGAGCACGCCCGGCACGCCACGTCCGGGCGGGGCCGCGCCTGCGCCTGCCGCTCCTGCGACGTGCGAACAGGCGACGCGGAACGCTCCGGGGACGCCAGAGGAGCAGCCTCGAACACCGGCTCCGGCTGCCCAGAACGCACGGGGCGCGGCGGGAACGCAGAACGGCCGACCGGCTCACCCCGCACCGATTCGCCTTCTGCTTCGCGCTGTGCCGCGCAATCCTCGACGGCACTCACAGCCACGTGCCGTGCTTTCAGGAACGATTGAAGGCGGGTCATTTCGGCGTCGGTAAAGCCGAAACCACCGAATGTCCTGTCGAGCTGCTGCTGCACGAGACTGCTGATCCGCTCTGGCACCTGATCCGCCTTGACCAGTTCAGGAACGTCTGACTTGCGGGTAATTCGGCCGCCATCGGAAATGGCGACCAGAACGTCCCGCCGGATGCCCGTGAACGTCCGCTGCTTGAGTCCCAGCATCGAACGGTCCATGAGTTCGGTCGTGTGGTCCTCCAACAGGGCCAGCAGGAGGTCAAGTTGCCTGCGTGCCTGAAGCACGGGTGACGGCATGCCCCTGCCCTGCCGATTCCACCAGCGGGTCCACTCGCCGTGTTCGTTGACGCTGACCTGTCCGGCCACGCTCTTGCTCTCCACGATCATCAGGCCGTAACGGTGCAGGATCAGGTGATCGATCTGCGCCACCTCGTCCTTGCGGACCAGCCGGAGGTTGTGAAACACGAGCTTGTAACGATCCTCCGCGAAGGCGCGTTTGAGGTAGTGGGCCATCTGGCGTTCGGCCTCGTACCCGGCGCGGCGCAGCGGGTCGGTATGGGTTTGCGGTTCGAGGTCCTTGACGATCATGACGCTGTCACGCTAGCTCGGGTGGGGATTGCCGCGCGACGAATGTGCCCATGAGGACGCGACATTTCGCACATCCCGGCGACGCCCACGGCTTACTCCCCGCTCTCTTCCATGCGCCAGATGTCCTGTGGCGTTTCGCGCTGGCGGATGACGGTCCACTGGTCGCGTTCCCAGAGCAGTTCGGGGGGGCGGGGGCGGGTGAGGTAGTTGCTGCTCATGGCGGCGCCGTACGCGCCGGCTTCGTGAATGGCGAGGAGGTCGCCGGGGTGGGGGGTGGGCAGGGTGACGTTGCGCCCGAGGAGGTCGCCGCTCTCGCAGGCGGGGCCGGCGAGGTCCCACTGGCTGGTGCCGCCCCGCTGCCAGAGGGGGGTGACGGGGTGTTGCGCGCCGTACAGCATGGGGCGCAGGAGTTCGGTCATGCCGGCGTCGAGGAGGGCGAAAGGGCGGCCGGTGGTTTTGGTGCCGACGACGCGGGTGAGGAGGGTGCCGGCGGTGGCGACGAGGGAACGGCCGGGTTCGACCCACAGCCGGGCGCCGAAGGTGGCGGCGGCGGCGTGGGCTTCGCGGGCGATGCCGGGCAGGTCCGCGCCGATGCCCCAGCCGCCGCCGGTGTCGAGGACGGCCAGGGGGCCGGTGTGGGGGCGCAGGTCGTTCAGGCGGGCGAAGGCGGCGGTGAAGTCGTGGGCGTCGCGGATGGCGCTGCCGATGTGGACGTGCAGGCCCAGGGCGGTGTGCCCGGCGGCGCGCAGGGCGCTGATGATGCGGGGGGCCTGTTCGGGGGTGACGCCGAATTTGCTGTCGGCGGCGCCGGTGGCGAGGTGGTCGTGGGTGCTGACGTTCAGGGCGGGGTTCACGCGGATCAGGGCGCGGGAGGCGGGGGGCAGCAGGGCGACTTCTTCCTCACGGTCGATGATGAAGGTCGCGCCGAGCTGCGCGCCGAGGGCGTACTCGGCGGGGCTCTTGGCGGGGCCGTTCACGATCAGGTGCTCGCCGGTCGCGCCGATGTGGGCGGCGCGGGCGATCTCTCCGGCGCTGACGCATTCGAAACCCACTTCCTGGGCGTGCAGGCGGCGCAGGATGCTGAGGTTGGGGTTGGCTTTCATGGCGTAGTACACGCGGGCGTCGCTGAACGCGGCGCGGACGCGGGCCACCGAGGCGTCGAGTTCGGCGGCGTCGTAGGCGTACAGGGGCGTGCCGTATTGCTGCGCGGCGGCGTGAAGGGCGTCGGCGGGGATGCTCATGCCGGGAGTGTACCGGGCGGCTGGTGGTGGGGTGGGGGCCGGGTGGTGCGCTCCACACGGGTATCCGGCGGGGAGCGCCCTGAATTGCCGCGCGCGTCACCGCCGCTTCTGAGCACCTCTGTTAAGCTGCGCGGCTGTATGAGCGCACCCACCTCGCCTGTCCCTTCCGTTCCTGTTCCGGCCGTTCCTGCAGCGGGCGAGCGGGTGCTGTGCGCCATGTCGGGCGGGGTGGATTCGTCGGTGACGGCGGCCCTGCTGAAGGATCAGGGGTATCAGGTGGTGGGCGCCATGATGCGATTCTGGCCGGACGACAAGCGCACGGACACCTTCGATTCGTGCTGCTCGCCGGACGCGGCGTACGAGGCGCGGCGGGTGGCCGAGCAGGTGGGCGTGCCGTTCTACCTGCTGGATTACCGCGAGCAGTTCCAGCGGCACATCGTCGGGCCGTTCATCGACGAGTACAGCAAGGGGCGCACGCCGAACCCCTGCGTGAACTGCAACACGAAAGTGAAGTTCGACGAACTGGTGAAGAAGGCCAAGATGCTCGGCTGCCGCTACGTGGCGACCGGGCATTACGTGAAGCGGGTGGAGAACGCGCAGGGCGAGGTGGAGTTCCATCGGGGCGACGATCCCCGCAAGGACCAGACGTACTTCCTGTGGGGCACGCCGCGTGACGCGCTGCCGTTCATTCTGTTCCCGGTGGGCGAACTGGAGAAACCGCAGGTGCGTCAGATCGCCGAGGAACGCGGCCTGCTGACGGCGCAGAAACCCGAGAGTCAGAACATCTGCTTCGTGCCCGGCAAGGTGCAGGACTTCGTCGCCGAGCACATCCCGCAGAGCCAGGGCTTCATCCGCGAGATCAGCACCGGCGAGGTCGTGGGTGAGCACCTGGGTACGCAGTTCTACACGCTGGGTCAGAAGAAGGGCCTGGGCCTGTACCAGTCGCACCGCGTGCGGCACGTCGTGCATCTGGCGCCCGACACGAACACCGTCTGGGTGGGCGACTACGACGACTGCCTGTGGACCGGCCTGAAGGCGCAGAGTGCCAACTACCTGATCGACCTGACCGACCTGCCGGAGGAACTGGAGGTGCAGGTGCGCTACCGCACCGCGCCCGTCAAGGCCCGCGTGGTGCGCGCCGACGAGAGCGGCTTCGAGCTGGCCTTCGCGGACCCGCAGTTCGCAGTCGCGCCCGGTCAGAGCGCCGTACTGTACGCCGGGCCGCGCCTGCTGGGCGGCGGCCTGATCGAGGACCACGTTCCCACCCTGCCGGAAGCCAAGGCCCCGCCGAAGAAGCGTCCGGCCGTCCTGCTGTCCTGATGCTGGCGCACGTGCGCCGGGTTCACGCGGCCCTTCTGGAACGGGGGGATTGCACGCCCGGCGAACTGGCCGACCTGCTCGATGGGTTGCGGCGGGAAGTTCAGGCGCTGCCCTTCGGCGTCCCAGACGCTGATGACCTGCCGCGCGAGGCGTACCGCGACCTGCGCGCCTCTATCGCCGGGGCGTGGCCGGAACTCGGCTTCTACGACCCGGCCACCGGCCGCGCCCTGGGCCACTGCGACCTCCCCGCCGAGATCGGCGACGCGCTGGACGACCTGACAGACCTCGCCCTTGACCTGCGCACGGCTCTCGCGCTGGCCGACACGGACGAGGCCGATGCGCTGGCGTGGCTGCGCTTCTCCCACGACTCTCACTGGGGCGACCACGTACAGGACGTCACGTGGCACCTGCGCTGGCTGGGCTAGACCCGCACGCTGAGGACGGGCACGAGCATCTCCTCGGCGGTCCAGGCGCCGTGCAGGCCGAGCATGGGGGCGGGGCTGGTGGGGCGGCGGATGGCGTGACCGGGGTGCGGGACGGCGATCAGATCGCCCACGCGCGGGCGCAGGCGGGGATCGGCGTGGGCGGGTGGGCCGAACAGGCCGCCGGTCCAGGCGTCGTCGGCGGTCAGGAGGGTGGCGTGCGGGGCGAGCAGTGCCGCGATCCCGGCGTGGTGCCCGGGCTGGGGGCGCAGGTACGCGGCGCGTTCCTCTCCGGCGACGGGGCCGCGCAGGGCGGTTTTCATGACTTTCTTGGTGATGACGTCCACGTAGCCGTCCGGGGGTTGGGGGCTCTGGCCATGATCGGCAGTCAGGACGACCAGCGTGTCGCCGGTCCTGGACAGCGCGGCGAGGAGGTCCGCGACGATGCGGCGCAGTTCGGCGTGCGCCTCCGGACTGTCGGGGCCGGAGCCATGGCAGATCAGGTCGTACTCCGGGAAGTACACCAGCGTGTACGACGGCTGCCCCGGCTGGAGGGTCGCGGCGGTCAGGGTGGGCGTTTCCTCGGGCTGCGCGTAGGGGTGGTATTCGGCGCCGTCGCAGGCCCAGCGGGTCAGAAAGCTGTTCTGGTACGCGGCGGGCATGACGACGTGCGCGGCCACACCCCGATCACGCAACTGGCGGTACAGGGACGGCACGGCGGCCAGGAACCCCGCGTCCGCCAGGGGGGTGTGGGTGTACACGTCGTACAGGCGGATGAGGTTCACGACGGCCTGCGCCTCGTCCAGCCACACGGTCAGGCCCAGGTAGCCGTGCTCGGCGGGCGCGCGGGCGGTGTGCAGGGTGGTCAGGGCGGCCATGGTGGTGCTGGGGAACACGCTGGTGACCGTGCCCGGTGCTGGGGTCAGGGACGCCAGGGTGGGCGCGTCCCCGCGCGTGATGGCGTCCCGGAGCTGGCCTGCGCCCAGGGCGTCCACGACGATCAGGACGACGTGCCGCGCGCCGGCCAGCGGCAGCGGGTGGCGGTACGGCGCGTGCGGGGTGGGGAGGCCGAGGTGCGCGCCGAGCGTCGCCGCGAGGTTCAGGATGCTGCCACCCGCGTAGTCGGGCCGGATGGCGTGCGGGGGCAGGTGCATGCGTGAAGATAGCCGCCGGGAGGCCGGCGGGACCTTGAGGCTTCGTTCAGCGCGGGGGCAGGCGCGGCAGGAACGCCCCGGTGCGCGCCCGGTACGCGGCGTGGTCGGGGTGAAGTTCGGCCAGCGCGGCGTCCTCGATCCCGGCCTTGTGCCGCAGCAGGCCTGCGAGCAGGAGGGCGCCCACAACGCTGACCCGCCCACCGCGCGCGACTGTCCAGCCGCCTGCCAGCAGCAGCAACGCCGTGTAGATCGGGTGCCGCACATGCCGGTACGGGCCGCGCTGCACGAGACTGCCGCCCGCGACCGGGGTGGGCAGCGGCGTGAGGTTGCGGCCCAGCGTGCGCCCGCTCCAGACGAGCAGGCACAGGCCACCTGCGCCCAGCGCCGCGCCTGCCGCCCGGACGGATCGGGGCCGACCTCTCCCCCGCCGCTCCCCGGCCAGGATGACGGTCAGCAGGGCGAACTGCGCGGCCACGAGCGTCCGGTCGCGGTTCATGTCAGTAGGTGCGTCCGGCGGTGACGCGGCCGTCGGGTTCGTGGCCCTGTTGCAGGTCGATCAGGAAGTCGCGGGTCAGGTGTGCGCCGCGCCGGACGAGGTCGGTGGTGGTGCTGGCGACGTGCGGGGTGATGATCACGTTCGGCAGCTGCCACAGCGGGTGCGTGGCGGGCAGGGGTTCGGGGTCGGTCACGTCGAGGAACGCGCCGCCCAGCCGGTGGTCCTGAAGGGCCTGCACGAGGTCGTCCGTGACGATCAGGTTGCCGCGCCCGACGTTCATGAGCCACGCGCCGGGTTTCAGGAGGGCCAGCGTGTCGGCGTTCACGATGCCGCGCGTGTCGGGGGTGCTGGGGAGCAGCAGGATCACCCAGTCGGCGGCGCGCAGCAGTTCGTCGCGTTCGTCGGTGGGGGTGGTGCTGCGGATGCCGCGCACGTGCGCGCCGTGCGGCGCGAGGAGTTCTTCGAGGTTCCGGCCGATGTGCCCGTAGCCCCACAGGACGATGTTCAGGCCGTCCAGGGTGCCCAGGCGCGAGTCGGTGGGCAGGGCCGGGCTGGCCCACTGCGAGCGGCCCTGCGCGTCCCGGAAGGTGTGCAGGCCGCGCGCGGCGGCGAGCAGGCCGCTCAGGGCGTGCACGGCGACGGCGCGGTCGTGCAGGCGGCTGGCGTTGAACAGGGCCACGCCGTCTGGCAGCTGGCCCTGCACGTGGTCGATGCCGGCGGTCAGGGTCAGCACCCACTTCAGGCCCGGCACCTGCAACAGGCGTTCGCGGGTCTGGGCGCCGGTCATCCACAGGACCACGCCGTCGGCCGGGCCGTCCGGGACGTGCGCGCGGTCGTAGTGGTCGAGGGTGACGCCGGGCACGCCTCCCTCGTCGGGCTGGCTCAGGGCGCGGAAGTCGGGCAGGTCTGGCAGCAGGACACGCATGCCCGCATTATTCCCCTTCGGGAGCGGAGGGGTCCGGGGACTCCTGAAGGGCGTCTGTCTGAAGGGCCAGCCATTCGCTGCGGGTGAGTTCCATGTGCACGTCGGTGCGGCCCTGCCGTTCGCTGCGGCCTACCTCGCGGAAACCGCAGGCGAGGAAGGCCCGCTGCGCGCGGCGATTGTGGCCGAAGGTGGTCAGGCGGATGCGGGACAGCGGGAAGTCCCGTTCCTGAAAGGCCCAGCGCAGCAGCGCCTGCACGGCCTGACGGCCGTAGCCGCGTCCCCACAGTTCGGGCAGGCCGATCATCACGCCGAGCGTGGCGACGGTGGCGGTCAGGGGGGGTGGGGGGCGCAGGTCGTACAGTTCGGCGCTGCCGATCAGGCGGCCCTGTTCGTCCATGACGCCGAAGCCGTGGCGTTCGCCGGTGCGTTCCTCGTCCTGCATGACGCGCCGGAACAGCCATTCGGGCATGCGGATGGGTTTGGCGTCGTTCCAGTCGGCCAGTTCGCGGCTGCGGAAGAAGGAGTGCAGGGTGCGCCACTCGGCGGGCGTGAGGTCCAGCAGGGCCTTGAGGGTGACGGAGGGTGGAAGGTCGATCATGCGTTCAGGGCTGCGCGGCAACCGGGGCGACGGTGCCCAGGGCGCGCGTCACGTCCCGCGTGAGGCGGTCGAGGTGGAAGGCGTCACCCTCGGCGCGCTGCACCTGCCGGGTGTCGGGATGCACGATCAGCAGGGCCAGCAACTGCCCGTCGGCGTGACGGACGTTCACGCCGGGGTGTCCCTGAAGGGCCGCGCGGTCGGCGGGCTTCAGGACCGACCAGGCGGGCTCGTGGGCCTGCACGCCCAGGTGCGCGGTGGGCAGGTGCAGGGCGCGCAGCTGATCGCCCAGCCACGCGGCCGCGCGGGGTTGCCCGCCGATCAGGCCCTGTTCCACGTGCGGGCGCGGCTGGTTGTAGGTGATGGCGCGTCCGTCGCGGCGGGTCAGGTCGCCCCCGGCGGCGCGCAGCAGGGCGTGCCCGGCGGCGATGTCCCACTCGCTGCGGGGGACATGGTGAAGGTCGCGTCGGCCTGCGCGGCGGCGATCCGCGCGAGTTTCAGGGCGATGCTGCCGCTGGGTTTCATGCCGCTCAGGGGGGTGGCGTGCAGTTCGCGGCGGTGCTCGGTGTCGGACACGGCGATGCGCCAGTCCGGGCCGGCGTGCGGGGCCCGGACGGGCTGGCCGTTCAGGAATGCGCCCTGGCCCACCACGCCCGTGAACAGTTCGTCGGTTTCCGGGGCGTACACGACGCCCAGCACGGGCTGTCCGCCCACGGCGAGGCCGATGCTGACGCAGTAGTCCGGCAGGCCCGTGGAGTACTCGCGGGTGCCGTCGATGGGGTCCACGATCCACACGCGGTCGTGGTTCAGGCGGGCGCGGTCGTCGGTTTCCTCCTCGCTGAGCAGGCCGTCGTCGGGGAAGGCAGCGGCCAGGGCGGTCATGATCAGCGTGGAGGCCTCGCGGTCGGCGACCGTGACGGGATCGTCGGCGCTGGTCTTGTGTTCCACCGTGAATCCGGCGCGCAGGTGCGCCTGCAGCAGCGCCCCGGCCTCGCGGGCCACCCCGGAGGCGACCGAGAGTTCATGGGAGAGATCGTGGGCAGCGGTCATGCTCCCGAGCATAGCGGCCCGTGACGACGTCCGGTCAGGCCGGGCCGAGCAGCGCCGCCGACGGACACAGGTCCGACAGGACGCAGGTGTCGCAGCGCGGGTGGCGGGCCGTGCAGACCTCCCGCCCGTGCCGGACGCCCGCGACGTGCAGGGCCGCGCGGGCCTCCCAGGTGCGGGGCGTGAGGGCGTCGAACCAGCGTTCCACGCGGGCCGGGGTCCAGCTGCCGGGCACCCATTCCAGGCGGCGGGCCAGGCGGTCCAGGTTCCCCTCGACCGGCATGGCGGCGCGGCGCAGGTCGAACAGCAGCAGCAGGCTGGCGGTGTGGCGGCCCACGCCGGGCAGCGCTTCCAGGCGGGCGCGGGCGGCGGGGTCCGGCAGGTCGCGCAGGCCCTCCAGGCTCAGTGTTCCGGTGTCGTCCAGCGCCTCCAGCAGCGCGTGGAGGTGGCGGGCCTTGCTGCGGTGCAGGCCGCCGCCCGCCGCCTTCAGGGTGCCCTCGATCCCGTCGGAGCCGTCGAGCAACGCGGCCTCCCAGCGGGGGTACGTTTCCCGCAGCGCCGCGTACTGCCGGTCGGCGGCGGCGCGGGTGTTCTGCTGGCCCAGGATGGTGCGGATCAGGCTGGCCAGCAGCGTCTCCGGGCGGCCCGCGAGGGGGGCGGGGCCGCCGGGCAGGTACCGGGTTTCCAGTCGGTCGCTGACCCGCGCGAAGGTGGCCGGCACGGTGGGAGGCGCTGCGGGCGGCGCGGGTGGGCGGCGGGCGGGCATCCGCGCAGGCTAGCGGCGCGGGCACGCCGCAACCGTGCCGGGCGCGACGGTCCTTCGCCCCGGCCCTCAGCGGGCGCGGAGGGTGGTGCGGTTCCCGGCGCTGTCGGTGACCTCGATGTCGGCCCAGATGCCGGTCGTCTCGGCGTAGAAGTCCACGCTGGGGCCGGGCGTGATGTTCAGTCGGTTGCCGTCTACCAGGATCTGCGCCACGCGGACGTTGTCGCTGGCGGTCCCGGCGACCCGCACGGTGTTCCCGCTGCGCTCGAAACGCGTGATCCGGATGACCGGACGCACCGGGTCCACGCTGACCGGCAGGACCAGCTTGCCCTCGTTCCCGGCGGCGTCACGGGCGGTGATGGTGTACCGGCCGGTGGGCGTGTTCAGCAGCGTCTGGAACTTGAAGCGCGCCAGCTTGTCACTGCCGGGCTCGGTGGGAATGGGTTTGCCGTCCACGGCGACCTCGGTGACGCCGGTATCGTCCAGGACGTAGCCCTGGATCAGGAAGCTCTTCTCGCGGCTGGCGCTGCTCTCGCTGGTGACGCTGATGTGCGGCGTGAACGTGTCGTTGGTGCGGGCGCAGCTGCCCAGCGCCACCGCCAGGACAGCGGCGGCCAGGGCACGGTGGGACGGGCGGCGCGACATGGCCCGAGTATAGGGCAGGTGTCCGGGCGTGGCCGCCTCCGGCTGCGCGCAACCGTGAGCCGGGCTGACGGTGCGCGCGGCCCGTGCGTCTAGAATGCCGGGCGTGAGTTCGTCCGCTGCCCGTCCGTCCAACCGTCCGTCCGCCCGTGCCGGGTTCATTCCGGAAGGCACGCGCGACGTGCTGCCGCCCGAGTGGTCGCAGCGCGAGGCCCTGCGCGCCCGCCTGAGTGCGTGTTTCAGCGCGTGGGGGTACCGGGGGGTGGAGGTCCCGGCGCTGGAGTTCGCCAGCGCGGACCATCCGCAGGACGCCCTGGCGTTCAAACTGATCGATTCGGGCGGGCAGGTGCTGTCGCTGCGCAGCGAGTTCACGACCGCCGTGGGCCGGCTGGTCCGCTCGCGCTTCCCGCAGGGGCCGTTCCCGCTGCGCCTCCAGTACGGGGGGCGGCTGTGGCTGCGCGCCCTGAACAGCGAACTGGGCCGCCTGCGTGAATTCAACCAGATGGGCGTGGAGCTGATCGGCGTGCAGACCGCGCAGTCCGACGCGGAGCTGCTGCACCTCGCGGCGGCGGCGCTGGAGACGGCGGGCGTGCAGGCGCAACTGGAAGTCGGGTATCCGGGCTTCGTGGACGCCGTGCTGGAGGACGCCGGCCTGAACGGCGAGGCGCGCGCGGCCGTGCACGACGCCATCGACCGTAAGAGCGGCGCGGACGTGGACCTGCTGGCCGCGCAGCACGGCCTGAGCGGCGCGGTGCGCGGCACGCTGCACGCCCTGACCGACCTGTACGGCGGCCCCGAGGTGCTGGACGCCGCGCAGGCCCTCGCGCCGGGCCTGCGGGCGCAGGAGGCCGTGGCCCACCTGCGCCGGGTGGCGGCGCTGTACGGCGGGCCGCTGCTGTTCGACCTGGGCGTCAGCCGCCGCTACGGGTACTACACGGGCCTGACGTTCCGGGCGTACTCGGCGGGCCTGAACCAGCCGGTGCTGGGCGGCGGCCGCTACGACCTGCCGGGCGGGCTGCCCGGCGCGGGCTTCGCGGTGGGGCTGGAACGGCTGATGCAGGCGCTCGCGCCGGTCCTGCCGCCCGAGCCGGAGGTGGTGCTGGCGCTGGACCTCGCGTCGGCGCGGGCGGCGCGGGCGCAGGGCCTGCACGCGGAACTCGCCTGGACGGACGACACGGCCGAACTGCGGGCCTTCAGCGCGGCGCGCGGCATCCGCCGCTGGGTCAGCGATTCCCCCTCGGGCCTGACCTTCACGGAGCTGGCTTTCACCGACCTGAACAGCGCGGAGGTGACGCTGTGACCCCCGCCCCCACCCGCAGCGCCGACCACCTGACCCTGGCGCTGCCCAAGGGCCGCATCCTGGAGGACGCCATCGCGCTGCTCTCGCAGGCGGGCCTGCCGCTGACCATGCCGGAAAAATCCCGCGCGCTGCGGCACGAGTTCCCCGGCGTGACCATCCTGGAACTGCGCAACCAGGACGTGCCGATCTACGTGGACCTGGGCGTGGCCGACGCCGGGATCGTCGGCAAGGACGTGCTGATCGAGTCGGGCCGCACCGTGTACGAACCGGTGGACCTGAAGTTTGCCGGGTGCCGCCTGTCCCTGATCCGCGAGGTCGGCGCGACCGGCGAGATCACCCGCGTGGGCACCAAGTACCCCCGCGCGGCCCGCGCGTACCTGCACTCGCGGGGCATCACGGCCGAGACCGTGAAACTCAGCGGGAACATCGAACTGGCCTGCCTGACCGGACTGGCCGACGCGGTCGTGGACCTCGTGCAGACCGGCGGCACCCTGAAAGCCAACAACCTCGAGGAAGTCGAGGTGCTGTTCCACTCGACCGCGCGCCTGATCGTGAACCGCGCCGCCCTGAAAGTCCGCGCCGCGCGCCTGCGCCCCCTGATCGAGAACCTGCGCGCCCTGACCGCGCAGTGAACCTCACCACCCAGTAAACAGGGAGTGGGAAGTGGAATGACCACGACCCACTCCCTGCTGACCACTTACATCTCGCGGTTCAGGGCAGCGGTCATGCGGTCCAGGGCCTCGGTCAGCAGCTCGCGGCTGGTGGCGAAGTTCAGGCGGATGAAGCCCTGGTACTGAGGTTTGTGGCCCTCGTGCGCGAAGACGGGGCCGTCATGCACGGCGACCCTGGCCTCGTCCAGCAGGAATGTCTGGATGTCGGCGGCGCGCGGGTGGGCGCGCAGGTCCAGCCACGCGAGGTAGGTGGCCTGCGGAACGTGGAACCGCACCCAGGGCAGGTGCTGGCGCAGGTAGTCGGCCAGGAAGTCGCGGTTGCCGCGCAGGTACTCCACGGTGTCGGCCAGCCAGGGGCCGCCGTCCCGCAGCGCGGCCTGCCACATGGTGATGCTCAGGGCGCTCTCGTGGCCCATCAGGCCCCCGGCGGCGCGGCGGACGCGGGACAGCAGCGCGGCGTTGTGGCTGGCCATCACGCCGATGCCCAGCCCGGCAGTGTTGAAGGCCTTGCAAGGGCCGGTCAGGGTGACGGTGCGGCTCTGCACGCGCGGGTCGGCGGCGAAACTCTCGAAGGCGTCGCCGTAGCGCAGGTCGGCGTGCAGTTCGTCGCTCATGACGAACAGGTCGCGCGCCAGCACCAGATCGCGCAGTTTCCCGAGTTCCTGCGCGGTCCACACGCGGCCCGTCGGGTTGTGCGGGTGGCACAGCAGCAGCAGACGCGATCCGCGCGAGGCGGCGTCCATGGCGGCCCAGTTGATCTCGAATCCGCTGTCGGCGTCGCGCAGGGGCACGCCGGCCACGCGCCGGTCCTGATCGGTGATCGCCAGGTGGAAGGGGTGGTACACGGGCGTCATGGTGACCACGGGCTCGCCGGGGCTGGTCAGGGCGTGCACGGCGGCGTAGATGCCCGGCACCACGCCGGGCAGGAAGGTCAGGTGCTCGCTGCCCAGGCCGCTCAGGCCGTGGCGGGCCAGGGACTGACTGACCTGCTCTTTCAGGACAGGGTCGCCCATCAGTTGCGGGTAGCCCAGGCCGCGTTCCAGGCGGGCGCGCAGGGCGTCCATGATGGGCGGCGCGACCGCGAAGTCCATGTCCGCGACCCACATGGGAATCACGTCCGGGTCGTACACGGTCCACTTCAGGGAGTCCGGGTGGCGCAGCGCGGCGGGGTCCAGAGTGGCGGGGTTCAGGACGGCGGGGTCCAGCGTGGCGCGGGGATCGGCGGGCTTGGGTCCGGCGTCGGTCATGTGCCCGAGCATACGCGCGCCGCGTGAGTTTCCGTCCGGGCGGCGTTCATGCGCGTACACTCTGAGGAATGCTGGCGATTATTGGCGCGATGGACGAAGAGATCGAGTTGCTTCTGGCGGACCTGCGGGGCCGCGAGGACCTGACGTTCCCCGGCGTGACCCTGCACCGGGGCGCGCTGGACGGCGTGCCGGTCCTGCTGACGCGCGGCGGGATCGGCAAGGTGAACGCCGCCATGACCACCACGTACCTGCTGACGCAGGGCGCGACCCGCGTGATCTTCACGGGCGTGGCGGGCGGCGTGCACCCGGAACTGCGGGTCGGGGATATCGTGGTCAGCACGGACCTCGTGCAGCACGACGTGGACGTGACCCCGCTGGGCTACGAGGTCGGGACGGTGCCGGGCGAACTGCCCGCGTGGCCCGCCGACCCGCACCTGCGCGCCGTGGCGCTGGAGGCCGCGCGGGACGTGGAGGGCGTGCGCGTGCTGGACGGCCGCGTGGCGAGCGGCGATCAGTTCATCGCGTCCCGAGAGGGCGTGCAGCGCCTCTGGACCCGTTTCGGGGCGGCCTGCGCCGAGATGGAGGGCGCGGCGGTCGCGCAGGTGTGCGCCAAGGCGGGCGTGCCGTTCGTGGTGATCCGCTCGGTCAGCGACACTGCCGACCACGACGCGAAGGTGGATTACCGCGAGTTCATGCCGCTCGTCGCGCGGCACGCCAAGCAGGTCGTGCGCGGCATGCTGGCCCGCCTCGCCGCGCCCAGCGCCTGACATGAGCGGCGACCAGTGAATGGTCCTGCGTCCGTCACGGCCCACCTGAACGCCCCGGCCCGGTTCCTGATGGGCCTGGGTGTCCTGATGGCCTTCGCGGCGCTGGGGCAGGCGCTGGTGGGCGCGCTCGGCTGGCCGCTGCCGGGGTCGGTGGTGGGCATGGCGCTGCTGTGGGCGGCGCTGGGCACGGGAGTGGTGCGCCTGCACTGGATCGCGGACGCCGCCGACGGCCTGCTGGGCATCCTGGGCCTGCTGTTCGTGCCGGCCACCGTGGGCTTTCTGCAATTCCTGAGTGCCGGGGCCGCGTGGGGCGTGTGGCTGCTGGTCATGACGGCCGCGCTGCTGCTGGGCGCGGGCGCGGCCGGACTGCTCGCCTCGCGCCTGCTGCGGCCGGAAGGCAGCCCGGACACCCCGGAGCGCCCATGATCTGGCTGACCGTCACGCTGCTGGCCTTCGCGGCCGGCGTGCTGGGGCAACTGCGGCTGCGCTCCCCGCTGGCGAACCCCACCCTGATCGCCACGCTGATCGTCGCCGCTGGCCTGCTGGCGACCAGCGTGCCGTACGACACGTACCTGCGGGACGTGCAGCCCCTGACCACCCTGCTCGCCCCGGCAGTCGTGGCGCTGGCCGTGCCGCTGTACCGCCTGCGCGCCCTGCTGGCCCGGCAGTGGCGCGCCCTGCTGATCGGCGGCCTGAGCGGCACCCTGCTCGCCGTGGCGGCCGACGCCGGACTGGCCCAGCTGCTGCGCGTCAGCCCGGACGCCGCGCGCGCCCTGCTGACCGCGCCCGCCACCAGCCCCGTCGCGCTGCAACTCGCGCCGTTCACGCACGCCCCGCCCGCCCTGGCCGCCACCCTGGCCGTGCTGTCCGGTCTGATCGGCGCGCTGATCCTCCCGGCCTTCCTGACCGCGCTGGGCGTCACGCACCCGCTGGCGCGCGGCATCGCCATCGGCGCCGTCGCGCACGGCGTCGGCACCGCCCGCGCCCGCGAGGAAGGCGAACACACCGGGGCCGCCAGTTCCATCGGCATGGGCCTCGCCGCACTGAGCGTCACGCTGCTGGTGGCACTGCTGGCCTGAAGGGGCGCGGGAGGCAGCAGGAAGTGGGACCGCGCAGGGCTTCCCGCACCCCGCCTCCCTTGACCCTGGCCGCCAGAGCCGGGATGCTGGGCGGCATGGCGCGCAAGGTGAATCCCATTCAGGACCGGGCGCGGCGGGCGGCGCTGGAGAAGGCGGCCTACCTAGCGATCTACGAGCGGGGCTACGCGGGCGTGACGCTGGCAGACATCGCGGCGCACGCGGGCGTGAGCCGGGGCACGCTGGTGTATCACTTCGGCAGCCGGGCGGGACTGCTGGCGGCGGTCATGCGGCGGTTCTCACGGACCATCGCGGTGGCGACGCGGCGCGCGGTGCGGCAGGCCGGGTCGCCGGACGGGAAGCTGCGCGCGTACGTGGACAATCAGTTCTACGGCCTGGAGAACACCCGGCGGTTCTACACGGTGTCGCTGGATTTCCTGGCCGCCGCCACGCGCGACCCGGAGCTGATGACGGTGCAGCGGGCGTTCCTGGCGGATTCGCTGGCGGTGGATCTGGAACTGGCACGGCTGTCCGGCGAGGCAGGCGCGCAGGGGCGGGCGCGGCTTTTGCGGGCGCTGGTCGAGGGCCTCAGCGTGCGGTTTCTGGCGGACCCGGACCCGGACCTGGGCGCGTACCGCGAGGACTGCCTCAGCGGCCTGCGGGCGGTGCTGGGCTGGGAGGCGGTGGGGTAGAGGCTACGGCTGGTGGGGCAGGGCGTCCAGCGCGGCGCGCAGTTGCCGCGCTCCCTCCAGCAGGCGCGGGCCGGGGCGGCCCAGGCCGCTCTCGTGAATGGCGACGACGGGCACGCCCAGGCCGCGCGCCTCAATGACCTCCGGGCGGAGTTTCTTCGCGCCGCACCACGAGCACACGATCAGGTCGGGCTGCGCGGCGCGTACCTCGTCCAGGGTCAGGGGCGTGCTGCGGCCCGCGCGGTCTGCGAGGGCGTTCACGGCGCCCAGCCCGCCGAGCAGGTCCGTGACCCAGGAGTCGCGGGTGGCGGCGATGATGGGCCGGGGCCACCACTCGACCAGCACGCGCGGCGGGCGGGCGTGGGCGCGGTGCAGGGCGCTCAGGTCGCGTTCCAGCGCGTCGGCCACCGCGCCCGCGTGGTCCGGCTGGCCGGTGGCCGCGCCGATCAGCCGGATGTCGCGCAGCACGTCTGGGACGCTCAGGGGATCGAGGATCAGGGTGGGCAGCCCCGCCGCCTGCACGGCCTCCACGACCCGCTCCATGCCGGGCACGCTGAGGCTGGCCAGGACCAGATCGGGGCGGGCGGCGATCAGGGCGTCCACGTCGATGTTCAGGTCCGGCCCGAGGCGCGCGGCGTGCTCCAGGCCGGGGCCGTCACTGTGGCTGTCCACGGCGACGAGCTGCCGGGTCGCGCCCAGGGCATGCAGGATGTCGGTGTTGCTGCACGTCAGGCTGGCGAGGCGCAGGGAAGGCATGCCCGGAGCATAACGCCCCGCGCGGCGGCGGCCCGCGCCGGGGGGTGGCCGGGCAACGGAAGTGCGTGCAGGCCGGTCAAACGCCCCCCTGACCGTGTGGTAGGCTCGCGGGTATGAAGAACACGTTCGCCGTCTCCATGACGCTGCTGCTGGCCCTGACGCTGGGCGGCTCGTTCACCGCCTACCGCGCGGCCACCTCGGCCCATCACGAGGAGACCCACAGCAAGGATGAAGGCCACAGCGAGGGCGGCGAGAAGGAAGGCGCGAGCCGTCCCAGCGAGTCCGCGCCCAGCCCGGACAGCGCGGCGACCGGCGCGGCCGGCGAGGCCGGTGCGCTCGGGGACGTGGAAGCCGACAACGAGGGCGGCGTGCAGGCCGGCGAGAACGGCGCGGTGCAGGACACCGGCGAGGACACCACGGGCAGCACGCCCGCCGCCAGCCAGGACGGCACGGCCACCGACACCGACCCGGCCGGCGCGACCGGTCAGGAACCCGACGAGACGGCCGCCGCCGCCGAGACGCAGGGTGACGCGACGGCCGGCGGGGACTCATACGCCACGAGCTGCGCCGGATGCCACGGCGCCGAGGGCCAGGGCGGTATCGGCCCGGCCCTGGAGAAGGTGAACGAGTGGACGCTGGCGCAGTTCACGACCGTGCTGCGCGAGGGCAAGACCCCGGAACGCGAACTGGGCGCCGTGATGCCGCGCTTCACGGACGCGCAGCTGACCGATTCGGACGTGGCGAACGTGTACGCGTTCATCAAGACGCTGTACTGATCGCCCGGCTGCACTGATCACCCAGCTGAACTGATCCCCCGCCTGACCCTTCACGGACCCCCCTGGCCGGGGGTCTTCTGCTGTCCCGGCGCGGGAGCGGCGGCCGCTATGCTGGGCGGATGACCGGGCCGCTGCTGTCCACCTCTCCCCTGCTGCCGGACCTGAGCGGCTGGACGGTGCAGGCGGCCTGTCCGGAGCGGCTGGCGGGCGCGGCGGGGCTGCTGCTGCCGCACGACGGCCTGCCGGTCGCGGACGTGCGGGCGCACCCGGAGCGCTGGGAGACATTGACGCTGCTGACGGCCGCGCTGCGGCGGGGCGTGCCGGTGCTGGGGTGGGGATCGGGCGCGGCGCTGCTGGGGCGGGCGCTGGGGGCGGCGGTCACGGCGACGGACGGTTCAGCGCCGGACCGCTCGGCCCTGCCGCGCGGCGCGCAGGCGCACGCCTGGGCCGCCGGGCAGCCGACCCACTGGACGCTGGACCGCGCCGTCGCCTGGGCGGAACCCGAGCTTCCGCTGCCCATCCTGGCCTCGTTCCTGGCGGCGCTGCCCGGCTGGTCGGACCGGCGGCCCGGTTCGCCGCTGGAGTCGGTGGGCGGCGTGGCGGCGGTGCGGGAGGTGGTGACGGCCTTCTACACGCGGGCCCGCGCAGACGACCTGCTGGGGCCGGTGTTCGCGGCGCACGTGGAGGACTGGCCCGCGCACCTGGAGCGCGTGACGGACTTCTGGGTCACGCTGCTGGGCGGCGAACCGGGCCGGGCCGCGTGGCGCGGGAACCTGAACTCCGCCCACGCGGGGCTGGGTGTGCGGGCCGCGCACCTGGGCCGCTGGCTGACCCTGTGGGACGAGACGGCACGCGAGGTGCTGCCGGCCGACGCGGCGGCGCTGCTGAGCGCGCGGGCGGCCGTCATGGGTGAACGTCTGGGGCGCGCTCCGGGGGCAAAGGCCGGAACTTCTCAGGCGGGCGGCACGTAGCGTGGGTCATGAACCTGAAATGGCCGTTCCTGAAGAGTGACGACACGCTGCCGGGCGGCGTGACCCGCCCCACCTGGGTGATCCTGGACCTGAGCGGCCTGTACCCGGAGCGGCAGCCGGGCAGTCCGCTGGCGGCGCTGCTGAACCGCACCGAGTCGGTCGAGGCGCTCGCGGCGCGTGTGCAGAAGCTGCGCGGGGCCTCCTGGCTACACGGCGTGCTGGTGCGCTTCGGGGAGTTCACGGCGTCCCCGGCGGCGGCGCACGCGGTGCGGGGCATCCTGGCGGACCTCGCCGCCGAGAAGCGCGTGGTGGCGTACCTGCCGCAGCTGAACATGACCACCCTGATCGCCGCGAGCGGGGCCACCGAACTGGTCGCGCCGGAATCCGCCGAGGTGAACCTGGGAGGCTTCGGGGTGGAAAGCACCTTCCTGGGCGAGTTCCTGAAGAAACGCGGCATCGAGTTCGAGAACCTGCGCGTCCGCGAGTACAAGGCGGCCCTCACGCGCTTCTCGCAGGATCACATGGACGACCACAACCGCGAGCAGCTCCAGGCGTACCTGGACGGGCTGGAAGCTGCCTGGGCGAACGATCTGGCTGCCGCGCGCGGCGTGAGCCCCGAGGTGGCCGCCGGGTGGATCAGCGCGGACCTCACGAGCGCGCGGGCGGCGCTGGAAGCCGGCGTGATCACCAAGGTCGCGTACGAGGACGAACTCGTCGGCCCGGCCTCGCGGCCCTTCGAGGCGGTCCTGGACCTGCTGACCCCGCACCGGCCCGCGAATGCGAAGGCGGGGCGGGTGGCGGTCGTGCCGCTGATCGGCACGATTATCCCCGGCAAGAGCCGTAACAACCCCGTTCCGCTGCCGCTGCTGGGCGGGCCGATGGCCGGGTCCGACACGGTCGTGGCGGCGCTGCGCCGCGCGAAGGAGGACAAGGCCACGAAAGCCATCGTGCTGTACGTGAACAGCGGGGGCGGCAGCGCCCTGGCCAGCGACCTGATCTGGCGCGAGGTCGCCAAGAGCGAGAAACCGGTCGTGGTCGTCATGGGCGAGTACGCCGCCTCGGGCGGGTACTACGTCGCCACGCACGCCAGGGCCATCGTGGCCTCGCCGTACACCCTGACCGGCAGCATCGGCGTGGTCAGCGGCAAGCCCGTCCTGACCGAATTCAACCGCCGTCACGGCCTGAACCCCGAACGGGTGGGCCGGGACCGCGCCCTGATGTACTCGGCGGCCCGCCCGTACACCGACGAGGAACGCGACCACGTCGAGAAGGGCATCCTGGAGGTGTACGACCGCTTCACCACCCGCGTCGCCGAGGGCCGCAAGCTCAGCAAGGAGCGCGTGAACGAACTGGGCCGGGGCCGCATCTGGAGCGGCCAGGACGCCCTGGAACGCGGCCTGATCGACGAACTCGGGGACCTGAGCACCGGCCTGCGCCGCGCCCGTGAACTCGCGGGCCTGCCGCACGACGCGCCGGCCTGGAACGTCACCCCCAGGGGAAACGGCCCCCTGCCGCAGTTCGCGCAGGAAGCCGCGCAGGCCGCCAGCGTCAGCGTGTGGCCCTTCGGCAACGAGCGCGTGCTGACGTGGTTCGATCAGGACGTACGCGTGCGCTGAGGCCGGGTGATAGTGGACGGGGAGTGGACCAGGGTATTCGCCCTGCCACTCCCCACTGCCTGTTTACCCCTGCCTGTTCACGCCTGCGTGGTGGCCTCGTAGGCGTCGATCTGGCGGCGGATGACGTTCAGACTGCCTTCCCAGAAGTCCGGGGCGTGCAGGTCGATGCCGAAGCGCGCGGCGAGCGCCAGCGGGGTGGCCTGTCCGGTGGCGGCCAGCAGGGCGTCGTAGCGGTCCTGGAAGTCGGCCTCCTGGCCCTGGGCGCGGGCCTGCTCGTACTGGGCGTACAGGCCCAGGCCGAACAGCAGGCCGAAGGTGTAGGGGTAGTTGTAGAAGCTCCGGCCGTAGTAGTGGGGTTTGACGGCCCACATGTACGGGTGGGGGGTGTTCAGGGCGTCGCCGTACGTGTCGCGCTGGGCTTGGACCATCAGGGTATTCAGGTCGCTGGGGTTCAGGTCGCCCCCCGCGCGGCGTTCGAACACGGCTTTCTCGAACAGGAAGCGGCTGTGGATGTCCACGACGACCTGCGCGTGACCCATCAGTTGCGTTTCGAGGACGTACAGGCGCTCGTCGCCCTGCGCGCTCTGTAGCGCGGCGTTCTGGATGATCGTCTCGCAGAAGATGCTGGCGGTCTCGGCGAGGGTCATGGGCGTCTCCTGCTGGAGGGGGCGCAGGCCGCCGAGTTGCAGGTTGTGGTACGCGTGACCCAGTTCGTGCGCCAGGGTGCTGACCGAGTCCAGGCTGGGGTCGTGGTTCATCAGGATGCGGCTGTCGGGGCCCTGCCATTTCATGCAGAACGCACCGCTGCGTTTGCCGTCGCGGGGGCCGGCGTCGATCCAGCGTTCACTGAAGGCGCGGGCGGCGAAGTCGCCCAGGGCGGGGCTGTACGCGCGGAACTGGCGCTGCACGAACGCCTCTCCGGCGTCGTAGTCCCAGTGGGTGTCGCTGTTGCCGACCGGGGCGAACAGGTCCCACCAGTCCAGTTGCGTCTTGCCCAGGTGGCGGGCCTTGGCGCGGAAGTAGCGGCGGAAGTCCGGCAGGGAGCGCACGACGGCGGCCTGCATGGCGTCCAGCGTCTGGCGGTCGATGCCGTTGCTCAGGAGGCTGGGGGCGACCGGGTCGGTGAAGCCGCGCCGCGCCGCCAGGGCGCCCTCCTCGCCCTTGACGCCGTTCATGCAGGCGGCGAAGACGGTCTCCTGGGTCTTCCAGGCGGCCACCTCGGCGTGGTAGGCGTCCTGGCGCACCCCCGCGTCGGGGTCGCTGGCGAGGGCGCGCAGGGCGGTCACGGGCAGGCGCTGGCCCCGGTACTCGCCCGCCAGGGTGCTGGAGACGTTGCCGTGCAGTTTGTTCCAGCCGCCGCCGCTGGCGGGGTGCAGCCGCGCGGCGAGGTCCTCCTCGGGCGGGGTCATCTGGTGGCGGGCGAGCT
This sequence comes from Deinococcus sp. LM3, assembly GCF_002017875.1. NCBI lineage: Bacteria > Thermotogati > Deinococcota > Deinococci > Deinococcales > Deinococcaceae > Deinococcus > Deinococcus sp. LM3. The sequence continues at coordinate 2,381,890 of NZ_MUFV01000001.1, read as the reverse complement.
GCGCGGCGCGGCGCAGGCGGTGCTCGTGCGCGCGGGCCTCGGCGCTGTGCTCCAGCAGGTCGTTGACGGCCGCGTCGTCCAGGCCGCCCAGCCAGGCGGTCAGGCGGGCGCTCAGCGGCCCGAGCGGCAGGCTCAGGGTGGTCAGGGCGGCCATGCGGGTCTGCGCCGCCTCGTCGCGGCTGTCGGTGGTCACGAAGGCGTACACGAAGGCGCGCACGCGGCCCAGGCGGGTCAGGACGGCGTTCAGTTCTCCCAGCGCGGCGTCCACGCCCGTCGGCGTGACGGGCGACCCGGCGCGGACGCCGTGGGTGTCGAACAGCGTTTCCAGGGCCTGCACGTCGCCGGTCAGGTCGCTCAGGTCGCGGTCCAGTTGCGGGTCGTTCAGGCCGGCGTACAGGTCGTCGGTGCGCCAGCGGGGCATCTCGGTTGTGGTCACGCCGGTCAGTGTACGGCGCCTGCGGGGGCGGTGACATAGGCCAGATTGCGCACGACCGGGACCTGACATGCCATGCTGACAGGGCCAGTTCATGCAGCGTGCAAAGGGTCGCCTCTCGCGGCGACTGGACCGGCATGGACTTTGTTGATAAAACAGGTCCACTATTCTGGTTTTCACTTCTCCCGGAGGTTCCACCATGCGTTCACCTACCATGCCCAAGCGTCTCGCCGTGACCCTCGCCCTGGCCGCCTGCGCCCTGGCCGGCAGCGCCAGCGCCGCCACCACCCTGACCGTGTTCATGGGCAGCCAGCAACGCCCGGAAGTCTTCCAGCCGCTGTTCGAACGCTTCCAGAAACAGAACCCCAACATCAGGATCAAGATCGAGACTGGCGGCGCCACCAGCGAGGCCCAGAACCAGTACCTGACCACCGTCCTGGCCGCCCGCGACAGCACCCTGGACATCTTCCTGATCGACGTGGTCCGCACCGCCACCTTCGCCGCCGCCGGCTGGGCCGAACCGCTCGACGCCTACCTGCCCAGCAAGGACACCTACCTGAAAGCCTTCCTGCCCGGCCCCATCGGCGCGGCCACCGTGAATGGCAAGCTGTACGCCATGCCCGCCTTCACGGACGCGCAGTTCCTGTACTACCGCAAGGACCTGCTCGAGAAGCACAAGGCCAAGGTCCCCAGAAGCTGGGAAGAACTGGCCGCCACCGCCGCCCGCATCCAGAAAGCCGAGGGGGGCAACCTCCAGGGCTTCAACTTCCAGGGCGCGCCCATCGAGGGGACCGTCTGCAACTTCCTGGAAATGACCTGGACCGGCGGCGGCAGCGTGGACGACGTGACCAGCCCCGCCGCCAAACAGGGCCTGGGCTTCCTGGTGAACGCCGTGAAGACCAAACTGGCCCCCGCCGCCAGCGCCGAGATGAAAACCGACGACTCCCGCCAGCAGTTCCAGGCCGGGAACGTCCTGTTCGGCCTGAACTGGAGTTACGCCTGGGCGCACTTCCAGGGCAACAGCCCCCAGCCCACCCGGGTCAAGGGCGACGTGGGCGTGGCCGCGCTGCCCGCCTTCGGCAAGAACGCCAGCGCCACCTGCACCGGCGGCTGGGAATGGGGCGTGAACGCCTTCGGCAAGAACAAGGCCGCCAGCGTGAAACTCCTGCAGTTCATGGCCAGCAGCGACGTGCAGAAGGAAATGGCCATCAAGGGCGCGTACCTGCCGGTGCGCAAGAGCCTGTACAACGACAAGGCCGTGCTGGCCGCGAACCCGCACTTCAAGGCCCTGTACCCCATCGTGACCAAGGCCCGCCCGCGCCCCGTGACGCCCAACTACCCGCGCGTCAGCGAGATCATCCGTAACAACGTCTCGGCCGCCGTTGCCGGCAGCAAGAGCGTGGACGCCGCCCTGAGCGAGATGAAACGCGACTTGACCCCGCTGCTGAAGTAAGTGCCGTCAGGACACCGGCAGGGGGGCGCCGCGCAGGTTGACAGCGCGCCGCCCCCTCCCTGCCGGGCCGACCGGACACCCTCGCCCCCCGCCCAAAAGACGAGACCCTCATGACCACACCCAATCCCACCCCGGCCCGCCGACCCCGCCGGGAACCCAGCGAGGCGCAACTGGCCGCGCTGCTGCTGCTTCCGGCCGCCGCCCTGCTGCTGGGCGTGCTGCTGTTCCCGATGCTGACCACCTTCCGCGACAGCCTGTACCTGAACAAACTGACCGAACCGTGGCTCCAGGGCTTCGTGGGCCTCAAGCAGTACGCGCAGATGCTGGAGGACCCTCGTTTCGGTCAGGCGCTGCGCAACACGCTGCTGTTCGGCGTGCTGACCGTCGGCGGTTCGTTCCTGGTCGGCATTCCCATGGCGCTCGCCGCACACCTGCCGGGCCGGACACGCGGACTGGCGCGCGTGGCGCTGCTGCTGCCGTGGGCCATGCCGCCCGTCATCACGGGCCTGATCTTCGCGTGGCTGTTCAACGCGCAGTACGGCGTGTTCAACGACCTGCTGGTCCGCGCCGGGATCATCGACGAGCCGCTGCGGTGGCTCAGCACGCCGGGCCTCAGCGTCCTGGCGATGGTCGTCACGATCATCTGGAAGACCAGTTCCTTCGTGGCGCTGATCGTGCTGGGCGGCCTTCAGGGCATCCCGAAAGAGATGATCGAGGCGGCGCAGGTGGACGGCGCGACCCCCACGCAGACCTTCTTCCGGGTGATCCTGCCGCTGCTGGCCCCCAGTCTCGCCGTGGCGTTCATCTTCCGGACCATCAGCGCCGTGCAGGTGTTCGACATCCCTTACACCTTCATTCAGCAGGCGCCGGCGCAGGGCCTGCTGGAAACGCTGGGCGTGTACATCTACCGCACGGGCATCGAATTCCTGGACTTCGGGTACGCCGCGACCCTCAGCGTCGCGCTGTTCGCCCTGAGTCTGGCCGTGACCGCCGTGTACGTCCGCTTCGTGCGGGACGGAGCGAACTCCTGATGGAAGAACACACGCACGAGAACCTGAGCCCTGCCCAGCGCCTGGGCCGCGCCGCCGCGCTGGCCGCGCTGATCGTGGGCGGCTTCTTCCCGTTCATCTGGATGCTGCTGACCAGCCTGAAAACCGAAGGCGAACTCCAGAAGTTCCCGGTGCAGTACCTCCCCTCGAAACTGGACTTCAGCAACTACGCCCGCGTGTTCAGCGAGCAGCCGTTCGCGCAGTTCTTCTTCAACTCGCTGGCCGTCAGCCTGCTGAGCACCCTGCTGTGCATCGCGGCCGCCGTGCCCGCCGCGTACGCCCTGGCCCGCCTGAACCTGCGCGGGCGCGGGCTGCTGCTCACCGCCGTCGTGGCGTTCAGCATGTTCCCGGTCGTGAGCCTCCTGATTCCGCTGTTCCGCCTGATGCGCGGCGCGGAACTCCTGAACACCTACCCCGCCCTGATCCTTCCCTACGCCGCGCTGAGCCTGCCCATCGGCATCCTGACGCTGGTGGCGTTCTTCAGCGCCATTCCCCGCGACCTCGAATCGGCCGCCATGGTGGACGGCACCACCCGCGTGGGCGCCCTGACCCGCGTGGTCCTGCCACTCTCCGCGCCGGGCGTCGTGACGGCCGCGCTGCTGGTGTTCGTGAACTCCTGGAACGAATTCCTGCTGGCCCTGAGCTTCAACACCAAACTGTCCATGCGGACCGTATCCGTCGGCGTGACCCTCTACCAGGGCGAATTCGCGTTCCCCTGGCCGCTGATCGCCGCCGCCGTCGTGGTCGCCACCGTGCCCCTCGTGCTGCTGATCGCCATCTTCCAGAAACGCTTCGTGTCCGGCCTGACCGCCGGGGGCGTGAAGGCGTAGACGGTTGACGGTTCATGGTTGATGGAACCAACCCACTGTCCACGACCCACACCCCACTGCCCTCCCCTCCCAGGTGACCTGTTATGACCAATCCTTCCCAGTCCGAATTCCTGTGGTTCCTGCAACTGTCCCGTGACGGCGAGTTCATCGGCACGAAAACCAAGCCGCCGCGCCGGCCCACGCTGGCGTACCTTCAGTCGCTGATCAGCGCGGCGGGCGAGGCGGGCTTCACGGGCCTGCTGACCGCCACGAACTACCACAGCGAGCACGAGAACTACACGGCGGCCGTGGCGGCCCTGGCGCGCAGCGCGCCGACCGATCCGGCGCTGCTGATCGCGGTGCGGCCCGGCATGTTCCACCCGGCCATGTACGCCAAGATGCTGGCCACGCTCCAGAACCTGTTTCCGGGGCGGGTGCGGCTGAACATCGTGACGGGCAGCAGCCCCGCCGAGAACGCCATGTACGGCGACAACGAGGATCACGGCAAACGCTACGAGCGCACGCGGGAGTTCATGCAGATCCTGCGGCAGTTGTGGACGGCCCCGCCGCCGCAGTCGTTCCGCAGTGACCTGTACGCCTTCGAGAACGCCGTGCTGGACCCTGCGCCCGTGCAGCCGATTCCGCTGTACTTCGGGGGGGCGTCGCCGGTGGCGCAGGAGATCGCGGCGGACCTCGCGGACGTGTACCTGATGTGGGGCGAACGCGAGGACATGCTTGCCGAGCGCCTGAACCAGATGCGGGCGCTGGAAGAGAAGACCGGGCGCCGGCTGCGCTACGGGCTGCGGACGCACGTGATCGTCCGTGAGACCGAGGCCGAGGCCCGCGCGGCCGCCGAGCGCCTGATCAGCCGCGTGGACCCGGAGGTGCGCGCAGCGTTCGTAGCGAGTCACGCGCACGTGGACGGCGTGGGGCAGAAACGCCAGATCGACATGATGAAGGGGCTGGACGCGGACCTGATGGTCGAGCCGGGCCTCTGGGCGGGCGTCGGCATGGCCCGCAGCGGCGTGGGCGTCGCCCTGATCGGCAGCCCGGAGCAGGTGGCCGCGAAGATCCGCCGCTACGAGGACATGGGCTTCAGTTCGTTCATCTTCAGCGGGTACCCGCACGAGGAGGAGGCGCGGCGCTTCGGGGAACTGGTCATGCCGCTGCTGCGGGGCGGTCAGGCCGAGGAGCGCGCCATTCACACGGACCGGGTCGCGCCGGTCGCCTGATCGCCGCAGTCCATGAGGGCGCGGGGTGCTCCTGATAAAGGGCACCCCGCGTCTCGTTGCCGGTGGGCGCGCGGTTCAGGTAGGGGCGCTGTTCAGGCGGGTCACGACGTGTTCCAGGCGTTCGGCAACGTTCACGAGGTGATCCCCGAGGCGTTCGAGGTTGCGGGCCATGCGTCCGGCAGTCAGGGCGACGCTGGTGTCTTCCGGGCGTTCGAGCAGGCGGGTGAGGCTGGCGCGCTGCATCTGCTCGTACAGGGCGTCCACCTGTTCGTAGTCGAGGCGCATGACGTCGCGGGCGGCGGCGGCGTCGCGCTCGGCGAAGGCGAAGGCGAGGCGTTCGAGCATCTCCGAGAGCAGCCGCACGAGCGGCAGTACGTCCTGCAAAGTGGCGCTGCGGGCGCGTGGCGCGAAGGTCTCGAGGTCGCGGGCGACTGTGAATGCGTAATCCCCGACCCGCTCGAGGTTGGTGAGGCTGCGGAACACCATCAGGTGGAAGGCGAGTTCCTGTTCGGTCAGGCCGGCCGCGAAGGCGTGCAGGCACAGGTCCTCGATCTCGCGTTCCAGGGCGTCGGTTTCGGCTTCCAGCTTCTCGGCGCGGGCGGTCAGACCGGCGAATTCGGCGCGGTCGTTGGCGTCGCGCACGGCGTCGAGCTGTTCGAGGGTGATGCTCAGCATCCGCAGGAAGCGCACGGTGACCAGCGAGACGCTCAGCTGGCCGGCGCTGGCCGGTCCCGGGTGGACTGGATCGGCGCTGGCTGGCTGAGGGGTGTGGTCGCTGTTCATGCGGCCAGTATCCTGCCGCGTTGTGATGACCCGGTCAAGGGACACCTGAAGAGAATTCATATGGGCTCCGCTGGGAGCCTGACATAAATCATGAGAAACCCTGAACGACGTTCCAGCCGAATGGCGATCGTCGACGACGTGACGGTTCAGGATCACAGGCCTGGGAGAGGCGCAGCCTCTCCAGGACTGGCGTTCGACGTGTCAATGCCTGGCGAATGGCACGCAACCCTATCTGCGCATAACTCAAGCCCCGTGTCCAGTGTGGATCGACCTCCCGTCGTTTCCCCTCCTCCGTGACGGCAGTTCCCTCGCTCAAGACCATCAGGTACGCCATTCCCAGCACGCACCAGAGTTTCTCCAGTTGGTGCGCCTGATCCAGGCGTGTATCCTCCAGGTTGAATGCCCCGCTCTTCAGGTCGAGGAAGGATTCCTCGACCTGAGTACGTTGGTGATACTCCGCAAATGTTCGCCTGTTGCAGGGCTGATTACTCACGATGAACCACGGATCACGCTGCCCAAAGGGCCGCACTGCCGCGATGTTCACGGGCCCGTACTTCTGCCCCGTGACGTACACCCCATGCCGCACGACCAACTGACCGTGTTGGCTGAGCTGTGACTGAAATTGCCCCAAGGACGCTCCGTTCTGATCAAAGAGGTGGATGGGACCCTTGCCGCGCATCATCCACCGCCATCTGAAGGTGGTGAAGTCGTCCATCAACGTGTGATCCAGGAAGCCCCGGTCTGCATAGATGCAGACCTCTTCGACCTGTGGCAGGTGAACGAGCAGACACTGGACACTGGCCAGCACAGGGTAAATCTCCTGATTCCCCACCGTAGAACTGCCATGACGGATGACACGCCAGGACAGCGGCACGGCACGCCCCCGGTAGAGGAGGGAGACGCAGATCACGCACCAGCGTTTGAACAGGAGAGTGGTGTCCAGGGCGAGGGTGATGCGGGCATCACCCCAGTCACGCAGTGCGACCTGCATGAGGTGCTGGTAGACCGCGCGCCAGGGGACGGTGGAAGACGTCAGTGCGCGGAGGAATCGTCGTTCATGACTCTGGGCGTATCGGGCTCGGGAGACCACGAAAGGAGCACCACGCGGCTGGGTGAGGAATGCAGGTCAGGAGGAGGCCGGCAACCATCCAGGCGAACGTTCGGGCATGTCGCTGATCCGACCATGGGGCAGTTCGCAGGAGGTCGAAGATGCGGTGGAATAGGATGGAGGCGTCCCCGTCAGTGTGCTGTTCTTGTTTCATGGCCATTCAAGAATGCCCCGTCGGGGGCATTCTCATCATTTGTGTCAGGCTCCCAGTGGGCTCCGTTTGTTTCGTTGACAGATCGGAACACCACCGATCTGCCAACTCCACGTCCGGAACCCGTTTTGCTCCCACTCTGCGGAGCAGCTCTACGAGTCGCATCCGCTCGGATTGAAGGGGCTTTGCAGCCTCTTCAATCGGAGTCCGTAACAGATGAAGGTGCCCTGGCCGGCAGGTCAGCGGTGGGTACGGACGGGGCCGAGGGGCGTGAATCCGGCGCGGGTCAGGGCGGCGCGCAGGTCGTCCGGGGTGGCGGCGCTGTGGGGGCGGGCCTGCACGGTCAGGTCGCCCAGGCTGGCGACCGGCCAGGTCTGCACGGTCCAGCCGTCCAGGTGCGGGGCGCGTCCGCTGGGGCTGATGACCTCCAGGCTGTACAGAGGCTGGCTGTGCAGGGGCAGGTTGCGCAGGGGGGCGGCAGGCTCGGGGTGGGCGGGGGTGGAGAGGTGAGCGGACATCGGGCGGTACTGGGTGGCGGTCATGGGGGCACCTCGTCGGGGGCGCGGCCGGGGTGGCCGGGAGGCCCTCAGGGTGCGCCGTCGGGGAGTGGGTTGACCATCGGCGGGGACGCTGCGCCCCGCGCGTCGCATCGGTTTTCCCGATGCCTGCTCCGGTGGGCGGGACCTACACTGGGGCATGACCTCCGCGCGCCCCTCCCCCACCACTGGCCTGCCGTCGCTGGCGCAGCTGCGCGCCCTGCTGGCGGTGGCGGACGCCGGTGGCTTCGGTGAGGCGGCGGCGGAACTGGGCGTGTCGCAGTCCACCCTCAGCGAGGCGATCAGCAAACTGGAGGCGCTGGCGGGGCGGCCGCTGCTGCGCCGGGGGCGGGGCGGCACCCAGCCCACCCCGGCGGGCGAGCGGATGCTGACGCATGCGCGCGCGGCGGTGCAGGCGGCGGGGGACGCGCTGCTGGCCGCGCAGGAGGACACGCAACTGCGCGGCACCCTGCGCGTGGCGTCGTTCCGCTCGACCGCCACGCACCTGCTGCCGCCGGCGCTGGCGGCGTTCCGGGCGCAGCATCCTGGCGTGACGGTGCGCCTGCTGGACGGTGAGACGGAGGGTGGCGGGCAGAACCTCGTGCGGCGCGGTCAGGCGGACGCCGCGATCGTGATCGAGGAGAACTGGGGCGATCTGCGCCTGACGCCGCTGGTCATGGACGAGTACCTGTTCGTGTCGCCCGCGCGGCGCGGCGCGCATCCGGTCACGCCGGACGACCTGCGCGGGCCGCTGCTGCTGGCACCGGGCGCGAATGCCTGCAACCTGCGGGTGATGGGGTATCTGCGCCGCTACGGCGTGCAGCCGCAGGAGGTGACTGAGATCGGGGAGGACAGCGTGATTCTGGGCATGGTCGCGCACGGGCTGGGGGTCAGCGTGATGCCCCGGCTGGCGCTGGAGCCGCTGCCCGACGGGCTGGTGGCGCTGCCCCTGCCCGAGCGGCTGATGCGGCCGCTGGCGCTGGCGACCCTGCCGCACCGCGCGAACCTGCCGGTCATCCGGGCGTTCACGGACGCGCTGCTCGCGGCGCTGCACCGGCCGCAGGCGCCCGCGCCGGACCCGGCGGCGGCCTTGCCGGGCGGGGCTTCTCTGCTACATTAGGCGCATGACGACCCTGTGTTGCCTTCCCTAGCGGCCCACGCAGCTCAGCGTCCGTGACCGCGCCCCATCGATTGTGTGGCGCGGTCTTTTTATTGCCTCTTCCACCCGGTTTCCGAACAAGGAGAACTCCCATGACCCAGCGTCCCACCGCACCGCGCCAGCCTGATCCGAACATCGTGCTGTACGACACCCTGACCCGCCAGAAGGTGACCTTCGAGCCGACCACGCCGGGCCGGGTGGGCATGTACCTGTGCGGGCCGACCGTGTACAGCGACGCGCACCTGGGGCACGCGAAGAAGGAGGTGGCGTTCGACGTGATCCGCCGCAGCTTCACGCACTTCGGGTATCAGGTGCGGTACGTGGCGAACATCACGGACGTGGGGCACCTGCAGAACGACTCGGACGACGGCGAGGACAAGATGCTGGCCCGCGCCCGCCTGGAGCAGCTGGAGCCCATGGAGGTCGCCGACAAGTACTTCTGGTCGTTCATGCATGACATGGAGGCCCTGAACGTCCTGAAGCCCAGCATCAACCCGCGCGCGACCGGGCACATCACCGAGCAGATCGCGCTGATCACGGAACTGATCGAGCGGGGCCACGCTTACGAGTCGGCGGGCAGCGTGTACTTCGACGTGCGGTCCTGGCCCGAATACGGCAAGCTGTCGGGCCGCAAACTCGACGATCAGGAGGAAGGGGTGCGCGAGGCGGTGCGTGAGGAGAAACGCGACCCGCGTGACTTCGCGCTGTGGAAGAACGCCGAGCCCGGGCACATCATGCGCTGGGAATCCCCGTGGGGCGTGGGCTTTCCGGGGTGGCACATCGAATGCTCGGCCATGAGCCTGAAGTACCTGGGCGAGGGCTTCGACATTCACGGCGGCGGCCTGGACCTGCAGTTCCCGCACCACGAGGCCGAGATCGCGCAGGCCGAGGCCGCCGGGCACGCCTTCGCGCGGTACTGGATGCACAACAACATGCTGACCATCGGCGGCGAGAAGATGAGCAAGAGCAAGGGCAACTTCCTGACCATTCAGGACGTCCTGGCGCAGCACGACCCGATGGTGGTGCGGTTCCTGCTGGTCGGCAGTCACTACCGCTCGATCACGGAGTTCAGTGACGCGGCCTTCGAATCCGCCCGCAGCGGCTACCGCCGCCTGGAAGCGGCCCTGCACGAGGTCGAACGCCGCCTGAGCACCGCGCCTGCCGGGCAGCACCCGGCGCTGGACGCGAAGATCGCCGCGCACGTGCAGGCCTTCGAGGACGCCCTGCGCGACGATTTCAACACGCCCAGGGCCGTCGCGGCGCTGTTCGGCCTGACCACCGACCTGAACGCTGCCCTGGCTGCCGGCCCGGTGCCGCAGGGCACGCTGGAACGCGCCCGCGCCGCGTACCGTGACCTGGGCGGCGAGGTGCTGGGCCTGTTCGCGGGCGGCGCGGCCCCCACCCAGAGCGACGATTCGCAGGTGGTGGGCGCCCTGATGGACCTGGTCCTGAAGGCCCGGCAGAACTACCGCCTGAACAAGCAGTACGCCGAGGCCGACGAACTGCGCGACACCCTGGCCCGCGTGGGCGTGACCGTCGAGGACACCAAGGAGGGCGTGCGCTGGAAACGCTGAGAAACAGACACTGAGGCCCGGACACGCTGAGGCCCGGACATGCCGGGCGCTGCGGTCATGAGGACCGCATGACAGCTTCACCCAGCGCGTCCTGACCCGGCTGTCAGGAGGCTGTAAGGGCCACTCTCTACACTGAGGGGCGAGTGGTGATGAACCCCTCATCCTTCCCTCCGACGCGGGCACGCTACCTCCCCCCCTGGGCGTGTCCGCTCTTTCATGTCGTGCCGGGAAGGTGAACGCGACATCAGCGGCCGCTCACGCGGGTGCGGGGCGCGGCGCTACACTCGCCGTATGCTGCCGCCGCTCGTGAAACAGGTGCTCGACAACTTCAATTTCGACGTGGACCCGGCCCTGAGCCGCGAGGAGAACGCCGAGGAGGTCATCAAGAGCGCCGCGCTGCTGTCCGGCGCGATTGCCGTGGAACCCATTCCCTTCGCGGACATGCTGCTGATCTCGCCCGTGCAGGCCAAGATGGTGCTGCACATCGGCAAGATCTACGGCTTCGACGTGAGTGCCGACCGGGCGCGCGAGATCGCGCAGGAACTCGGCGTGACCTTCGCGTACGGGTTCGCGGCCCGGCAGGTCATGCGCGGCCTGGCGAAGATGGCGCTGCCGGTCATCGGCGGGCTGATCACCGCGCCCGCCGTGTACGGCTGGACGTTCGCGCTGGGCCGACTGGCGCAGAACTACTTCGAGCGGCGCACGCTGGGCCTGCCCGCCTCGCGGGACCAGCAGGTGCGGGTCGTGCAGGAAGCCAAGCAGGAGTCCCGCCGGGTGCTGCCCGGCGCGCAGGACTTCACGGATCTGGCCGCCGAACTGCGCCGCCGCGCCGAGAAGAAGAGCGCCGACCTGGGCAGCCCGGAGCCGGGCGCGGCCCCGAAAGACCCGGACCGGCGCTGAAGCCGGCCCCTTCACGCCGCTGCGCCGCGTACCGCCACGTCGCGCAGCGGCGTGAAGGGATCATTACTTTGGCGGATGCCGGCGCGCACACCCGCCCCGTAAGCTGGGCGCATGAATGTTCCCCGTCATTTCAGCGACACGCGGACGGAAGAGGGCCGCGTGAGGATTCTCGCCGCGTCCGGCCGCGTGCTGTTGGAGGCCGAGGGGCACGGCTGGCAGCACCGCAGCGCCCACCCGTCCCTGGAGGACGCCGCGCTGGAACTCGCGCTGCTGCCCCGCATCGGCGCGGGCCTGTACGCGGCCGCGCTGGACGACATCGAACGGCAGGTGCGCCTGACCGGCCCGGTCACGGACAACCGGTCGTACCCCGGCGCGGCCTGACCGCCCCCATCCGGGGGTCCGTATCGTACGGATTCCGTTGGACTCTCACTCGCATCCGCTCGGATTGAACGGTCTTTGCAGCCCATTCAATCGGAGTCCGTATCAGTGGTCGGTGAACCACACGATCAGTCGGGTGTGTTCCCCGGTGGTATCCAGGGCGTACATGAACGCCGCCCAGGCGTGCAGGTTGCCCCACTCTTCGGGCGGGGCGTGCGCCTGAACGTCGTGGATTTCCGTGACGGTCAGGGTCGTGGGGTGCCGGGCTTCCTCATCCTGGAACAGCAGTTCCGAGCGGCTCTGGAGGCTCAGGTCGTCCGGGTGGGCGCGGCCCGCCACACCGGCGCGGTCCAGCTGGTCCAGCAGGGCGGCCGGGTCGGCGTGCAGGAAGCGGGCCGTGAGTTCCCACGCGCCCTGCGGGTCTGGGCGGTGCTCGCACAGGACCAGCGCCTGCCCGGTCATGCCTCTCAGCCGGCCCCGACGGCGCGTTCGCCTTCCGGGTTGGCGTCGTCGCGGCCCAGGATGGCGGTCACGTCGGGCCGCTCGATGATCTGGAAGCGGCTGTTGCGGATGGCGGGTTCGAATCCGGCGTCCACAGCGATGCGGACCAGTTCACGGACCGTGGCGTTGTGGCGGCCGTGCCCGCCTGCCGCCGACACGACGTTCTCCTCGAGCATGGTGCTGCCGAGGTCGTTCGCACCGTAGTACAGCGCGGACTGCGCGACCTTGAAGCCCTGCGCGGGCCACGACGCCTGGATGTTCGGGATGTTGTCCAGCGCGATGCGGGCAATGGCGAGCTGTTGCAGGTACTCGTGCGCGGTCGCGCCGGGCGCCTTGCCGTGCAGGCGGGTGTGTTCGGTCTGCAGGGTCCACATGGCGAAGCCGGAGAAGCCGTTCCCGCCGTACTCGCGGTTCGCCCGGTCCTGCTGCTCGCGGATCTTCAGGAGGTGGCTGGTGCGCTGCGCGTACGTCTCACCGAAGCCGATGACCATGGTGGCGATGGTGTACAGGCCCTTGCGCTGCGCGGCGTCGATGATGCGGAACCAGTCCTCGCTGCGGATGCGGGCCGGGGCGGCCTTGGCGCGCACCTCGTCTTCCAGGATCTCGCCGCCCGCGCCGGGCAGGCCGTCCAGACCGGCCTCGATCAGGATGTCCAGCAGGTCGTCCAGGGTGTGCCCGAAGGTCTTTTCCATGAACAGCACCTCCTCGGGCGAGAAGGCGTCGATGCGGATGGTGGGGTGGTTGGCCTTCACGTGCCGCAGCAGGCCGGTGTAGTAGTCCAGGCCCAGCGCGGGGTTCACGCCGCCCTGAAGCAGGATGCGCGTTCCGCCGACCGCTTCGAGTTCGCGGATCTTGTGGCTGATCTGCTCGTAGTCCAGCGTGTAGCTGTCTTTCTGGCGGGGGGTGCGGTAGAAGGCGCAGAAGTTGCAGCCGACGTTGCAGATGTTCGTGTAGTTGATGTTCCGGTCGATCAGGAACGTCACGGTGCGCGGGTCGCGCCGCGCGAGACGCAGGTGGTGCGCGGCGGCCGCCACGTCCGGCAGCGGCAGCGAGTACAGCGCCTCGATGCTGGCGTGGTCGAGTCGTTCGCCTTGCACGGCCCGGTCGAGCGCAGCGGCGGCCGGGTCGGTTCCGGTGGGGGCGGGAGCGGTCATGCGGGTACGGTAGCACCGGCGGGGGCGGGCATTGGTCTCCGGGCGCACAGGGCGCGGGGGGCCGTCCGGATCAGTCGTAGGAGTACCCGGTGAAGTACAGGTACGCCGGCTGCCCGGCTTCGTAGGCAACGACATAGAGGCTCTGGCCCCGGTCCAGTGATTCGGTCAGCCGGTCACTGCCCTGCACCTGCGCCAGGACCGGCCGGGTGGTGCCGAACAGGTCCAGCAGCGTTTCGCGGTCCAGCGGTTTCATGCCCCAGTCGTCGTCGCTGCCTGCGAGTCCCGGCACGTCCAGAATCGTGCGGGTGCCCTGCGCGTCTGCGGCTTCGAGGGCATCTTCGATGCTGTCGTGGTCCGGTCCGGGGGCCGGCGAGTGCGCCGTGACCGGGAACGCCGGAACCGGGATGACCGGCGAGTACCGGCCCGCCTGGAATTCACGCTGCCGGAGCCGTTGCAGGACGGCCGCGATCTCCGGTTCGTAGGGTTCGACGTACCACCACAGATGACCGCCCATGCGTTCAGTCTATCCGGCGCGTCGCCCGCTCCGGGCCGCAGGTGTGCTGGGGTCCGGCGGGGGTCGGTTCAGGCGGGCAGGCCCGGTACGCGGTAACGGCCGGGGCCGGCGAGGGTCAGGGCGACGGTGGCGGCCAGCAGGCTCAGCGGGAATTCCACGCCGTTCGGGTTGAAGAACCCGGCTTTCAGGTGGACCAGGGCGATGGCGCCCAGCAGGATCAGGGTCAGGGCGCCGCCGGCCCAGCGGGTCAGGACGCCCGCGATCAGCAGCAGGCCGCCGATCAGTTCGGCGCCGGCGACCAGGGGCGCGCTGAGAGCGGGCAGGGGTGCGCCCATCTGCGTGAAGGCCTGGGTGGTGCCGGGCAGGGTGTACGTGAAGATCTTCTGCGCGCCGTGCATCACGAAGATCAGGCCGGTGGCGAGGCGGACGGTCAGGAGGGCGAGGTCGGTGCCGCGGTGGGCGGCCGTGTCGGGGTGGGTCTGGGTGGTCATGGGGTGTCCTCGGGTGGGGGGGTCAGCAGCGTGAGCAGCTGCTGGAGTTGCGCGGGGTTCAGGTGCGCGAACTGCCGGGCGTGCAGCGCGGAGATGGGCTGGTCGATGCGGGCCAGCAGGGCGCGGCCCTGGTCGGTGAGGCGGGTGGCGACGACGCGGCGGTCTGGGCGGTCGCGGTCGCGGCGGACCAGTCCGGCTTTCTGGAGGCGGTCGAGCAGGCGGGTGACGTCGGGGTCGTGGACGAGCAGGCGTCCGCCGATCTCGCTGCAGGTGAGGCCCTGTTCGCCGGCGCCGCGCAGGATGCGCAGCACGTTGAACTGGGGACCGCTGAGGTCGTAGTCACGCAGCAGTTCGGCCGTCTCGTGCTGCTGGCGCAGGGCGAGGCGTTGCAGGGCGAGGTAGGTGGTGTGTTCGGGGCTGCCGGGCGTGCCGGGCAGGCTGGAGGGCGTGGAGGTGGAGGCAGATGTCATGTCGGGGTTCATTGTCTCCCGGCTGGTGGCGCGGTGGCGTTCCTGCGGGGGGGACGGGCGGGGGGCCGGCAGTGAGGCCAGCGGGCCAAGGGCAAATTAGTCGTTGCAACGACTATCTGTCAACCAGCTCACCTGCGAGTCGCGAAGACGGTGCCTGAAACGTGATCCAGGAAAGGGCGGGGCCACGCAGGCAGAGTCGTATAGTGGCGGGCGGTAAGGCCGCCGGGATGGAACCGATTCCGGCATGGTCAGGAGGTCACGCAATGAAGATCGGCATGATTGGACTCGGCAAGATGGGCGGCAACATGGTCCTGCGACTCACGCGCGGCGGTATCGAGGTCACGGGCTACGACCGCAGCGAGGAGAGCGTCGCGCACATCGAGGGCCAGGGCGCGCGCGGCGCGCGGTCCATGGACGAACTGATCGCCTCGCTCGGCGAGAGCGGCAGCCGCGCCGTGTGGATGATGGTCCCGGCCGGGAAGATCACCCAGAGCGTCATCGACGACCTCGCGGGGCGTCTCGCGCCGGGCGACATCATCATCGACGGCGGCAACAGCAACTACAAGGACAGCGTCCAGCGTGCCGAGGCCCTCGCCGAACGCGGCCTGCACTTCGTGGACGTCGGCACCTCCGGCGGCGTGTGGGGCCTGAAGGAAGGCTACGCGCTGATGATCGGCGGGGACGAGGCGGCCGTCGAGCGCCTGCGCCCGGTGTTCGAGGCGCTGGCTCCCGCGCCCGACCGTGGCTGGGGCCGCATGGGTCCGGCCGGCAGCGGCCACTACGTGAAGATGGTCCACAACGGCATCGAGTACGGCATGATGCAGGCCTACGCCGAGGGCTTCGAGATGATGCGCGCCAAGACCGACTTCAACCTCGACATGGCGCAGATCGCCGAGCTGTGGCGGCACGGCAGCGTCGTGCGCTCCTGGCTGCTGGACCTGACCGCCGAGGCGCTGCAGAACAAGGCCGAGTTCGAGGCGCTCTCGGACTACGTGGCCGACAGTGGCGAGGGCCGCTGGACGATCATCGATTCGGTGGAGCTGGGTGTGCCCACGCCGGTCATCACGCTCGCCACGCAGATGCGCTTCCGCAGCCAGCAGGAGGTCAGTTACGCCGGGCAGATGCTCTCGGCCATGCGCCGCGCCTTCGGGGGTCACGCGGTCAAGACCATCGAGACGCCCCGCCAGGAGGGTCTGGTGCCGGAAGTGCAGGCCGGTCAGGACCCCAGCGCCGCCGCGCCCGCCAACATCGGCCAGGGCGGCGGCGGGACCGGCAGCAGCGCCGAGCAGCTCGGTGAGACCGGGCATCAGCGCGTGAAAGGCGACGAATGAGCGCCCCGAAGAAACCCGCCAGCAGCCCCGCCGGCCGCAAGGCCGCCACGACGAAGGCGGCGCCGAAGAAGCCCGCCGCAGCGAAAGCCACCGTGAGCAAGACCGCTGCCAAGACCCCAGCTGGCAAGGCAGCCAGCAAGGCGACCGCCAAGGCCACCGGCAAGACCACGGCCCGGAAGGCGGCGGGCAGCAAGGTCGCCGCCGACGTGCAGGCGAATGTGGAGTCTGACCTCGCGGCGCGCACGGTGGGTGTGGCGCAGGCCGCTCCGGGCGGGCGCCGGGCCGGCGTGAAGACCGCGCAGACCTCCGCGCCCCGCAAGGGCAGGAACAGCGCCGCGCCCGGTCATGACGGCCAGAATCCCTTCCGGGCGCTGATGCGCCGCAACCGCGCGCCGGAACCCGCCACCCTGGTGATCTTCGGCGCGACCGGCGACCTGTCGCGCCGCAAGCTGCTGCCCGCCGTGTTCGGCCTGTGGCAGGACGGCCTGCTCGGGAGTGCTTTCAACATCGTGGGCGTGGGCCGTCAGGAGATGACGGACGAGCAGTTCAAGGACTACGCCATCCAGGCGCTGAAGGACAGCAAGGAGACCGACGCCATCCAGCCGGGCAGCCTGGAGAAGTTCCGGGAACTGCTGTACTACGAGTTCGGCGATTTCGCCGGGGACGAGGTGTACGCCAAGCTGGGCCGCGAACTGGACCGCGCCGAGGAGGCGCACGGCGGCCGCAAGAACGCGCTGTTCTACCTCTCGACCCCGCCCAGCCTGTTCGAGCCGATCAGTAACGGCCTGGGCCGCCTGGACCTGGCGGATCAGAGTGAGGGCTGGCGCCGACTGGTGATCGAGAAACCGTTCGGGCACGACCTGGCCAGCGCCCGCGACCTGAACGACACCATCCACAAGGTCTGGGACGAGTCGCAGGTGTACCGCATCGACCATTACCTGGGCAAGGAGACCGTGCAGAACCTGATGGCGATCCGGTTCGGGAACGCCATCTTCGAGCCGCTGTGGAACCGTGGGTACGTGGATCACGTGCAGATCACCGCCAGCGAGGACCTGGGCCTGGAAGGGCGCGCCGGTTACTACGAGGAGGCGGGCGTGGTGCGCGACATGCTTCAGAACCACCTGATGCAGCTGTTCGCGCTGACCGCCATGGAACCCCCGGCCGCCTTCGACGCGGACGCCATCCGTGACGAGAAGGTCAAGGTGCTGCGCGCCGTCAAGGAAATCCCGTCGGGCCGCGTGAAGTCGGTCGCGGTGCGCGGACAGTACGGGCCGGGCACCATGTACGGCGAGAAGGTGCCGGGCTACCGCGAGGAACCGAACGTGAAGGAGGGCAGTGTCACGCCCACCTACGTGGCCCTGAAACTGGAAGTGGACAACTGGCGCTGGCAGGGCGTGCCGTTCTTCCTGCGCACCGGGAAGCGGCTGCCGAAGAAGGTCACGGAGATCGCCGTGGTGTTCAAACGTCCGCCGCTGGGCATCTTCCCCGGCGGGCTGGAACGCAACGTGCTGGCCTTCCGCATCCAGCCGGACGAGGGCGTGAGCCTGAAGTTCAGCAGTAAAACGCCGGGGCAGGAGATGGTGCTGCGCGAGGTGGTCATGGACTTCCGCTACGACGCGTTCGGCGCGCAGCTGGAAAGCCCGTACTCGCGCCTGCTGCTTGACGCGATGCTGGGCGACGCCACCCTGTTCCCCCGCGAGGACGAGGTGGACCTGGCGTGGCAGATCGTGAGCGGCATCCTGGACGTGTGGGAAGCCGAACCGGGTCGCCGTGAGAAGGGGCCGGACTTCCCGAACTACACGGCCGGCACCTGGGGGCCCGACGAGGCGGACGAACTGATGGGCGACGACCGCCGCTGGCGGCGCCTGTGAAGACGCTGGAGCATGGAGGACGGGTGATGGACCTCCCCCACGCCATCCGCCATCCGCCGTCCGCCATCCGCCTGCCCGGAGGCTGCCCATGACCTACGCAACGGACCTGAAACCGCTGGGCCCGGTGGACACCACCGTCCGCAAGGCCCAGATGACCCTGGATGAACTGTGGGCGCAGACGAACGTCGAGACCCGCGCGTACACCGGGAACATCATCGCGCTGACCGTCAAGAAACACCTGGGGCGCGTGCAGGAAGCCCTGGCGGGCCTGGAAGGCCGCTACGCGGGACGGCAGATCATCGGCGTGATGGACGGCACGGACGACCTGACCGTCCATGCCAGTCTGGTGCCGCAGCGCGGCGGGCTGTACGTGGAGCGCCTGACGCTGGAAGCCAGTCCCGAGCAGCTTCAGGGCGCGATCCTGCCGCTGATCCGCCCGGCCACCGTGAATCACGTGTGGTGGGGCGCGGACAGCCGGCCCGGCGGCACGCTGCTGACCGAACTGACCGATCTGGCCGATCAGGTGATCGTGGACAGCCTGACGCTGGACATGCCGCCCTCGCGGCACTACGCGCTGGCGGACCTGGGCTGGAGCCGCTCGGCGCCGTGGCGTGAGGCGCTGGCGCAGGTGTTCGACAGCCCGGACGCCGCCCGGCAGTTGCCGCGCATCGACCGGCTGGTCGTGCGGCACGCCGGGAAGAAGGACCTGCCGGCGCGGCTGTACGCGGGCTTCATTGCCAGCACGCTGGGCTGGACGGACCTGCGGGGCGTGACGTTCCGTTCGGGCCGCTGCGGGCGCGAGAACGGCGACCTGTGCGGCGCGGAGCTGCTGGGCGACGGCGTGCGCTTCGCCCTGAGCGCCGAGACCAGCGGCGGGAACGACGTGGTGCGCCTGGAATGCCGCTGGGACGGCGTGAACCGTGAATCCGAGGTGGTGGTGCCCACCATGACGCTGGCCGAGGGTCTGGCGCGCGTCATGGCCCGCCCGGAACGCGGCGGCGTGTTCGAGCACGCCTGGGCGCTGGCCAAGGAGACGCTGTAACCACCGCCGCGTAATACGGACTCCGATTGAATGGGCTGCAAAGACCGTTCAATCCGAGCGGATGCGAGTAAGAGAGAAACGGGTTCCGGACGTGGAGCCGGCAATCCGGTGAAGTTCCGGATTGTCGGCGAAACAAACGGAATCCGTATAACTCCTGCCGCGTAACCACTGCCGCCGGGGGGGCCGCGCTCAGGGTGCGGCCTCTCCCCTTTGCGGTGCGGGCGGCGCGGCATACTGCGCGGCGATGAGCGCCTCACCGCATGACCGGCTGTCCGACCTCGCCCTGAGCCTGGGGGCGGACGCCGTGGGGTGGGCGCCCGCGCAGGTGCCGCGCGCGGCGGTGGACGAGTACGCGGGGTGGCTGGACGCCGGGCGGCACGCGGGCATGACCTACCTGGAACGGCAGTTGCCGGTGCGGGCCGACCCGTCCCAGCGGCTGCCGGGCGTGGGGAGCGTGCTGGTGCTGGGCGTCTCGCACGCCTTCGCGCCGCCCACGGTGCCGGACGGGGGCGTGCGGGTGGGGCGCGTGGCGCGCTACGCCTGGACGCCGGACTACCACGATCAGCTGCAGCCGGTCCTGACCCGCCTGGAACAGGAGGCGGCGGCGCTGGGCGTGCGGGCGCGCGGGTACGTGGACCACGGGCCGGTGATGGAGCGGCTGTTCGCGTCCGGGGCGGGGCTGGGCTGGCGCGGCCGGTCCGGCATGACCATCAACACCGGGCTGGGCGCGTTCGTGACCCTGGCGGTCGTCCTGACCGACCTGCCCGCCCCGGACGGCGGCGCGGCCCACCCGGACCGCTGTGGCCGCTGCCTGCGCTGCGTGACGGCCTGCCCGACCGGCGCGATCGGCCCGGACCGCGCCATCGACGCGCGGCGCTGCGTGTCGTACCTGACCATCGAGCACCGAGGGCCGGTGCCGCCCGACCTGCGGGCCGGGGTGGGCGACTGGCTGTTCGGCTGCGACGTGTGCAGCGAGGTCTGCCCCTGGACCGTGAAGGCCGGGCCGCTGGCACGCCTGCTGAAACCCGACCCGCAGCTGGCGCACCCGGACCTGAGCCGCTTCTTCGGGGTCAGCGAGCGCGAGTTCGAGCGGCAGTGGGCGGGCACGGCGTTCCTGCGGCCCCGGCGCAAGGGCATGGCCCGCAACGCCCTGACGGTCCTGGGGAACACCCGCGCGCCGCAGGGCTGGCCGCTGCTGCTGCTGGGCGCGCAGGACCCCGCCTGGGAGGTGCGCGAGGCGGCCGCCTGGGCGCTGGGCCAGTGGGGTGAACCGGGACACGTCCGGGCGCTGCTGGACGACCCGCACGCGGCGGTGCGTGACGGCGCGCGCCGCGCCCTGGAACGCCCCTGACCGGCAGCGCCAGATTCAGGCAGTGGCAGCTTCATGGCGTGCCAGATTCAGGAAGTGTAAAGGGAGGCCCGGAGGCCGCGCAGCGTCTACCATGGGGGCGTGCGTGCGCGTGTCCTTTCCCTGTTGATGTCTCCCCTGCTGGTAGCCGGGTTCCTTCTTGCGCCCGGCGCGGCCCAGACGACGCCCGCCGCGACCGTGCCCACGCTGGTCCCTGCCGTCACGGCCCGTTATCCGCATGACCGCGACGCCTTCACGCAGGGTCTGCAGTACCTGGGCGGCGGCGTGCTGGTCGAGAGTACCGGGCAGATCGGGAAGTCCGGGGTGCGGCGCGTGGACCTGAAGTCCGGCCGGGTCCTGATGCAGACGGCGACGCCGCTGGCGACCGCGTTCGGCGAGGGCGTGACCGTGCTGGGGAACGTCGCGTACCACCTGACGTGGCAGAACGGGGTGGCGTTCACCTTCGACGCGGCGACCCTGAAGGAAACCGGCCGCCTGCGGTACTCCGGCGAGGGCTGGGGCCTGACCAGCGACGGCCGGCAGCTGATCATGAGTAACGGCTCGTCCACGCTGACGTGGCGGGACCCGAAGACCTTCCGCGTCACGCGCAGCCTGCGGGTCACGGACCAGGGACAGCCGGTCCGGAACCTGAACGAACTGGAGTACGTGCAGGGCAGCGTGTACGCGAACGTGTGGCTGACCGACCGGGTGGCGCGCATCGACCCGCAGAGCGGCCGGGTCACGGCGTGGCTGGACCTGAGCGCCCTGGCGCGCGAGGCGAGCGCCGCCGCCACCCGCGCCGGGCAGCCGCTGACCTTCGACGACGTGCCCAACGGCATTGCCTTCGTGCCGGAACGCGGGACGCTGCTGCTGACCGGCAAACGCTGGGGCACGGTATTCGAGGTGAAGGTGCCGGGCCTGAAGGTCGATCCCGGCCTGAGTGGCCGCGCCGCGACCCGCCGCTGACCCGTCCTGCGCTCAGGGCAGTCGGTCAGGCCAGTCGCGTCATACGGATTCCGTTTGTTTCGCCGACAAACCGGAACATCGCCGGGTTGCCAGCTCCACGCCCGGAACCCGTTTTGCTCCTACTCGCTCTGCTGCGCAGCTCTACGAGTCCGCTCGGATTGAACGGGCTTTGCAGCCCCTTCAATCGGAGTCCGTATCAGGGCAGACGGGCCTGCACGGCCGGCCAGATCAGGCCCGCCAGGGTGTCCTGATCCTGCGTGGCGTCCAGGGTCAGGAAGCGCGGCGGGTCGGCGGCGGCCAGGGTCAGGAAGGCCTGCCGGACCCGGCGGTGAAAGTCCAGGTCCGCCTGCTCCAGCCGGTCGGGTTGCCCCCGGCGGGCAGCGCGTTCCAGGCCCACGGCCGGGTCCAGGTCGAGCAGGACCGTCAGGTGCGGCGTGAGCCCGCCAGTCGCCTCGCGCGTGATCTGCTCCAGCAGCGCGGTGTTCAGGCCGCGTCCGCCGCCCTGGTACGCGAGGCTGGAGTCGGCGTACCGGTCGCAGATGACGACCTCGCCGCGTTCCAGCGCCGGACGGAGAACGTGGCGGACCAGCTGGGCGCGACTGGCCGAGTACAGCAGGAATTCCGGCAGCGGATCGATGATCAGGGCCGGGTCCAGCAGCACTTCACGGACCCGCAGGCCCAGCGGGGTGCCGCCGGGCTCGCGGGTGACGGTGTGCGCCCGCCCGTGCGCCTGTAACCGCGCGGCGAGGCGGGCCAGTTGCGTGCTCTTGCCCGCGCCCTCGGGCCCCTCGAAGGAGATGAACAGACCGCCGGGCGGGTGGGTGACGGGTCCAGTCACAGGCCGGTGGGGTGGTGCAGGAACTGCCATGCCAGTCCGAACTCGTCTTCCAGGCGGGCGGCCAGGGCGCGCACGCCGAAGACCTCGGTCTCGTAGTGTCCGGCGTACACGACGTTCACGCCGTACTCGAAGGCGTCATGGAAGTGCTTGTGTTCGGGTTCGCCGGTCAGCAGGGTGTCCAGGCCCATCGCGGCGGCCTCGGCGACACTGCCCGCCCCGCCGCCGCTCAGGACGCCCAGGCGATTGACGGTGGGCGACAGGCCGCCGCCGTGCACGAGGCAGATCTCGCCCGTGAGTTTCTGCACGCGGTCCGCGAAGTCCTGCAGGGTCTGCTCGAACGGCAGTTCGCCGGCCAGTCCGATCTTGTGCCCCTGCCAGTCCCCGAAGGGCCGCAGGTTCTGCAGGGTCAGGGCGCGGGCGATCATGGCGTTGTTCCCGACTTCCGGGTGCGCGTCCAGGGGAATGTGCGACACGTACAGGTTCAGGTCGGCCGACAGCGCCGTGCGCAGCCGCTCGCGGTGCGGGCCGGTCACGGCCAGCGGCTGGCCCCAGAACAGACCGTGGTGGGCGATCAGCAGGTCCGCGCCGCTGTCGGCGGCGTGCTGCAGGGTCTTGAGGCTGGTGTCCACGCTGACGGCCACGCGGCGGATCACGTCGGTCCCGCCGATCTGCAGGCCGTTCAGGCTGGGGTCCGGGTACGCGCCGACGTTCAGGTACTCGTTCAGCCACGCCACGAGCGCGTCGCGCGGCACCTCGCCGCGGGTCAGGGGGGTGGAGGGAATGCTGGGGGAACCATCGGACATGACAGGCATTCTAGGCGCGCCGGGCCACCCTGAATGCCGGTGCCGGTTGCAGTTGCGGTCAGCGCGCGGCTCCTGTCTGCCGCTGGACTCGGCGTGGGCGCTGGCCTCGGTTGCGGCGCTGGCCTCGATTCTGGTGCTGGCCTCGATTCTGGTGCTGGCCTCGATTCTGGCGCTGGCTTTCGGGGAACTGCTCTAGACTCACGGCAATGTCCTGCTGCGCCGCCCGGTTCTCCTTCCGTTCCGCTGTCCTTCCGGTTCCGACCCGGCTGTCCGGGTTCAGGCGGGACGCGTGACGGCCGACCTGACAGCCGACCTGACGGCCCGCCTCCTGACCGGGCCCGGCACGCTGCACCCGGCGCTGACCGAGGAACTGGCCCTGGCGCTCGGGCGCGTGCTGCGCGCCGCTCCGGGCACGAGTGCGCTGCTGAACGTCGCGCTGCCCGGCCCGGACGCCCGGCGGGTGCCGGCGCTGCTGCTCGGGCCGGGCGGCGCGGACCTGATCGACCTGGACGGTGACCGGCCCGGCACGCTCGCGCTGGCGGCGCGGCTGCGGGACCTGCTGCCCGGCGGCGCGGCCCTCACGGTCACGCTCGTCACGACCGGCGCCGACCGGGACGCCCCGCCGCTGCCGGACACACTGCCGCTGCCGGACATCACGCTGGTGCCGGGCGGCGACCCGGACGCCCTGGCCGGCGCGCTGCGCGCCCCGGTCCGGCAGGACGGGCCGGCGCGGCTGGACCCGGCCACCCTGATCGCGCGGCTGGACGTACGCCCGGCCCGGCTGTCGTTCCTGCGGGGCCGGGTCCTCAGCGCCCTGGACGGTCAGGGCGTGCCCGGCGTGCAGGTGTGGGCGCAGGCGGGTCAGAGCGAACTGCGCACCCGCACGGACGCGCAGGGCACCTACGCCCTGAGCACCGATCAGGGGTACGCGCTGGAGATCGGATTCGTGCCGCCGCCGCGGTACCGCGCACCCGAAACGCTGCGCCTGAACCCGCACGGCCCGTACCTGAGCGTGGAGGACACGCGCCTGCCGGAACGGACTTCCCGGCTGTCCGAGGATGACCTGCGCGCCTCCATGATGCAGGCCATGCAGACCCGCCTGGAAACGCTGCTGGCCCGCGACCCGCAGGCCTGGACCGACCCGGCCCGGCAGCTGGAAGCCGTGACCGAGGACCTGCGCGCCGGGCTGAGTCTGGCGGCGCAGGAGGTCGCGGCCCGCCAGCAGGAGCCCCTGCCGGTCGGGGCCGGGCTGGCTGTCCGGGTGCGGCACGCCGCCGACCAGCTGCTCCTGGCCGGGCAGGCCCGCGACCTGGGCCGCGACCTCGACGCCCTGAACACCCCTCCCGGCGCGCAGCAGCAGACGGCCGAGCACCAGGAGGCCGTGCAGCGGGCTATCGACACGCTCACGGGCGTGGCCGCCAGCCGCAGCAGCGAGCAGCGGCGGACCGCACCGCTGCCGGCCCGCACGGCGTCCCTGCATGCCCGGCTGCCCCTGCCGGTACCGGAAACGGCCCCGACCCTGTGGACCGCGCCGGACCTGCGCACAGGCACACCGCAACCGCTGGCCGCAGTCCCGACCGGCGACCCTGGTCCGCAGAAACCCGCCGGACTGGACACCGAATTCGGTCATGAGTTCAGCCTGGATACCGAGTTCGGTCTGGTCAGGGAGTTCAGCCCGGTCGCGGAGTTCGCCACGGTCGATGATCTGGCCACGGCCGAGAAGCTGGAGCCGGCCGGGGAGTTCGGGCCAGTCGAGGAGTTCGGGCCAGTCGAGGAATTCAGTCCGGTCGAGCCATTCCACCCGGAGGACGGTCCGGAACCGGACGACGGGGTCCTGCTGACCGGCCCGGCCGTCCCGCGCGGCCCGATCACCGAGGTGGTCATGGCGGACCCCCGGCCCGGCCCGGTCCCTCCTGCACCTGCCCCGGCCCCCGCTGTCCACACGGCGGGCGCGCCGGTCACGCCCGCTGCGACGCAGGTGAGGCCGGCGCGCCGCGCACTGCCCGTGCCCTGGATCGCCGGGGGCCTGCTGACCGTCGCCGCACTGACCGCTGCGGCCCTGACCCTGGGCGGCCGTGAAGCTCCCGCTCCGGCACAGACCGCCGCTGTCCCCGCGCAGGTCGGATCGGCGGCGACCGTCCCGGACGAGACGCCGACGGTTCCCGTGGCGGCGCGCCCGGCTCCGCGTGTCGCGGCCACGGTGACGCCCCGGCCGATCCCGGCCCCCGCCGCGCCCCGCGTCACCGTGACCGTCACGCCCGCCTCCACTGCAGCCCAGGCGACGCAGCCCCAGGCAACCCAGCCCCAGGCGACGCAGGTCCGGGCAGCGCAGACCCAGGCAGCGCAGACCCAGGCAACGCAGACCCGGCCGGCCGGGGGCCGCCCCACGGGACCGACACAGCCGGTCAGGTCCACGTCCACAGCCGGCGGGGCTCCGGCCCGTGCCGCTGCGCCGGAGTCCGCCCCAGTTCCGACGGCACCCGCCACGCCGCCCACGGACACGGTCACGCCCGAGCCGGACCTGCCGTTCATCGAGCCGCCCCTCCCGGCTCCCAAAACACCCGGTGGTCCCGCACAGACCGACATGGGACCCGGCACGCCCACCAGCGACCCCGTCCCGCCGGCACCCACGCCGGAACCGGCGGAGACGCCCCCACCTGCCGCCGACCCGGCCAGCATCCCGGCCACTCCACCCGTCACCCCGGCCGCCCCGGACACCCCCGGCAACTGACCGGGCCAGCCGGGGCCAGCCGTATCATACGGATTCCGTCTGTTTCGCTGACAGATCGGAACACCACCGATCTGCCAGCTCCACGCCCGGAACCCGTTTTTCTCCTACTCGCTCTGCTGCGCAGCTCTACGAGTCCGCTCGGATTGAACGGGTTTTGCAACCCATTCAATCGGAGTCCGTATCAGGGGCGCACGGGCAGCGGTTCGTACACGCGTTTGCTGGTGCCGTTGCTGAAGTACACGGTGGCCGTCACGTTCAGGCTGGTGTACACGCGGTCGGCGCGGGCCCGGACGTTCAGCGGCAACGTGAAGATCAGCTGACTGCCACTCTGCCGCAGGGCGGTGTTGGTGCCGCCGGCCGGGGGCCAGACATCCGTGGCGTCCAGCGTGAGTTTGCCGCTGCGCGCCGCGTCACGGTATTCCAGTTCGTAGCGGAACTCGGCGCGTACAGGGCGCGCACCGTTCGGGACGGTGTCGATCACGAGGTCGCACAGGTGCGCCCGCCCGGCCGTCAGGCCCGTGCGCGTCACGCCGCTGCTGGCGTCCCGGCAGGTCGTGAAGTACCAGCGGGTGAATTTGGGAGCCTGCGCGCCGGGCGCGGGCGTGACCGTCACCGGGTTCGGCGTGGCGCTCCCCGCGCCCGGCCGCTGCGGCGCGCAGCCGTTCACCTTCGCCCAGGCGGTGCTCACGCCCGACGCGGGGAACGTGTACGTGAGGGCCTGCCCGCCGCTGGGCCGGTTGACCCGCACCACCAGACGTTTCCCGGCATTCAGGCCGTTCACGATGCGGCGCACCACCGCCCCGTTGAACCCGATGGCCGACCTGTCCACCGTTTCGTCGCCGTTCAACACCACCGACAGGTCACTGTCACTCAGGACGGTGGGCGGGTCGTCGCCCAGCCGGATGGTGACGGCCGGCTTGATGCCGGTGTCGGCGTCGTCCTGACTGGACAGTTCGAACTTGGAACTCATCCAGGCCCACAGTTCCTGACGGTCGTAGTTCGCGCAGCGCAGGATGAACCGCGTCTGGCCGGTCGTGTCGTTGATCTCCGGCAGCACCACGAAACCGGTATTCACGTCCGTGATCGGATCGCGCGACACCGAGTACGACGTGGTCGTACCGGGAATGCGCTCGACGGCGCCCGCACCCGGCAGGAGCAACAGCGACAGACACAGCAGGAAAGGAATCCGCATACCCCTGTTATGACCTGCCTCCCGGCCCGACTCAAGCGAACCTGCCGCAGCGCCGCCCGCCGTCCCCATCTGCAGCCAGCGGCCCGGCCGGGTTCGGTGATCAGACACGTGCCGTCCAGGTGGTCAGTACCTCACCCCCGCCAGGGGCAATTGTCGAATTTTTCTCGTGCTGATGGGCGTTTTACATCACGCGCGCCCCGTGGTTGGAGTAACGTCACCCGGATGTCAGAGTTCATTGTGACGGAGAGTGCCGGGGATCCGGGCGAGTACGGCGAGTTGCAGGTCATAGACGCCCTCAGAACAGCGCTGCGCAAACGGGACACCGTGGTGTTCTGGCGCTACCCCCTCAACACCCGCCAGGGCCAGCTGCGCGAACCCGACCTGCTGCTGCTCGACCCCGAGTGGGGCGTCGTGGTGATCGAGGTCAAGAACATTCCCATGAGTCAGGTGGAGAGCATCCAGGGGTTCGCGTGGCGGCTGCGCACCCCCTACTTCGGGAAGGACACCCTGGAACCGTACGATCAGGCCAAGCGGCAGGCGCGGGTGGTGATCGAACGCATCCGGGATCACGCGGCGCTCGGGCGCGTTCCGGTGCGGGCGCTGGTGTGCCTGCCCCGCGTGACCCGCGACGAGTGGACGGCAGGCGGGCAGAGTTTCCTGTTCAGCGACACGCCACTGGTCCTCGGGGATGAGCTGACGGCCGCTAAGTTCGAGCAGGCCATCGAGAAGACCCCCTGCGTCCGCTCGGGCGCGGCGCTGGATGACGAGACCTTCCGCACCCTGCTGTCCGCCTTCGGAACCGGCGGCAGCCTCCCGGCCCCGGTCGTGGCGGCTCCACCCGCACCGGCCCCCCGGACCGGCCTGCGCAAGATCGACATGCTCGCCAGGGCCGCGGAACAGCGCCGCGAGTTCGACCTTCAGCAGGAGAAGATCGCCAAGACCATCCCGCCGGGCGTGCAGCGCATCCGCGGCATCGCCGGGAGCGGCAAGACCGTGCTGCTGGCGCAGAAGGCCGCGAACATGCACCTGCGCCACCCGGAATGGGATATCGCGCTGGTGTTCTTCTGCCGGGCGCTGTACGAGCAGATGCAGATGCAGGTGGATCACTGGCTGCGGGTCCACAGCAACGGGCAGGTCCGGTACGTGGACGCCCGGCACCGCATCCGCATCCTGCACGCCTGGGGCAGCCGGGACCAGCCGGGCTTCTACCGCACCGTCGCCGAGCACCTGGGCCTGACCCCCATGAACGTGACGGACGTGAAAGCCGCCAACGGAGGCCGCAACACGTCACCCACGGGCGGGGTGGTCCTCAGCGCCCGCGAACTGCTGACCGAGGTGGACCGCCGGAGTCTGGACATGGAGATCTTCGACGCCGTGCTGATCGACGAGGGGCAGGACCTCGTGGATGACGATCCGGCCCTGCGGTACGAGGACCGTCAGTCCTTCTACTGGATGGCGTACCGTTCCCTGCGACCCGTTCAGGGTGAGGAGCCCCTGCTGGGAGAACCGACTGGGAAGCTGCCCGCCCGCCGCCTGATCTGGGCCTATGACGAGGCGCAGAGCCTGGACAGCCTGACCATCCCGACAGGCCGGGAGCTGTTCGGGGAGAAGCTCAGCCAGGTGCTGACTGGTGGCGTGTCGTACCGAGGAGGAATCCAGAAGAATGAGGTCATGCGGGTGTGTTACCGCACCCCAGGTCCGATCCTGGTCGCCGCGCACGCCCTGGGAATGGGGCTGATGCGTCCCGAAGGCATGGTTGCCGGCCTGACCGATAAGGAGAGCTGGGGCAAGATCGGATACACGGTAGAAGGTGATATGCGCTCACGCGGCCCGATCACTATCACGCGACCGCCAGAGAAATCCCCGAACCTGATCGCGCGTCTTGACCCGTCTCCCCTGATCGACTTCCACACCTACACCAGCCGGAACGAGGAACTGGCCGCGCTGACGCGGAACGTCCGGCACGCCCTGGAGGTGGAGGGCCTGGGCCTCGACCGGCAGCTGGTGATCTGCCTGGGCCGCTACCCTGACCGCACCATTGAGGCGGCGTTCGCGGCCCTGCGGCGCGAAGGGCTGGACGTGTACGTGGCGGGCAACCTGCGTGGCAACGTGCCTCCTACCCAGAACTGGCGGGAGAAGAACCCCAACGGGTTCCGCCTGCCGGGCCACCTGACGGTCACGAACGTCACGCGGGCCAAGGGGAACGAGGCGGACATGGTGCACATTGTCGGGCTGGACGAGGTGGCCGCCCAGGAGGGCAGCGTGACCATGCGTAATCAGCTGTTCGTGGCGCTGAGCCGCAGCCGTGGCTGGATTCACCTGAGCGGCACGGGCGTTCCCGCGTCCTTCCGGGAGGAGGTGGAGGCCGTCCTGCGCTCGGGCGAGTCGATCACCTTCACCATGAGCCGGGCCAAGCGAAACCTGACCGATCAGGACGACGAACCCGAGGTGGTGCTGGCGTAGGGTTCCGGCGTGGAGTCCCGGTCCGCTGTTCAGCCGTGACGCCCACCGGCGCCGCTACCGTCGGCCACCACACCCTGCATCCTGTCCCAGCGCTGCACGAGCCGTGCCCGGCCAGCCCAGAGGCGCCGGACGTTGCGTCTCGGCATCGCGGGGAACGCCTCGTACGCCTGCTCCAGCGTGGTCAGGCCCAGCAGCGGCAGGGAGGCCAGTTCGTTGTCGTCCTGGCAGAGGCGCATCAGGTGGGGGGTCGGGGCGTCCTGGATCTTCATGCGGCCACTGTAACGGTGTTCACGCGCGCACCCGGTCCAGGCCGCACGCCTGCGTGGCCGTGAGAATCTGGTCTGCACGGGCCGTGCGGACGTGGCAGACTCTGGTCATGGGCGGCTCCGGCCGCGACATTCTGCCTTCCCACCGCCGTTTTTCCTGATTTCACCCAGAGGACTCCTGCATGACGACTTCCCTGCAACTGGACCGCACGCAGCGGTTCTACAAGTACCTCAAAGAGTTCACGCTGCTGAAGTTCAAGCCGCAGCGCACGAACGAGGACGCCACGCTGGTCTGGCTGCACAGCCTCCCGAACGAGCCGGAGATCTTCAATCCCGTCTACGCGGAACCCGACCGGATCGGGGAGACGTGGCTGAGTATCCGCCGCCCGTCCCGTCAGCCTGTGCCCACGTTGCCGTCCCTCCTGACGGACTGGGTGACGGGCGATCTGCGCCGGGTGGACGCGGCACCTGTCATCCAGACGCAGCGGGTGGTGGGAGAGACCGTTCTGGATGACGATCTGCAACCGCAACTCATCCGCAGCACGCTGTTCCTGGACGAGCAACCGGAGGTGCTGGCCGCCTGGGAGGCGTTCGAGTCGCAGTGGCGCGCGTGGGCGACCGGGGAGCGCCGCGCGCTGAGTGTGCACGAGCGGTACGTGCAGCTGTTCGACCTGCATCAGCGACTTCAGGCGGAGGGGGAACGCTTCGAGCTGCGCCTGGGGTTCGGGGCGCTGCGCTGGCGGCCCGACGGGGAGTACGCGGTGGACCGTCACCTGATCACCGCGCAGGTGCACCTGCAGTTCGATCCCGCGCAGGGGGTGCTGTCGGTGGTGCCGTCCACGGACGGAGCGCGGGCCCTGCTGGAGCAGGACATGCTCGACCCGCAGCACCGCGTGCGGGCCGGTGACGCCGAGGCGATCCTGGCGGAGTATCAGGAGGACGTCTGGGACCCGGCGGGGGTTCCGGCGGCCCTGAACGCCTGGGCGAACTCCGCGTCCGGTGAGGGTGAGTTCATCCCGGACCTTCGGCCGCCGGGAGCGGCCACGGGGAACCCGGTGGTGCACTGGGCGCCCGCGCTGATCCTGCGCAGGCGCGGCGAGCGGACCCTGGCCGCCACGTACGACAGCGTGATCGAGCAGCTGGAGCAGGCCGGCGTGCCGGACGCCGCGCAGCGGTTCATGGGGGAGCATGACCTGGTGCCGCCCATGGAGAACCCGGCCGGTGGGCCGCGCACCGTCTACTTTCCGCTACCGTCGAACGACGCGCAGCGCAGCATCGTCGACCGGATCGGCCGGGCGCGGGGCGTGCTCGTGCAGGGGCCGCCCGGCACGGGCAAGTCGCACACGATCGTGAATCTCGTCAGTCACCTGCTCGCGACGAACCAGCGGGTGCTGGTCACGAGTCACACCGAACGCGCCCTGAAAGTGCTGCGCGACAAGTTCCCGCCGGAACTGGCGGCGCTGTGCGTGACGCACCTGCGCGGCGACAGCGACGCCCGCACCATGCTGGAAAGCTCTGTCGGGGAGATGATCCGCCGCAAGGAGCACCGTGACGCGGCGGCCGAGGCGCGGCAGGAGGAGGAACTCGGGAAGCGGCTCGAGCGGCTGCGCCAGCAGGAGAACGACCTGCTCGATCAACTGGAGGCGCTGCGGCTCAGCGAGACGGGCTCGCTGGACCTGCACGGGTACCGGGGCACGCCGCAGCAGATCGGCGAGCAGCTCCGGGCGCACGAACCCCGGTTCGAGTGGGTGCTGGAGTTCAACCCGAGCGGCGCGGAAGCCCCCCTGCCGGACGGGGACGCGGGACGTCTGCTCGAACGGTTGCGGGACGTGCGTGAAGAGGAGGCAAGGGGTCTGCGCCTGCGCCGCCCGGAACCCGGCCGCCTGCCGAGCCCCGAGGACTTCGTGCAGTTCGCGCGGGCCGAGCAGCAGGCGCAGGAGGTGGCCGCAGCGCGCAGCGAGGGCCGCGACGCGCCCGCGTTCACGCCGCTGACGGAAGCAGGCGCGGCGCGACGCGAGGCGCTGCTGCGCGCCCTGCAGGACCTTCAGTCGCAGGCCGGCACGGCCCGGCGCCGTCCGTCCACCTGGCTGCCCCGCGCCGTGGACGCGCTGCTCAAGGGGCAGTGGGCGCGCTGGCAGGACCTCGCGGCCCGCACGCAGGAGCTGCTGCCGGAACTTCAGAAGGAAGCCGAGTGGATGGAAGCCAACGTCATCGCCGGGCATGGCGGCCGCGCCCCGGAGCAGCTTGAGGCGGACGCGCGCGAGGTGATCAGGCACCTGCAGGCCGGCGGGAAGTGGACGGGCCTGTTCGGGAAGCCGGCCGCCGTGCGGGAACGGATGTACTTCAGGGACGCCCTGACTGTGGGTGGCCGCGCGGCCGACAACAGCGGCATCGTGCAGGACCTGCTGCGCCTGCTGCAACTGGAGAAGAAGTGGACGGGCCTCAAGGACCTCTGGGCGGCGCAGGGGATCAGTACGGACGGACCCCGCCGCCTGCAACTGGCGGAACTGGCCGAGCAACTGACGCTCCTGACCGGCCTGAGCAGCGTCCAGGCCGCACTTGATCGGGCGCGGCAGGCGCTGGGCGGCATTCCCGGCCTGGGTGAGCCGCAGTGGTGGAACGAGAACGAACTGAACGCGCTGGTGACCGCCCTGCGCGCTGCGGACGCAGAGCACGCGGCGCGGGTGAGCCGTGAGGCGCTCGAGCAGACCCTCCCCTACCTTGAGGGCCTGCGCGCGGCCGGGAACGTCCACTCCGTCGTGCAGGACCTCATCGGCAGCCTGGAGGGGCGCGACGCAGCGGCGTACGGGTCAGCGTACCTGCACCTGACCGACCTGGACCGGCGCGCCGCGGCCCTGCACGATCAGAGAGCGCTGCTGTCACGCCTGCAGCAGGGCGCGCCCCTGCTGGCGGCTGCCCTGCTGGACGACCTAGACTCGGCGGTGTGGGCGGACCGCCTCTCGAATCTGGAAGCTGCGTGGCGCTGGGCGCATGCGGACACCCAGCTCAGGGAGATCACCCGCCCCGAGGCGGAGCAGGACGTCCGGGCAGCGCTGCGGGACGTCCGGCAGCAGGAGCGCGAGACGCTCGGGCAGCTGGCGGCCGTCAAGGCGTGGCGGAACACCCTCGACCGGCTCACGCAGGGTCAGCAGGCGAACCTCGTGGCGTGGCAGCAGGCGGTGAAGAAGGTCGGGAAGGGCACCGGGAAGCACGCCGGGAAGTTCATGGCGGTCGCGCGGCAGTCCCTGACGCAGGCGCGCGACAGCATTCCCGCCTGGATCATGCCGCTGCACCTCGTCGCGGAGAGTTTCGCGCCGTCCAGGGGGATGTTCGACGTGGTCATCGTGGACGAGGCGTCGCAGTCCGGCCCGGAGGCGCTATTCCTGACGTACATCGCGAAGAAGCTCATCGTGGTCGGGGACGACAAGCAGATCTCCCCGGACGGGGTCGGCATCTCCGCCGAGCAGGTGGACACGCTCGTGCGGAAGTACCTGCATGACTTCCCGGCCACGCACGTGATCGGCACGCCGCAGTCGAGCCTGTACGACTTCACGAAGTACGCCTACCCTGGCGTGCTGGCGCTGCGTGAGCACTTCCGCTGCATGCCGGAGATCATCAAGTTCAGCAGCGACCTCTCGTACACCGAGCCGCTGATCGCGCTGCGGCAGTTCGGCGCGGACCGCCTGCAACCCCTGATCGCGCAGCACGTCCCGGACGGCATCACCACTGGCAAAGACAACAACGTCAACCCCGCCGAGGCGCGCGCGATCGTGGACCAGATCAGGGCGTGCGTCGCCAACCCCACGTACCGGGGCAAGACCATGGGCGTCATCAGCCTCCTGGGGGACAGGCAGGCCGAGCACATCAACGCCCTGCTCCAGCGGGAACTGAGCGAGGCGGAGATTGATGCGCGGCGGATCGTCTGCGGGAACGCGTACTCCTTCCAGGGGGACGAGCGTGACGTGATCTTCCTCAGCATGGTCGCCGCGCCCAGCGAGGGCCGCGCCAGGACCGTCGCGATGGACGACCGGATCTTCCAGCCGCGTTACAACGTCGCCGTCAGCCGCGCCCGCGACCAGCTGTGGCTGTTCCACAGCGTCACCCCGGACGACCTGGGGGCCGGGGACCTGCGCGCCGCCCTGATCCGGCACGTGCAGAACCCCGAACTGGCCGGGTGGCGTCCGCTCCCAAGGCAGGAGATCCTCGACCTGCGCGAACTCGCCGGCCGCACCGGGCGAGGCCAGACGCGCGCACCGGCCCCGTTCGACTCGTGGTTCGAGGTGGACGTGTACCTTCAACTGGTCGACCGTGGCTACCGCGTCATCCCGCAGTACGAACTGAACGGGTACCGCATCGACCTGGTCGTGGAGGGGCTGCGCGGCCGCCTCGCGGTCGAGTGCGACGGCGACCACTGGCACGGCCCGGAACGGTACCGCGCGGACCTCGCCCGGCAGCAGACGCTCGAACGGGCCGGCATGGAGTTCTGGCGGGTGCGTGGCAGCACCTTCACCCGCGACCCGGACGCCGCGCTCGCCGATCTCTGGACGACCCTGGACCGGCGCGGCGTGTACCCGGAAGGCGACCCCCGCAACTACGCCCCCTCCCCCGACCACACGCCCGACACACCCGCGCCCGAGGGGCAACCTGCCCCCGAGGTATCCCCGGAGGCCGCCCGACGCGCCGAGAGCGCCGCGCACGAACCCATCGAGCAGACCGCCAGCGAGGTGATCGACCCAGGCACCCCCGATACGGCGCCTGGGACCGCGACAGAGCCTGGGACCGTTGCAGAGAGTGGGGCCGTTGCAGAGACTGGCACCGCCACGGCCACTGTCCCTGACGCACCAGCCCCCAGCGCCACGCCGGGCAGCGTTCTTCTGGAGCCGTACACCGTCTGGGCCAGCCGCCCGCTCACCGATCCGCGCAGCGTGGACTCGTTCACGCCGGTCATCGAGGGGCTGCGGGAGATCATCGCCGCCGAGGGCCCGGTGCTGTGCCGCCGCGCGTACCAGCTGTACTGTCAGGCGGCTGGCGTCCGGTTCGGCGTCACCACCAAGAGCCTGCTGAACAAGGCCATGACCCGCGCCCTCAAGGACGGCACGCTGATCCTCTCCCGCGAAACCGGCCTTCCTGGGTACGTCGATCAGATCGTTCGCGTCAGCGGCGCCCCCCCGGTGCGCCTGCGAGAAGCCGGGCCGCGTAAACTCTCCGAGATTCCACCGTCGGAACTGCACGCCCTGATGCAGCATTTCACGCAGCGGGAACCCAGTCTGGCCGGAGGCAACCCGGAAGCACTCTTCCGGCTCGTGCTGGCGGCCTACGGTCAGCAGCGCCTCACCGAGAACGCCCGCACCGCCTTGCAGGTCGCCAGCAGCTACCGGCCAGACGCGTCACACCCGGCGCCCACCTGATACGGATTCCGTTTGTTTCGCCGACCATCCGGAACTTCACCGGATTGCCGACTCCACGTCCGGAACCCGTTTTGCTCCCACTCGCTTCGCTCGGATTGAATGGGCTGCAAAGCCCATTCAATCGGAGTCCGTATGACCGGCCGCCAGCCTTCAGAGACGTGGAGGGGCGAACAGCACGCCCCTCCTCCCTCGACGCGCTGATACGGCTTCCAGGTGGTTCGCTGACCACCCGGAAGCTCGCTGACCCGGCGGCGCCGCTCTGCGCGCCCCGACTGGTGGGTACTGGAGTAAACGATCACTGCTCGTTGAGCCGAGCACATGAGCTGCATACAAAACGAAGAATCCCCGTGCTGGACGGGGATTCCTGTGTTTGGTGGCGATGCCCGGACTTGAACCGGGGACCTAACGATTATGAGTCGTTCGCTCTAACCAGCTGAGCTACATCGCCTTGAAAAAACCCCGCCTGCGGGCGGGGGCGTTCCTTGGTGGAGCTGAGGGGATTCGAACCCCTGACCTTCTGAATGCCATTCAGACGCGCTCCCAACTGCGCCACAGCCCCGCTTTTTCCCTCTTGCCTCGTCGGAGGCTCAGATAGATTAACAGCGACTTCCCGACCTGTCAACTGCGGCGGGCCGGGGCGCTCCGGTCAGTCGGCTGGGGCAGCGGGGTCGGTGGCGGCGGTGGCCGGGGTGCGGGCGGCGGTGGTCTGCGCGGCGAGCTGCACGTACCCTTCGATCAGGTGAATGATGACCGGGTTGTGCGTGTGCACGCCGTGGGCCTCTCCGCTGCCGCCCTCGTCGATGAAGTGGGCGATCAGGGCGGCCTCGCCGTCTCGGGCGAGCAGGAAGGCGCGCTGGCCGTGCGCGGCGACGCTGGGCAGGTCGGTCAGGGGGGTGCGGTGCAGCTCGACGCCGCGGGGGGTGAGGCGTTCGAGCCGGTCGGCGAAGCTGGCCTCGCCGGCCATGTACAGGCTGCGGCGGGCGTTGAGGGTAAGGTCCTCGCAGAGACTGCGGATGGCGGCCTCGCCGTGCAGGTGGTACACGGCTTCCGGGGCGGGGTCGGGGGCGAGGCGGGACAGGTCGCGGTCGAGGGCGCCGAGGCGGTCGTCGAAGGAGCGGCGCGCGCGGGCCAGGTACTCGCGGGCGCTGAGGGGCGCGTATTCCAGGGGGTTCTGGCCGACCTTGGCGGCGAGGCCGCGACCCTCGAGGCGTTCGAGCGTCTCGTAGATCTTGGGCCGGGGAATACCGGCCTGCCGGGCCACGCGGGCGGGCACGGCTCGCCCGAGGGCCAGGAGGGCGGTGTAGGCACGGGCTTCGTATTCGGTCAGCCCGAGCGCTTGCAGGTGGATCACGGCGCTCATCGCTGCTCAGCATACGGGATGCGGGGGGCGGGGCAGGCGCATGCGGCGGGCAGATGAAGGCCGTGGCGGGCCGACGTTCATCTGCGCGGCCGGCAGCCGGGGGTAGCGTGGGGCATGACGATCAGCCGCTCGATGGGTCTGGACCCGATTCTGGAACGCTTGGGCCGTGAAGGGGCCAGCCTGCTGGAGGCCGAGGCCATGCGGGAAGTTCTGGCCGACCGGTTTAACGGGCAGTCCCTGGACAGCCTGAGTGAGGCCGAGTGGCTGGAGGCGCTGGGGCGCATGGAGGCGGTTAAGCAGACCGGGAATGCCGGCATGAAGTGACCCGGTGGGGGCGGCCGCGCCACTTCGCGCCAGCCGCCCCGCTCGGGGCATGAAAAAGCCCCGCCTGAGCGGGGTGTTTTTCTGTATCTGGTGGGCGGTATAGGATTTGAACCTACGACCCTTCGCGTGTGAAGCGAATGCTCTACCACTGAGCTAACCGCCCGTTTCTGGTGGGCCCTGCCGGATTTGAACCGGCAACCAATCGGTTATGAGCCGACTGCTCTGACCGTTGAGCTAAGAGCCCTCAGGCGCCTGTGCCGCGCCGGTCGTTCAGGCGAGGGGAAGTGTAGCAACGGGGGCGGGCGTTGTCAAACGCGGGCGCTTCGGGGGGCGCGGCGGGTACAGTGCTGGGTATGCAAGTCGTGCACGTGGCGTCCGAGGTGTTCCCGTTCTCGCGGTCCGGTGGTCTGGGTGATGTGCTGGGGGTGCTGCCCGCGGTGCAGGCCGGGCTGGGGGCAGAGGTGACGGTCGTCTCGCCGTGGTACGCGGACGTGCCGGGCGACGTGACGCTGGTCTGGCGTGGGGCGCTGCCGGGCGTGGCGGGTCAGCCGCCGCTGCCGGAGGTGCGGGTGGGTGAGGTGCGCCGGGCGGGGGTGCGTTTCGTGTTCGTGGGGCTGTCGTGCTTCGACCGGCCGGGGCTGTACCACCCGGACGACGTGTGGCGCTTCAGTCTGTTCGGGCGGGCCGTGCTGCCGGTCCTGGCGCAGCTGGGGGTGCGGCCGGACGTGCTGCACGGGCATGACTGGCAGGCGGGACTGGTGGTGGCGCACGCGCGCCTCTCGGGGGTGCGGTCGGTGTTCAGCGTGCATAACCTGCAGTACCAGGGCCGCTGGAACCTGATGGACGCCATGGGCTGGACGGGCCTGCCGGAGTGGGCGTTCACGCATGAGACGCTGGAATTTCACGGGGACGTGAACCTGATGAAGGCGGGGCTGGTGTTCTCGTCGCAGGTGACGACGGTCAGTCCCACGTACGCGCGTGAGATCACCACGCCCGAGTTCGGGGAGGGCCTGGAGGGCCTGATGCGGCACCTTCAGGGGGCGGGGCGGCTGAGCGGCATCCTGAACGGGCTGGATCAGGTGCGCTGGGATCCGGCGACCGACCCGGATGTGCCTCTGTTCACGGATCCGCGCGGGAAGGGGGCGGCGGTGGCGGCGGTGCGCTCAGAGTTCGGGCTGGACGGCGCGCCCATCCTGGCGAGTGTCAGCCGGCTGGCCGAGCAGAAGGGCATGGACCTGCTGATCGGGGCGCTGCCGCAGCTGGTGCAGGACTGGAACGTGGTGGTGCTGGGCGGCGGTGATCCGGCGCTGGAGGCGGCGCTGCGGGAGTGGGCGGCGCATCCGCGGGTGGTGTTCGCGCAGGGCATGAACGAGCCGCTCGCGCACCGCATCTACGCGGGCGCGGACGCGTTCGCGATGCCCAGCCGCTTCGAGCCGTGCGGGCTGTCGCAGATGATCGCCATGCGCTACGGGACGCTGCCGGTGGTGCGCGCGACGGGTGGGCTGGTGGATACCGTGCCGGCCGACGTGGGCTTCTCGTTCGCCGAGGCGTCGGTGGGGGGGCTGGTGGCGGCGTGCGGGGAGGCGCGCGCAGCGTTCGACGATCCGGCCGGGTGGCAGGAGCGGGCGGCGCGGGCGATGCGCTTGGAATTCAGCTGGGACGGCCCGGCGCGCGAGTACCTGGGGCTGTACGCGCGGGTGCTGAGCAGCGCCGCGCCGGCCGTGGCGGGACTGGTGGAGGCGTGAGCGCCGACGAACACGCCGCCGGACAGGACGCGCCGCAGGAGCAGGACGTGCTGACGCCCGACGCGCCGGAGTCGGTGCGGGCGGGGCCGGTCCGGGTGGGGCCGGTGCAGGTCGAGGCGCTGGGGCCCGAGCAGCTGGAACTGGTGCTGGCCGCGCTGTACGAGGCGCCGCGCGAGGCAGTCGCGTGGATGGCGCAGGCCTGCACGGACGCCTGGGTGGCGTTCGAACGGCACGAACCGCTCGGGCCGGACGGGACGCCTCAACCGGACGGGGGGCGCGAGGTGGTGCTGGGCGCGGTCGGCACGCGGCCCAGCCCGGCGCACGGGTCCGAGCTGCTGGGCGGCGTGCTGGGCGGACCGCGCCGCGCCGAGGCGGCGGCGGCCCTGGCGCGCGCCGCGTGGGAACGCGCGGGCCGCGTGTACGCCTTTGCCGAGGGGCACCTGTTTCCGCCCGAAGCGCTGATCGAGGCGGGATTCCGCGAGGTGGGCGCGTACCGCCGGCTGGAGGGCCGCGTGCCGTACCGCCACGTGGACGCCCCGGAAGGCGTGACGCTGCGTCCCCTGGCCGGGGTGAGCGTGCCGGCGCGGCTGGAGGCGCTCGCGGCGTTCGAGGACCGCGTGGGGCATCACGCGGCGGCGCCGGAAGCGGCCGAGGACGGCGCGGGCGGCTTCGACTCGCACCTGAGCGTCGTGGCGCTGGACGCGGAGGGCCGGGGCGTGGGCGTGTGCCGCGCCGCCGTCGAGGACGGGCTGGGCCGCATCGACGCGCCGGGCGTGACGGTCGCGTGGCGGCACACGAACCTGCGCGCGGCGCTGCTGAACGAAGTGAACGCGCGCCTGCGGGCGGCGGGGATCACGCGGGTCAGCGTGGATTCCTGGGGGGACACGCCGGAGGAACTCGCGCATGACCTGCGGCTGGGGCTGCACGTGGCGGACGAAACGCCGATCCTGGCCTTCCCCTGACCGGCGCGGCCCGGTTCCGGCTTACCGTCTGCGGGGGTCTGGGCGCGCTAACATCCCGGCTGTGAATCTGGCCGTTGTCCTTGTCTCCCCCAAAACCCCTGGAAATATCGGTTCGGCGGCGCGCGCCATGCTGAACATGGGGGCGCACGACCTGCGGCTGGTCGCGCCGCGCTGCGATCATCTGGATTCGCAGGCGGTGGCGATGGCCGTGCACGCCGCCGACCTGCTGCGCGGCGCGCGCGTCTACCCCACGCTGCGCGAGGCGCTGGCCGACCGGGACCTGAGCGTGGGAACCAGCGCCCGCATCCGCGCGGACCTGCCGGCGCCGCAGCATCCGGCGCAGGTGCGGCCCCTGGTGCGCGCCGCCGCCGCGCCCGCCCTGGTGTTCGGCCCGGAGGAGACGGGGCTGATCAACAGCGACCTGGAGCAGTGTCAGGTGACGGTGCGCGTCCCGACCGGGGATTACGCCAGCCTGAACCTCGCGCAGGCGGTGCTGCTGGTGTGCTACGAGTTCCTGCAGGGCGTGGACGAGCAGCCGGAACGGACCCGTAAGACCGCCACGCGCGACGAGATGGAATCCATGTACGGGCACCTGCGCGAGACCATGCAGCTGATCGGGTACACGGACGCCGTGCGCGCCCGGCACACGCTGCGGCTGTGGCGCGCGATGCTGGACCGGGGCCTGATGACCAGCGCCGAGACGCGCCTGTTCCGGGGCCTGCTGCGGCAGGTGCACTGGAAGGTCGGGGACGCCGCCGCGCGCGGCACCACCGAACCCCGCGCCACCGAATCCCGAGCAGAAGCCGACCCCGCGCCGGTGGACGCCGCACAGGACGGCTGACAGGAACTCCATCCGTTTCGCAGCGGTGCATGGGTCGCGGTGCGGCGCTGGCCGGCTGCTCTAGACTGCCGCCATGCCGGACGCTCCCGCGCCGCCCCGACCTGACCCGCCCCTGAACACCCCAGCCCGCCGGCCCCCCCACGCAGATCGCGGCGGCGGTGAGCCGGGCGGGTCGGAGTTGACCGCCGCGGAGCCGCTGTCCCCGGCGGCCCTGACCGGCGAGGTGGGCGGGGACCTGCCCGGCGCTTTCCGCCTGTCGGACCGTGTGAAGGTCGTGCGGAACGTGCTGCCGCCCCTGATCGTGCTGGTGGTGGGGGCGGTGGAGTTCCTGATCTCGCTGCTGCCGGCCAGCCAGGAGCTGTGGGCGCACCTGCTGTTCTACGGGCTGGTCGGGCCGGCCGTGACGTACTTCAGCGTCGAGTGGATCGCGGAAGGCACCCGCGCGCGTGAGCGGGCCGAGCGGGAACTGCGGGACCTGTACGGTCAGCTGCGGGCGTCGCACGCGCAGCTGGGGGCGGTGCAGGCCCTCATGCGGGACCTGACCGACGCGGCCGACATGAACGCCGTGCTGGACGTCGCGGCGCGCGGCGCGGTCCGCGTGACCGGCGCCACCCACGCGACCCTGACCGTGCCGGGCGGCCTGAGCGGCTCGGCGCGCGGTGAGACGCTGCTCTCGTCGCCCAGCGCGGCGCTGTACCCGCTGCGGGTGTCGATTCCGGGCGGTGGGGCGCTGGCGCTGCATTTCGACGCGCCGCCCAGCCCGGAATCCGAGTCGCTGGCGCAGGCGCTGGCCGCCGAGGTGGCGCGTGGCGTGGAAGCCGTGCGGCAGCGGACGCTGGACCTGATGACGCTGTACTCGGTGGATCAGAGCATCCGCGCCGAACGCAACATGCGCCGCCTGCTGTCCCGCGTGACCCGCACCATGGCCGACCGGGTGGGAGCCGAGGCGCGCGCCGTGTTCCTGACCGATCAGGACAGCGTGCTGCGCCTGGAGTACGCGCAGGACCGGCAGGGCGAGGCGCGCGGCGGTGGCGTGGCGCCGCCGTTCGCGCTGCGGGTCGCGCAGGCGGACGGGCCGCTCATCACGACGGCTGCCGACGCCGGCGAGGTCTTCCCGGACGCGCGCAGCGTGCTGGGCATCCCCATGCGGGACGACGAGGGACTGGTGGGCGTGCTGATGCTGGGCGACGCCCGCCCGAACGCCTTCGACGACGCGCGGGTGTCTCTGCTGGCGCTGATGGCCGGGCAGGCGACGCTGGCCGTCCGGAACGCCCGCGCGTACCTGTACTCGGAGGAACTGGCGATCAGTGACGAGCGCGCCCGCATCGCCCGCGAGATTCACGACGGGGTGGCGCAGTCCCTGGCGTTCGCGGCCCTGAAGCTGGACGTGGTGGCCCGGCAGGTGCACAGCGACCCGGCCCGCGCCGAGAGCGAGGTGCGCGCCGCGACCACGCTGCTGCGCGAACAGATCCGCGAGGTGCGCCGCTCGATCTTCGCGCTGCGGCCCATCGACCTGGAACGCTACGGGCTGCTGGAAACCGTGCGGCGCTACGTGCTGGATTTCGGCGAGCAGAACAGCCTGCGGGCCACGCTGGACATCAGCGGCGACGTGCACCTCTCGCCCGGTGACGAGGCCGTGGTGTTCCGCATCCTGCAAGAAAGCCTGAACAACGTCGCCAAACACGCCCGCGCGCAGGAGGTCCGCGTGACCCTGCACGGCGGCGAGCGCGTGACGCTGCGCGTGCAGGACGACGGCGCGGGCTTCGATCCGGAGCAGGCCACGGGCCGGGTCAGCAGCGCCGGGGGGCTGGGCCTGCTGCAGATGCGCGAGCGGGTCGAGGCGCGCGGCGGCCTGTACCGCGTGCTGTCCAGCCCCGGCCACGGCACGCTGATCGAGGCCGAGATGCCGCAGGCCTGACCCGGACCCGGTTTCTCCCCTGCCCTGCCCGCGTCGAGGCCTCCTGCCCTCCCCCGGACCGGCGTCTGGACGATCCACCGGACGTCGTGAATCTCACACTGGCCGCCTCGCCTGTGACGTGCCGGACAGAGGGCCGGTGACAGGATGCGGTCATGAGTGAACGCAGTTACCCGGAAACGCGGTTCGAGGCGGACACCTGGGCCGTCATGGGTCTGGTCTCCCGCGAGGACGGCACGCCCGTGACCCTGGCGGACTACGAGGTGCTCTGGGAGGGGTTGATGCAGAGCTGCGAGGCGCAGGGACTGCGGTTTTCCGGGCGGGCCGTGCCGGTGGATTTCAACACCCTGACGCCGCAGGCCGTGGCTGAACTGCTCGACCCGCGCCAGCACGGCGTGGAAGACCTGCTGCGCTAGCGGCCCCGGCGTCCGGGTCAGTTCAGGGTGCGGCCCGGCAGGATCAGCGCGAACGTCGGGATGGGCACGCGGGCCTGCACGCCCCAGGCGTCCTGCATCAGGTAGTGGCCGCCCATGTGGCCGGGCGCGGCTTCCAGCGTCACGAACGAGTCGTACAGGAACGTGCCGCCGGGCGCCAGGACGGGCTGCTCGCCCACGACGCCCTCGCCGTCCACGTGGGTCACGCGGCCCGTGGCGTCCATGATGTCCCAGTGGCGGGCCAGCAGTTGCCAGGTATCGTCGCTGCGGTTCTCGATGTGAATCACGTACATGAACAGGTGCCGTTCCGGGGTGCTGTGATCCGCCATGTACTGCACGTTCACCTGAACGCGGATGTCCGGACCGGCGCCGTCCGGCCCGTCCGAGCGGATGGGGGAATTCATGCGGCCCAGCATAGCGGGCGCGGCGTACACTCGCAGGCATGAGTGTCATCAACCGTGAATTCCTGTTCCGTCTGCTCGAAGCGGCGGCCCCCAGCGGCCTGGAGCGCCGCGCCGCCGACGTGTGGCTGCAAGAAGCCGCGACCTTCGCCCGCACCAGCGAGGACCACTACGGCAACGCCTACGCCGAGATCGGCCCCGAGGACGCGCCCGTCATCGCGCTGATGGGCCACCTCGACGAGATCGGCCTGATCGTGTCGCACGTGAACGACGAGGGCTTCCTGGCGGTGCTGCCGGTCGGCGGCTGGGACCCGCAGGTGCTCGTCGGGCAGCGCATCCGCCTGCTCGCGCCCGGTGGGGACGTGATCGGTGTGATCGGCAAGAAAGCCATTCACGTCATGGAGGCCGACGAGCGGACCAAGGCCAGCAAACTGGAAGACCTGTGGATCGACGTGGGCCTCCCGAAGGAGGAGGTGCAGACCCTGATTCCGGTCGGCACGTACGGCGTGATCGAGCAGGGCCCCATCATGGTCGGCACGCGCGTCGTGAGCCGCGCCCTGGACAACCGCGTGGGCGCGTTCATCGTCCTGGAAGCCCTGCGCGCCCTGAAGGACCACGACCTGAAGTACCGCGTGGTGGCCGTCGGGACCAGCCAGGAAGAGATCGGGTGCTTCGGCGCGCAGGTCGGCGGCTACCGCCTCGACCCCATCGCCGGGGTCGCCGTGGACGTCACGCACGAGACCAAGCAGCCGGGCGTGAGCGAGAAGAAGTACGGCGTGGCCCCGTTCGGGTCCGGCGCGAACCTGACGGTCGGGCCGATGGTCAGCCCGGTCATCACGCGCCAGATGACCGACGCGGCGCGCGAGGCCAACATTCCCTTCACGCTCAGCGCCGCCGGTCGCTACTCCGGCACGGACGCCGACGCCCTGACCCTCGTGCGGGCCGGGGTGCCCAGCGCCGTCGTCAGCATCCCCAACCGCTACATGCACTCGCCCAGCGAGATGGTCGACGAGCAGGACGTGAAAGCCTGCACGGACATCATCGCCGCGTGGATCCGGGCGCTGCCGGAAACGCCGGACTTCACTCGCCGGGGCTGAGGGAGCAGTAGGAACAGCCTGATAGCTCCTTCCTACTGAGCAGGGCGACACGCGGATGGCCGGTGTCGCCCTGCTGTCTGCCGGTCGCGGTCAGGCGGGCTGGGGTTCATACGGATTCCGTTTGTTTCGCCGACAATCCGGAACTTCACCGGATTGCCGGCTCCACGTCCGGAACCCGTTTTGCTCCCACTCGCTTCGCTCGGATTGAACGGCTTTATAAGCCATTCAATCGGA
This sequence comes from Deinococcus sp. LM3, assembly GCF_002017875.1. NCBI lineage: Bacteria > Thermotogati > Deinococcota > Deinococci > Deinococcales > Deinococcaceae > Deinococcus > Deinococcus sp. LM3. The sequence continues at coordinate 2,337,623 of NZ_MUFV01000001.1, read as the reverse complement.
GTCCGTATCAGTCATGCCGGGGCGGGCGTCGAGCACCTCGGCGGGCACGCCTTCCAGGGCGGCGCGCACCACCTCCAGACCGGCGCCGGGCTTGTGGCCCTGTTCGCTCAGGGTGCGTTTCCAGTGGCGGGCGCCGGGCTGACCGGCGAACAGGCCCAGGGTGTGTTTCATCATGCGCGGCAGCGGCTGACCCGCCTCCAGTTGCGCGGCCACATACGGCACGAAGGCCTCGATGGCCTCGCGGCGCGTGACGGGCGGCGCGCTCTCGCCGAACACGTCCTGGTCGGCGCGGGCCAGGATGAACGGGTCCTGGTACGCGGCGCGGCCGATCATCACGCCGTCCGCCCAGGCCAGCGCGTCCTGCGCGGCGTCCAGGGTCAGCACGCCGCCGTTCAGCACGACCGTCAGGTGCGGGAAGTCGGCCTTCAACTGCCGCACCACGTCGTAGCGCAGCGGCGGAATCTCACGGTTCTCCTTCGGCGACAGGCCCGAGAGCCACGCCTTGCGGGCGTGCACGATGAACGTGTCGCACCCGGCGGCCTCCACCGTCTGCACGAAGTTCGTCAGGTGCTCGTAACTGTCGAGGTCGTCGATGCCGATGCGGTGCTTGACCGTCACGGGCAGGCGGGTCGCGGCGCGCATGGCTTCCACGGCACGGGCCACGGTGTCGGGCGTGCCCATCAGGGACGCGCCGAACGACCCGCTGCTCACGCGGTCGCTGGGGCAACCGCAGTTCAGGTTGACCTCGTCGTACCCGAAGTCCTCGCCCATGCGGGCGCACTCGGCCAGTGTGGCGGCGTCACTGCCGCCCAGCTGCAGCGCCACCGGGTGCTCGACCCGGTCGAAGCCCAGGTGCCGGTCGCGGTCCCCGTGGATGATCGCGCCGGTCGTGACCATCTCGGTGTACAGCAGCGTCCGGCGGGTCAGGGTGCGGTGAAAGACCCGGCAGTGCCGGTCCGTCCAGTCCATCATGGGCGCGACGGACAGCGTCAGGGGCGGGCGGGCAGGGGCGCTCATCAGCCGATCAGTGTACGGGAAAGGCCCCCGCCCCAAAGGTGGCGGAGGCCCGGAAAGAGGCTGGGGGTCAGGAACGCTGGTCGTCGTTCGGATCGGCGCCGAAGGTCGTGCCGGTCCCGGACGCCTGATCTTCCGGCACCGCGCCGGGCGTGGCGGGCGCACGGGTGCCCAGCCCCGTGTCCTGCGCGCCCGTGCCCGACTCGTCGTAGTGGCCGCTGCGTTCGCTCATGCCGTTCCCGGCGTCGTCCGGCAGGCCGCCCTGGCCGGTGGTCTTCTGATCGTCGCTCATGACCCCACTCTCCCCCGCCCCGCCCGGGGTGGGATGAGGAGTGCGGCGCGCAAACCTTGACGTTCAGGCGATCAGCGGGTGCAACTCGCCGGCGCTGACCAGTCCCAGCCAGTGCAGGGCGCGGCTGGCCGAGACGTACAGCAGGCGGCGTTCGTACTCGGTGCTCTCGTCGTAGGTCTGCGCGTTGGCGCTGGCGACGATGGCGGCGCTGAACTCCAGGCCCTTGGCGAGGTTGACGGGCAGGATGACCAGTCCGCCCCGGAAGCGGTGCTCCTGGGTGGTGATGGGCTGGGCGTCCGTGTCGAATTCCCGCAGGGCCTCGGCGAGGCGGTCGGCGTCCACGCCGCGCCGCGTGACGATGGCGATGTTCCTGTGCCCGGCGGCCTGCGCGTCCTTGACGGCCTGCGCGATCAGGGGCAGTTCCCCGTGCGGGGCGTCGGCGGGGGCGGTGTAGCGCTGCACCTCGGCCCCGTCGCGGTCCACGCCCTGCACGGCGGCGGCGCGGTTGTACGTGGCGGCGATCCGCGCCCCGAGTTCCGTGATCTGCCGCGTCGAGCGGTACGTGCGGCCCAGCGTGAGCACCTGCGCGCCCGGCAGTTGCGCCTGCACGGCCTCCCAGGAGCTGGGGCCCTTGTAGCCGTGCATGCCCTGGTTCAGGTCGCCCAGCGCGGTGATGTGACCGGGGCGGGTGGCGCGGCCCAGCAGCGCGTACAGCAGCGGCGAATAATCCTGCGCCTCGTCCAGGACCACGTGATCGAAGGGTTCCAGGGTGCGGCCGTCCAGTCGCCCGATGCCGCCCGTGAAGGCCTGCACGGCCAGCATGACGGGAATTTCGGTCACGTCCGCGTTCGCGCGGCGCGGCGTGGGAATGCCGCTCAGCGGATCAGTCAGCAGCAGTTGAATCTCGCGGTCGGTCAGCAGGCCACTGGCCGCCAGGGCGTCGGCGCTGCCCAGCAGGCGGCGGGCCTCGGTGATGGGCGTGGTCGACGCGAACACGCGGCCCAGGAAGGTCGTGAGCGGCGCGGACAGTTGCCGCAGCACGCCCGCCTCCTCGCCCTCCGGGACGTTCAGGCGCGACAGGGCCTCGGTCTCGATGGCGCGGCGCATCCCGGCGCGGTACCCGGCCAGGGGATCGGCGGCGAACACGTCGCGCAGCATGGCGGCCAGTTCGGTTTCCGGGAAGTGCAGCACGACCGGTTCACGCCCGCGCACCTCGATGCTCTCGCGGATGCTCTGACCGGCGAGACCCGCGTTGAACTTACCCCACAGGTGCGTGCGGACCACGTCCAGCATGCGGGCGTCGCCCAGCAGTTTCGCCCGGCGCCACGCCAGCGCGCGGCGAGTGTTGTCCCGGTCGGTCAGCAGCAGGCTCAGGGTGCGGTCCGTGACCTCCAGTTTCTCCAGGCCCAGCAGGCCCGTCGCCCAGGCTTCCGGGGTGGTCACCACGACCCGCTCGATGCCCAGTTCCGGCAGGATGCGCGCGGCGTACGCGGCCAGCACCCGGTTGGGCATCAGGACCATGCACGCTTCCGGGCGGGCGCGGTGCACGCCCCGGTCGGGGTTGGTCATCCAGGTCAGGCGGTGAAAGCCGATGGTGGTCTTCCCGGAGCCCGCCGCGCCCTGAATGATCACGGGCGTCCCGGCGGGGGCGCGCATGGCGGCGTTCTGCTCGGGTTGCAGCGTCTCGACCACGTCACGCATCCCGGCGGTGCTGTCCTCCTGAAGGCGGCGCAGCAGCACCTCCTCACGGCCCCCGGTGTCGCCACCGTGCTCGTCGTCGTACAGGTCGGTCACGCGCAGCAGTTTCTTGCTGTGCACGTCCAGCTGCCGGCGGCGTTTGATGACCCCGGCGCTGCCCCGGCGGGGCGTCCAGCCCAGCGCGTCCGAGTAGAACAGGCTGCCCACCTCGCTGTCCCAGCTGACCACCGAGTACGGTCCCTTCACGTCCCGGAAACCGTGCTTCCCGACGTACAGCGTCTGCTCACGGCCCGCCACGCGCACCTTCAGGCTCCCGAAGAACGGCTGGTGCACGTGCGGCGAGAGCATCGCCGCGAACTCCTCGGCCTGATCGCCCAGGATGATGCTGGTTTCCAGGTCCGCGCCCATCTGCCGGTCCCGGTCCTCCCAGAACTCGATCTGACGGATCATGGCCGAGACCGTCTGGGACAGGTGCTCACGTTCAAGTTCAAAATCCGGGTGTGTTTCCGGACGGGATTCCGCAACAGGCATAACGCACAGGATACGGCCTGCGGGGCCACCCTGACCCGACAGACCTGACAGTCAGCACGGACCGCTCAGACAGGGACGGGTGTACGCCATACGGCAAGGTGCCCTCACCGGATCGAAAGGGCACCTGCTCTGGCGGGCCGCCGGGCCCAGGTACAGATTCCGGTTTCGTTCACAACTCACCACTGCGCCGGGTTGCCAACTTCACGCCCGACAGTCCGCTCTGTTCCCACTCGCTCTGCGGCGCAGCTCTACGAGTCCGCTCCGGTTGAACGCTGCTGCAAACCTTTCAACCGGAGTCCGTATTACTTGTTGATGTTCAGGTTCAGGTTCACGTCGGGGCTGTTCTTGCCATCCGTGAAAGTGACGGTGGCAGCGTCCACGCCGGTCGCCGCGTCGGCAGCGGCCGTGATCTTGTACGTCACGCGGAACTGGTCGTTGTACTGCACGTTGACGCTGCCGCCCGTCTCGGTGGTGCGGCGCACGGCGCGGGCCACGTTGACCTTCTGAACCGAGATGGTCACGCCTTTGGGTGCGTCGGCGCTCTTGAATTTCAGCCAGTCGGCGGCACGGACCGGGTCGGGGACGTTGCCGTTCACGCGGGCGCCCGGAGCGTAGTCGAACGTCAGGGCGTTGAAGTAGGTGTCGAATTCCTCGTTCTCTTCCAGGAGCGAGCGGGGGTAGCGGTACTCCACGAAGACGGTCTGACCTGGGGCGAGGCGCGTGAAGGACAGGATGCTGTCCTGCACGAGCGGCACGTAATCGGTAGTGCCGGGCTGTACGGGGGTGCAGGCGCTCAGGGCCAGCAGGCCGGTGATGGAGGCGGTCAGAATGGGGTGCAGTTTCATTACACCAACGACAGTAGCAAAGTTCATGCACCTCTCACGCCTCACTTACGTGACGGTACGGGGCGCGGGCACGGGCGACCTTCAGGCCGTGCACAGACGCCGCACACCCACATTAACTGACCGCCGGTACACTCTGGGCATGACTCCCTTCCCGGTCCGGCCTCACACGAATTCCTTTCCTGCGCAGCGCGGGTGGACGCGGAACCGGTCCCCCGTGACTGCGCGGTCGTGCGGCGCGGCGGCCCTGCTGCTGGCCGCCCTGAGTGGCTGCACGCCGCCGCGTTCGGTGCCCGCGCAGGACGACGTGCCGCCCGTGGTGACGCTGGGGCTGGGCACGCCGCTCTCGCAGAGTGCGCCGGGCGTGGTTCACCTGCTGGCCGGGGCCAGTGACGAATCCGGCGTGGCGGGGGTGACCTTCAGGCGCGACGGGCAGTTGCTGGGCACGGACAGGGCCGCGCCGTTCGAGTGGACGGACCCACTGGGAAGCGGCGGTACGTACCGCTACGGGGCTGAGGCGACCGACGGGGCCGGGAATACCGCCGAACAGTTCCTGGACGTGACCATCACACTCCCGCCGGGGCTGACCGGGGTGCGCGGCGCGGCTGTGCAGTACGCGGGCGAGGGTAGCAACGGGCCGCTCATGCAGCCCTGGGCGGGCGGGGCGGCCTCACTGGTCCTGGGCGACGCGGACTCGGGCACCGAACTGGCACGGTCCGCGCTGACCGGGGCGGGGGACTTCACGCTACCGCTGCCGACCCTGGCAGCCGGGTCGGGCGCAGCGCTGTCGGCGGAGGTGCTGGGTCTGAGCTGCGACGCCCCGCCCACGTTCAGCGTGCCGGACGCCCGCGCGGTGCGGGCCAGCGTGACGGTCGGCGCCCAGAAGGCCGCGCCCCTGAGCGGGTCCGTGACCAGCGTGAACGGCGTGCCGAAAGAAACCCTGCGCGGGAGTGGCGGCCTGCTGTTCAGCGACCGGCCCGTGCAGGTGTCAGGAACGGTGGCGTGCGTGCTGCCGGGCCTGCGGGACGCGGGCAGGTCGGAGGTCCGTGGGAACGTGACCTTCGGACTGAACCTGCTGCGCGGCTGGAACGCCGTGTCGTTCACGCGCACCGTGAATTCCAGCCTGCCGCCGGTCGGTGTGCTGCAAAGTGTGCAGCCGCCGGCGCAGTGGGTAGTGGGGGGTACAGATCTCCCCTGGCCCGACCGGCCCTGATCTGCTGGCCCTGACCTGCTGGCCCTGACTTGACCCTCCGGGGCGGACTGGCGCACACTGGACGGGCGTTGATCCGCAGGAGTAACGCGAGTGCCCCCACGGAGCGAGTCTGAGACGGTGAGAGTCAGGCAGGGCGAGGCGCGCGTGAAGGGCGGCGGGGAGCAAGGCCAGTACACAAAGGCCAACACACAAAAGTGCCAGTCTGCCGGGGATTCCGGGGCTGGAACTGGGGTGGAACCGCGCGTGACTTCATGCGTCCCCAGACGAGCGAGTGCCGGAAAGAGGCCGCCGTCTGGGGCGTTTTCCTGTACCTGCCCGAAAAGGAGTACGTATGCCCGCAACTTCGATGGAAGAACTCGTCAGTCTGTGTAAACGCCGTGGATTCATCTTCCAGGGTAGCGAGATCTACGGGGGCCTTCAGGGCTTCTACGATTACGGTCCCCTGGGCGTGGAACTGAAGAACAACATCAAGGCCGCGTGGTGGCGCGCCAACGTGTACGAGCGTGACGACATGGAAGGCCTGGACGCCAGCATCATCATGCACCGGCAGGTGCTGCGCCACTCGGGGCACGAGGCGACCTTCAGCGACCCGATGATCGACAACAGGAAGAACAACAAACGCTACCGCCTCGATCACCTTGTGAAGGACCAGAAAGCCGACGTGATCGCCAAAGTGGCCGAGGCCATGGGTCAGAGCGCCGAGAACTTCCCGGCGGTCGTGGCGGCCCTGAACGCCAGCCCGGCGCAGGCGTCGCAGGCCCTGAAGGACGCGGGCGTGCGCGACCCGTTCAGCGGTGAAGTGGGCGACTGGACCGAACCCAAACCCTTTAACATGATGTTCAAGACGACCATCGGCCCGGTCGCGGACGACGAGAGTTACGGCTACCTGCGGCCCGAGACGGCGCAGGGCATCTTCACGAACTTCAAGAACGTCGTGGACAGCACCAGCCGCCGCCTGCCGTTCGGCATCGCGCAGATCGGCAAGGCCTTCCGGAACGAGATCACGCCCCGCAACTTCATCTTCCGCGTGCGGGAGCTGGAACAGATGGAGATCGAGTTCTTCGTGGTGCCCGGCACGGACGAGGAGTGGCACGAGCACTGGCTGGAAAAGCGCCTGAGCTGGTGGGAGGCGCAGGGCGTGCCGCGCAGCAAGATCGAGATTCTGGACGTGCCGAAAGAGGACCTGGCGCACTACTCCAAGCGCACGTACGACCTGATGTACGACTACCCCACCCTGGGCCACGAGGAGATCGAGGGCATCGCCAACCGCAGCGACTACGACCTGGGCAGCCACACCAAGAACCAGAGCGAACTGGGCCTGGTGGCGAACGTCGAGGAGAACCTGGACTCCATCGCCAAGCTGACCATTCCGCACCCGGAGACGAACAAGCCGGTCGTGCCATTCGTGATCGAGCCGTCCGCCGGGGTGGACCGCGCGCTGCTGGCCGTGCTGAGCGAGGCGTTCACGAAGGAGACGCTGGAGAACGGGAACGAGCGCATCGTCCTGAAGCTCAGGCCGCACCTCGCGCCGATCAAGGTGGCCGTGATTCCGCTGGCGCGCAACAAGGCGGAACTGGTCGAACTGGCCCGGAGCATCAAGAACGACCTGCAGAAACTCGGCCTGGGCCGCATCCTGCTGGAAGACAGCGGGAACATCGGCAAGGCGTACCGCCGGCACGACGAGGTCGGCACGCCGTACTGCGTGACCGTGGACTTCGACACCATCGGCCAGAGCGGGGCGGACAGGGGCGAGGACGCCAGTCTGACCGGCACGGTGACCGTCCGTGACCGCGACACGCTGGCGCAGGAACGCGTGAAGATCAGCGAACTGACCGCGTACCTGCAGGCGAAACTGAAATGAGCGTCCCGGACGACCGCCTGCTGCCGTACCTGATGACCGTGGAACTCGCGGTTCTCGGCGTGTACGGCGAGCACCCGGACCTGACGGACGCCATGGCCGACAGCGCCTTCGAGGAACTCGCGCGCCGCTACCGGGCCGAGGCGACGAACTTCCCGTTCAAGCCCGGCAAACTGGACGGCCTGCGCGCCGCAGTGCACGACGCCGCGCTGCGGAACCTGACCACGCTGCTTGAACAGCCGGGCGAGCACCCCAGCGCCGAGGAACTCCGGCTGGGCATGAACCGCCTGCGCAGCAGCGTGAAAACCTGGACGCGCGAGGCCGGACGGCAGGGGTACCTGAAGTACATCGAGCAGTACGTGAACTCCGGGGATGGGGAGTTCATAGACCTCGACTGAGCCGGGTTCCGGATGACACAGGCCCCCGCGTGACAGCGGGGGCCTGTGCTATTTCCATGTGGGCGTGGGCATTCAGCAGGTATCCGTTCAGCGCATCAGGGGCTGCATCCAGTCGGTGATCCAGCGTGCCACCTGATCGCCGCGTGTGACGGTGATGTCCAGGTGCGCGGCGTCCGGCAGGGTGTGGGTGGTCAGGGCGGCCTGGGTGGTCGCGGCGTACTGCTGGTACTGCGCCTCGGTGGTCACGCCCTGCGCGGCGGCGATGCCAAGGATGGGCACGCTGAGCTGCGCCGTGTACCAGACGGGCAGGGTCTTCTCGAAGGGTGTGCCGCGTGTGTCGGTGCGGGCGGCGGCAAGATCCAGGGTCAGGCGGTTCGGGAAGTACCACTCGCTGTAGTCGCTCAGGGGCGTGATGAAGCGCCGCGTGAAGTCCTGCGGGTCGGTGGGCGAGGTGACGTCTGTCTCCCAGCCGACGGGTTTCGTGGGGTCTTTCGGGCCGGTGATCCAGCGTGCGCCGCGCCCGCCCAGCAGTTGCGCGCCCAGGTTCGGGGCGTCTGCGGCGTTGGTGGGGTGCCCGCTGCGCAGCGCCAGGAACGGCAGCAGCGCGTACTGCTGTTCCAGTTGCCCCATCGCGGCGGCGAGGTTCGTGGCGGGGTAGCGGGTCAGGCCGCCGCCCGGGGCCAAGGCGCCGGGGTTCAGGGCAGCCAGTCGGGCCTGCGCGGCGGCGCGGCTGGCAAACGCGGGGCCGAACACCACGGAGTCCACGAAGGGGCTGCGTTCCAGACCGTTCAGGCCCGGCAGGGGCCCCAGTGGGTTGCGGGCCGCCTGCGCGTACTCGTCGGGGGTCAGGGGGGTGCCGCTCATCAGGCCGGGCAGGCCGTCGAGCATGATCAGGCCGCGCACGTCGCGCTCTCCGGCCACGCCGCCGAAATCGTACGCGGCGTACAGGCCGGTCAGGGTGCCGCCCATGGAGTGCCCGCCGATGAACACGTTCGGCGTGAGTTTGCGTGCCTCCAGCACCGCCTCGTGCCAGTCGCGCAGGGTGGTGTCCAGGCCCCAGTCCTTCATGAACGGCAGGCTGGACGCCGGGCGGGACGGCAGTCCGCTGCGCACGATGCGTTGCAGGGTGGGAATATCGCGGCCCAGCAGCGCCGAGTGGTCCTCCAGCAGGTTGCTGCGGCGGTCCACGGCCCACACGGCCCAGGTGGGGTGCAGCGTCACGATCTGCCGCGCCAGCCGGTCGAAACTGCCCGCGCCGCCCAGATAACCGGGCATCAGCAGCAGCACGGCGGCCGGGGTGCCTGGGCCGTAGCGAACGGTGATGCTGGCATTCAGGTCGGCGGGCGTGCCGGGAACGGACGCGCCGGGCTGCACGACGCGCCGGGCGGGCACGGCGTCCAGGGTCGGCTGGGCGGGGTCGGTCAGGGCCACCACGCCGGGGTCGAAGGCCAGGGCGGCGTCTTCTGCCGGGAGGGCGGGACCGGCGGCCAGGACTCCCATGGCGTCCAGCCGTTCCGGCACGGTGAGAGCCGGAGCAAGGGGAGGAACGGGTGGCAGGCGGCCCTGTCCGGCGGCGCTGGAAAGCACGCCGAGGCACAGGGCGGTCAGCGCGGCGGTGGACAGGGTGCGGCGACTCATGCCCCATCCTCTCCCCGGCCCGGCCGGACAAACGTACCGGAGGGAACGCAGTGACTTGCGGTGTCATACAGCGTTTCTTACGCTGACGCAGAGGCGGATCTCATCTACTGCGGGCCGCCCGGAGCGCAGGGGCGGCGGTCAGTCGTCGCTGGAATCGCCTGGGGCGTACTTGTCGCGCAGGTAACGGGCGCGGGCCTGCGTTTCCCGGTCCTGCCCGGCCGCCTGCGCCCGCGTGACCTGTCGCATGCGGGTTTCGATGACTTCCAGTTCGCGGGTCAGGTCCTCGGGGCGGCGCGGGCCGCTCTGCCACGCCATCAGCAGCTCGGGCAGGTCCTCGCGGGCGGCCTGCCGGGCGTCGAAGGCGTCGCGGGTCAGGGTGCCGCCGGCCGTGACGCGCAGGGCCTCGCGGGTGGCCTGCACGGCGGATTGCAGGGCGGGCCGGGCGGGGGTGGGCAGGCGGCGCTCGTGCTGCCGGAACGTTTCCAGCAGCGTCCACTCCTCGGGGGGCGCGGCGGCGTCCAGCGTGATGGGCGCGGGGCGGGTCAGGGTGCGGGCGCGTCCGAAGGCCCACATGCCGAAGGCCAAGAGCAGCAGCAGCACCAGCCCCAGCAGCCAGCCGGCCACGTCGCTGCCGCTGGCCACACCGATGCCCAGCAGGATCGCCAGCGGCACCAGCACGCCCAGGACCAGAAAGCCGATCACGGTCAGGGCCAGCAGACTCCCGGCGCGGCGCACGGTGGGCTGTAGCGCCGTGCCGGGCGACCAGGGGTCGGCGGGGGTAGCCGGGTCACGGCGGGCCGCGCGGACCAGAGTGCGGGCCGCCCGCGCCGCGCCGGTCGCCACGGTGCGGGAACGGTCAAGCGGTGTTCTGGTGGGACGGGACGCCATACGCTTCACGGTACGGCGTGCGGGTGAGATTCGTTCCCGTCGCGGGCGCCCACGCGCAGCTCCGCGACCCGCGCCGCGAGCGCCTGCCACGGCTCCAGCCGAAAGTGAGAGTGCGCCAGTGGGCTGGTGCTGGGCAGCACCCAGACTTCCGTGCCTTCCAGCGTGTCTGGTTGCGGGCCGTAGGGAAGGCGGGCGGTCGGCACGCCCAGCGTCTCGGCCGCGCCGCGCTTGCTGGTGAACGCCACGAGGCTCGGGCGGTATTGGCGCAACTTGCCGCGCAGTTCGTCTGGCGCGAAGGCGTGGGCAGGCAGCGCGGCGTCCACGCCACTGTGCCGCTTTGCGACATCGGTCAGGCCGATCCCGAAGTCCGGCAGCCGGGCGTACTCGTGCGGGTCCAGCAGCGTGGGCGTCAGTCGCACAGCGTGCAGGGTGCGCCAGAACTTGTTACCGGGATTGGCGTAGTACGCGCGGGCGGCGGCACTGATCCGGCTGGGCGCCGTGCCGACCAGCACCAGCGTCAGGCCGGGGCGCAGGACATCCGGCACAAGGTACTCGCCCGCACCGGTCAGGTCGGCCGTGGGTTCTGCCGTCAGGGGTTCAGTCGTCGTCGTAGCGTTCCTCGATGAAGGGATCGCCGCGCATGTGGTAGCCGTTCTTCTCCCAGAAGCCGGGCTGGTCGGCCGCCATGAATTCCAGGCCGGTCAGCCACTTGGCGCTCTTCCAGAAGTACAGGTGCGGTACGACCAGCCGCAGCGGGCCGCCGTGCTCGGCGTCCAGGGGTTGCCCGTCGAAGGTGTGGGCCAGCAGGTTCTCGGGCCGCGTGAAGTCCTCCAGGCTCAGGTTGGTGGTGTACCCGCCCACCGAGTGCTGCATGACGTGGGTGGCGCCGGGCTCCAGTTGCAGGTGTTCCATCAGGTCCACGACGCGCACGCCGGTCCAGGTGGTGTCCAGCCTGCTCCAGTGCGTCACGCAGTGGATGTCGTAGGTCAGGGTGGTCTGCGGCAGGGCCATCAGGTCCGCCCAGGTCAGGGTCTTCTCGGTGGCCAGTCCGGTCACGCGGATCACCACGTCCTGCGGCGCGTAGTGCTGCGTGGGGCCGTACGTCAGGACCGGAAAGCGGGTCGTGAGCGTCTGACCGGGCGGCACGCGGCCCCCCATGTCGTCGGCCGGTTTCTTGAAGAATTTCCCGAGCATGCCCGCATTCAACACGCCCCCACCCCGCGCCGCACAGGGGATAGCACACCTTCGCAGGCGTGCATGAAGTGTTTCGATAGGCCCGCGTGGTTCGACAGGCCCGCGTGTTTCGACATGCCCGCGCCCCCCCTGACGGGGAGGTGACCGGAGCGGCGCACCCTGCGGGACAGGGAGCCCACCCGGCCGGTGTATCCTGAAGGCACGACCGGGGGTCCTGACCTTTTCCCCCGTTGACGGCAGGCTCCCGGCCCAGTCGCGCCCAGCAGCGGGCGCAAGGAGAGTTGAGCCCCATGTCCGCATTTGATCAGGCCAAGCACGAAGTCGAGCGCGCCCGTTTCCTGGGTGACGTCCGGGACCTGCTGGCCATCCTGCGCCGCCAGCCGAACGAACTGCTGCCCTTCGAATGGGTCCGTCACCTCGCGCCGGACGGCGAGTTCCAGCGCGGCCTCCAGACCATCGAGGTGGACCACATCATCGGGTCGGTGGACCGTTACCGCGAATTCGACCGGCACTACCTGCCCAAGGAACGCCACCTGGACGAACGCTGGATCGGCGTGCGCTCGGCGCAGTTGCAGGGCAAGGAACTGCCGCCCATCCAGGTGTACAAGGTCGGGGACCTGTACTTCGTGAAGGACGGCAACCACCGCGTGTCCGTCGCGCGCCGCCAGGGGCAGAAGTACATCGACGCGTACGTGATCGAGTTGCACGTCGCCGTCCCGCCCGAGGAGGACGACACCCTCAAGACCCTGATCATCAAGGGCGAGTACGCGCAGTTCCTGAAGGCCACGAACCTGGACCGGACCTTCCCTGGCCACCGCGCCATCCGTTTCACGACGCCCGGCCGCTACGAGCGCCTGCTGGAGCACATCCGCACCCGGCAGTACTTCCTGGACCGCAAACCCGAACGGGCCGGGCTGCCCCCCGTGACCTTCGAGGAGGCGGCCGAGAGCTGGTACCGCCGCCTGTACGCCCGCATCGTCGAGAACATCGAGAAGCACGACGTCATGACCCGCTTTCCCGGCCGCACCGAGGCGGACCTGTACCTGTGGATCATGGATCACCGGTACTTCCTGACCCAGAAGTACGGGCATGACGTGGGCAGCGAGGAGGCCACCATCGATTTCGGCGCGCACCACGCCCCGCCCGCCTACAAACGCCTGGGCCAGCGCATGCGACTGATGCTGCGCGGCCGCCTGCACCCCACCATGTAGCGCGGCGGGAAGGCCGTGGGGAGTGGGTCGGAGTGAATGGCTCACGACCCACTCCCCACGGCCCCTCTCTCAGCGGGCCAGCACGTACTCCACGAGGGTGCCCACGCCCCAGCCGGTGGCGTTCTCCTCGCGGGCGGCGTTCCCGGCGATGTCCAGGTGCGCCCAGGGGCGGGTGACGAACTGCTGAAGGAACAGCGCGGCCTTGATGCTGCCGCCCGCCGGTTGCATGTCGCTGTTCTTCAGGTCGGCCAGCGTGCCCTTCTGGAAGGCTTTCAGGTACGGCTGGTGCAGCGGAAGTTCCCACACGAGTTCCCCGGCGGCCTGCGCGGCCGTCTTCAGGCGGTCGGTCAGGGCGGGGTCGCTGCTGAACAGCGCGGCGATGTCGTTGCCCAGGGCGCTGATCTTCACGCCGGTCAGGGTGGCGAGGTCCACGAGTTCGGTCGCGCCTTCCTGGCAGGCGACGGTCAGGGTGTCGGCCAGCACGAGGCGGCCCTCGGCGTCGGTGTTCGTGACCTCGACGTGCAGGCCGTTCGCGGCGCGGTAGATGTCGCCGGGGCGCATGGCGTCCGGGCCGACCATGTTCTCGGCGGCCGCCACGTACGCGCGGACCTCGGTGCCTTCGGGGATGTGGGCGCGCAGGTCGGCCAGGGCGCGCATGGCGCCCAGCACGGCGGCCGCGCCGCCCATGTCGTTCTTCATGCCGTACATCCCGGCCGGGGGTTTCATGGAGTACCCACCCGTATCGAAGGTGATGCCCTTGCCGACCAGCGCCAGCACCTGCGTGACCTCACCGCGCGCGGGAATGGTCACGCGGATCAGGCGCGGGCCGTGCGTGCTGCCGGCGGCGACGGCGGCCAGCAGGCCCATGCCGCGCGCCGTGATGTCCGCGCCGTCCCAGACGTCCACGTCCAGGCCCAGGGTTTCCAGGGTGCGGGCCTCGCGGGCCAGCGTGGCGGGGTTCAGGACGTTGGCGGGCGCGCTGGTCAGAGCGCGGGCAAAGGTCACACCGGCGTGCAGGCCGGTCACGCGGTCGGCTTCCCCGCTGTCCAGGCCGTCGGCGGCCAGCGTCAGCTCGGGGCGATCAGTGGGGGCGCGGTAGCGGGTGTCCTGCCACGCCCCGCTCAGGGCGGCCCCGGCCAGCGCAGCGGCGTGCGGGGTCGCGGCGACCTGGACGGCCCCGGCACGCAGCTCGCGGGCCAGTCGCGCCAGGGCCGCGCCGACCTCGCGGGCCTCGTCAGGGCTGGCGGGGGCCAGGGCGGCGGCCTCGTCATGCGAGTCGGTGCGGGCGCGCAGGCGTACCTCACCGGGCTTCAGGTCGCGGGTCACGCGGTCGGCGTCGTCCGGGCCGACGAACGAGAGGGTCAGGTCGGCACGCTCCAGCTTCTGGACAAGGGGCATACGCGCAGTACAGCACGGCCCGCGCCCGGCGGGTTCCGGCACGCCGGACAGCAGGCACGGCGCGGGCCGGTCGGCATGCGTGAGCAGGCGGGCGGTATACTGCCCTTTACTGTGACTGGCTCTATTCAAATTACCGAGGCGGCCCTCGCCTCGCTTATCGGGCTGATCGCCCATGAGATTCCCGGCGTGGTGGGCATGGCTCCCGCGAACCTGAAAGAGGGCATCAGCCGGGTGCTGGGCCGCGCGAACGTCAGCGACGGCGTGGTCATCAGCCGCGACGGCAACCGCTTCGCGGCGGACCTGTACGTGGTCGTCGCGTACGGCGTCAGCATTCCCACGGTCGCGCGCAATATCGTGGAGCGTGTGGAACACACCCTGAAAACCCAGGCGGGCACCGAACTGACCGCCATCCGCGTGCATGCCGTCGGGGTGCAGCGTGTCTGACCAGGCCCCCCAGCCCGCCGGGCACGCTGCCCTGACCCCCGCGACCCTGGCGCACATGCTGCGCTACGCCACCGACTGGCTCGGCGTGTACCGCGAGCAGGTGAACGCCCTGAACGTCTACCCCGTCCCGGACGGCGACACCGGCACGAACATGCACCTGACCATGCAGTCCGTGCGGCGCGAACTCGACACCTGCGACGAGAACTCCATGCCCGGCGTGGCCCGCGCCATCAGTTACGGCGCGCTGCTCGGCGCGCGCGGCAACAGCGGCGTGATCCTCTCGCAGCTGCTCAAGGGTTTCGCCGAGACCATCAAGGACGTCCGCGAGATCGACCCGGCCACCCTGACCCGCGCGTTCCAGGCGGCGCAGAAGGTCGGGTACGGCGCGGTCATGAAGCCCGTCGAGGGCACGATCCTGACCGTCGCGCGCGGCGTGGCCGAGGGCGCCGCGCGGCCCCGCGAGACCGATCCCGCCAGGACTGACACCGCCGAGGCCGTGCTGGAACAGGCCCTGTTCCGGGGTCAGGAACTGCTGGACCAGACGCCCGAGATGCTGCCCGCGCTCAAGCAGGCAGGCGTGATCGACAGCGGCGGCCAGGGCTACCTGTACCTCGTGCAGGGGATGCTGGCCGCGCTGCGCGGCGAGGCGCTGCCGCCCGCCCCCGAGATCACCAGTTACGCGCAGGAGCAGTTCGAGAACGAGGAATTCGGGTACTGCACCGAGTTCCTGATGAGCCATGCGACCACCTCCATCGAGGAGATCCGCGAACTCGTCACGCCGTTCGGGGACAGCCTGCTGGTCGTGGGCGCCGAGGGGTACGTCAAGGGCCACATCCACACCAACCAGCCCGACGAACTGCTCGCCACGGTCGGCCGTCACGGCCGGATGCTCAAGACCAAGGTCGAGGACATGAGCGAGCAGCACACCGAGATCCTGGGCATGGCCGGAGCGTCCGCCCGCGCCGAGGAGGAAATCCAGCCCAGCGGACTGGTCGCCGTGGCGAACGGGTACGGCCTCGTGAAACTGTTCCGCAGCCTGGGCGCGCGCATCGTGTCCGGCGGGCAGACCGCCAATCCCAGCGTGCAGGACATCGTGGACGCCGTCCGGTCCGTCAGCGCCGAACGGGTCGTGATTCTCCCGAACAACAAGAACGTCCTGATGGCCGCCGAGAAGGCCATGGAACTCATGGAAGGCCGCGCCGTCGTGATCCCCACCCGCACGCTCGGGCAGGGCATCGGGGCCGCCCTGAACTTCAGCGCGGACGTACCTGCCGCCGACCTCGTGGACGCCATGACCGAGGCCGCGCGCGCCGTCACGACCTTCGAGGTCACGCGCGCCAGCCGCACCACCAACATCACCGTGAAAGACGGCCGCACCCTGGATATCGCCGAGGGCGACGTGATCGGCCTGATCGACGACGAACTCACCCAGAGCGGCGGCACCCCCGAGGAGAGCGTCATGGAGATGCTCAACCGCCACTACTCCGGGCAGGAGATCGTTACGGTGTTCAGCGGCCCGCAGAAAACCCAGGAGGACCTGGACGCCCTGAGCGCCAGGATCAGCGCCGCCTTCCCCATGGTCGAGGTGGAGGCGCACGCCGGCGGCCCCGACCTGTACGACTACCTCGTCACGCTGGAGTGAGAGCCGTGGGGTGAGTGGACCACGTCACCGCAGAGAAAGGCCGGAGGATCCCCCCCTCCGGCCTTTCCGCTGTTCCCCCTGACTACTGTCCTGTTCAGCGGCAGTCCCCGGCGGGCACAGTCACGGTCTGCGTGGTCGTGAAGCGGTTGTTGGCGGTGCTGGCTTCGGGGAAGTAAGCGCCGAAGTTCACGCGGGCGGCGTAGGTGTGCGGGCCGGGCGCCGTGGCGGGCTGCGTGGCGGGCTGCGTGGCGGGGTAGTAGACGGGGACCGTGACGGTCACGCTCTCGCCGGGCGCCAGGGCGGGCAGGCCCACGCCGTTGCCACGGTAGCCGGCGCCCAGGGTCTCATCGCGGGTGTCCACGACCTGCGCGAGGCCCACGTCGCTGCGGGCGGGGCTGGGGGCCGCGCCGACGTTCCGGACGGTCACGCGGGCGTTCACGAGGGGCGCGCCGCCCACGCAGGTGCCGCTGTACGCGGCGCTGAACGCGGTGACGGTCAGGTCCGGCAGGGCCAGGCGCACCTGATCGCGGGCGGGTTGCGTCTCGGCGCTGCTCGCCGCGAAGCGCGCGTTGCCGGTCAGAGCCACGTCGGTCACGCAGCGGTCCAGCAGCAGCGGATCGGTGACGCCCGCCGCGCGGCAGGTCGCCCCGGCCCCGGCTGCGGCGCCGGCCGGGACAACCGCCGGTGCGACCGGGAAGGCCGGATCGTCGAAGCCGCCGAAGCGTTCGCCGGTGTCGTACACGAACAGCGACTCGGCGGCGCCCGGCACCCGCCACGAGTTCCCGAAGGTGCCGTACAGGTCGGCGGGTGTCACGGGGCTGCTCAGGGTCGCGCCGCCGCGCGCAGTCAGGTCGTTGGTGGTCACGCCGTCGAAGTTCCCCCACACGCCCCGCACCCGCCCGCGCCGGGCGTCCGGGAGGGTCAGGCGGGCGTCCAGGTACGCGCCATTGTTCGTGATCGCCAGCCGCTCCCCGCCGGGGAAGTCCAGGGTGTACACGTTCCCGCTCTGGGTGACGCGGTGCCCGCCGCCCAGGTCCAGGCCCCCGGCGGGCACGTTCGTCCGCACGCCCGCCTCGCCGATGCGCAGCGCGGGGATCATTCCGGCGTACACGCCGACCTTCTGCCCGTTCATGCGGGTGGCCACCGCCGTGTTCACGCTGACGACGCTGCTGCCGCCCCAGGGGCGCTGGCGGGCCTGCACGCGGAAGTCGTCGGTGACGCTCTGGGTCAGGTCGAACTCCCCGACCGCCTGGAATTCCAGGGCCGTCTGGTCCAGCGTGATCAGGTGCGGGTCGCCCCAGCTGACCGCCGGGGGGTTCGGCGCGGCGGCCTGCACCGTCACGTCCCGCCCGGCCTCGTTCCCGTTCCGGATCGCCATGCGCGAGTCCGGCGCGAAGCTGCCCACGAACGTCCCGTCGTTGTACGCGTACACGCGGACCTTCACGGTCTGCCCCGCCGGGAGTGTCCCCGCCGGGATGCTGAAGCTGCGGGCCGAGCCGGGCAGGTCCCCGGAGCGCCAGCCGGTTCCCGCGCCGCCCGTCACCCAGGTCGCGGACACCACGAACCGCTGCGGGCTGCTCGCGGACGTCCACGCGACCGGCAGCGCCGCCGACGCCGCGAGGCGGCTGCCCGCCGCCGGGGCCGTCAGGGCGGGCGCTTCCGGCACGACGTCCGACGCGAACACCAGGCACTCGCCCACCCGCGTCAGCAGGTTCAGGGGCGCACCCACCGCCACGGGAGCCGGGAGGGTGCCCTGGTACAGCCCTCCACCCGACGCGGCGAGGTTCAGGCCGTTCACGGTCACGGTCATGGGCACGGTCGCCGCGCCGCCCACCCGCACGTTCTGCGACTGCACGCCCATGTCCGTGCCCTGCACCGGGTAGCGCGCGCACACCAGCGGCCCGCCCGACGCGGGCATCGGCGACAGGGACGCGGCCAGTTTCGCCTCACCCAGCGCCACCACCCGGAAGTCGTACCGCTGCCCGTTCTTCAGGCCCTTCACCCGGAACGACATCGGCCCGCCCGCCTTGCCGGGCATCAGGGGCTGCGCGGTCAGCTTCTGCCCACCCTGGTACACGTCGTACCCGGCCGCCCGCGCGTCACCGGGCCACACCAGCGTCACCGCGCCGTCGTCCGGCAGCACCAGCAGTGGCGGCCCCAGCACGGCGCGCAGCACGTTCGGGTTCAGCACCGGCTGCAGCGGATTGACCGTCCCCTGCGCCATCAGACCCTGTGCCATCAGACCCTGCGCGCCCGCCGTGCCCAGCAGCGTCGACGTGACCAGCCCACCCACCACGGCCCTCAGTCCCTTTCGCGTGTTCAGCATGACTCCTGCCTCCTTCCCGGCATGCCCGCCGAGTTGAGGACAGCGTAGAAAAGCCCCCGTGAGCGGCCCATGATCACCCGCGCCGGGAGCGTGATCAGGCACACCCGGACTGCGAGCCGCTGTCAGCCTTCTGCGGTCAGCCTTCCGCCCCATCAAAGATGTCCAGTGGCAGGAAAGCACTGACGGTGTAGTTGGGGGCGTCCACGATCTGGCTGATCTTGAGGTCCACGCAGGCGCTGGCGAGGACGTAGGCGTCTTCCAGGCTCAGGCCGCGCGCCTCCAGGCGGCGTAGCAGGGCGCGCAGGGCGGTGCGGGCGGCCTCCATCAGGTCCGGGTGGTGGCCGGTGGTGGCGTGCCACGCGCGGCTGTGGCCGCCGCTGGTGGGCGTGGTGAATTCCGGGGTGGTGATTCCGGCCTGCGGTTCGACGTGGACGCGCAGGGTCAGTTGTCCGGCAGTTTCGATGCCGGTGCCGCTGACCTCGCCGTCGCCCTGCGCGCCGTGCAGGTCCCCGGCGGACAGGAGCGCGCCGGGCACCTCGACCGGGAGCCAGAGGGTGCTGCCGGTCACGAGTTGCCGGATGTCCATGTTGCCGCCCACGTGGCGGGGCGGCGCGGTGGGGTGCGGGCCGCTCGCGGCGGGAGCGACGCCGATCACGCCGGGGAACGGTGCGAGCGGCAGGCGGATGCCGGGGCGGAAGTCGGTGTGCGTGCCGGCGCGCAGGTCCCAGAAGTGCGTGTGGGCCGTCAGGCCCTCGGCGGCCAGGGCGGCGTCGAGCAGGCCGATGCCGTCGGGGCGGCAGCCGGTCCAGCCCCACGCGGCGGTTCTTACGTCCAGGATTTCGAGGCGCAGGGCGTCGCCGGGTTGCGCGCCGCGCACGTGAACGGGGCCGGTCAGGGGGTGGCCGCGCGGGCCGGGGTGTTCCGGGTGGGCGTCCGCGACGATCAGGGCCAGCAGTTCGGGCGGGGCGTTCAGTTCGCCGCTCGCGACCCGGCGGGCCACGCCGCCGTCCGAGGCGTCCAGGGTGTGCAGCGTGACGGTGTCGCCGCTGTCGACGGTCAGCGCGGGCGGCAGGGCGCGGTCCCAGACGGTGTGGATGGCGCCGGTCCCGAGGTGGTGGTGGGTCATGCGGGTCAGGATAGGGCGGGGCCGGTATGCTGGTGCGTCATGGTCGATCCTTTCTGCGCGCTGCCCTTTTCCGCTGCTGTTCACCCGGAGGCCCGCCCGGCGCGGCGCCTGACCTGGGATTCGCGTGAGGCGGGCCCCGACGTGGCGTTCGTGGCGCTGCCGGGCGAGTCGATGCACGGGAACCGCTTCGTGCAGGCGGCGCTGGAGGCGGGCGCGCCGTTCGTGCTGACGGACCTGGACGTGCCGCGCGCGGTGCGGGTGCCGGACGCGCACGCGGCGCTGCTGGCGTGGGCGCGGGCCGAGCGGGCGCGCAGTCCGCTGGTGGTGGGCGTGACGGGCAGCGCCGGGAAGACCACCGCGAAGAGTTTCGTGGCGGCGGCGCTGGACGCGCACTTCATGCCGGTGTTCAACACCATGCCGGCCATCGCCTGCTTCCTGATCGAGCTGGGCGGCTCCGGGCGGCCGCTGGTGGTCGAGATGGGCATCGACCGGGTCGGCGAGATGGCCGAACTGGTGGACCTGGTGCGCCCGGACGTGGGGGTGATCACCAGTATCGGCCCGGCGCACCTGGAGCAGCTGGGCAGCATCGAGGGCATCGTGCGGGAGAAGGGCGTGATCCTGCGCGGCGTGGACGGCCGCCCGGTGCGGGGGATGGTGGGCGCGCAGGCGTCCGGGTTCTATCCGGGGGTGGACAGTTACGGGTTCGGGCCGGTCACGCACGCGGGCGAGGACCTGACCGTGACGGCGCAGGGCGCGTCGTTCCGGTTTGCGGGCGTGCCGGTCACGCTGCCGCTGGCGGCGCGGGTGCAGGCCGAGGCGGCGATGCTGGCGCTGACGCTGGCGCAGGAGACGGGCGTGCCGCTCTCAGAGGCGGCCGCGCGACTGGCGGCGGTCAGCGTGCCGGGTGGCCGCTACCGGGTGCATCCGGGGCACTTCACGGTGATCGACGACGCGTACAACGCCTCGCCGGTGGCGGTGCGGGCGGCGCTGGACGCCCTGAGCGGCTGGCCGGGGCGGCGGATCAGCGTGCTGGGGCGCATGCTGGAACTCGGGCCGACCGAGCGGGAGTTGCACGCCGAAGTCGGCGCGTACGCGCGCGAACGGGCGGACCTGACCTTCGGGGTGGGGGCCTTCGCGGCCGAACTGGGCGACCGGGCCTGCGCGACCGTACCGGAACTCGTGGACGCGCTGCTGGCCGAGGTGAAAGGCGGGGACGTGCTGCTGGTCAAGGCCAGCCGGGGCATCAGCTGGACGCCCGAACGGCGCGCTCAGGAGGGCGTGGGGCTGGACGTGGTCGTGAGCGCCCTGCTGGCCGCGCGGGACGCGGGGTAAGGACTGGGGGCCGGCCGGCGTCAGGACGCCCTCACGGGAGGTCCGGGCCGGCGGGTCAGAATGCGGGCATGGTTCCCCGCGCTTCCCGCTCCGGCCGCCCGCGTGCCCTGCCTGTCCTGCTGTTCCTGCCGCTGTGGGTGGCTGGCTGCGCGCCCGCCGCGCTGGGCGAGCTTCCGGCCGGGGCGGCGTTCCGCGCGGCCTTCAGCGATCAGGGTGTGGCGTGGGTGACGTCCGGGCGGGCCTGCGCGGCGCGCGCGCCGTCGTTCCGGGTGACCTGCCCGCCGCTGCCGGCGGCCGTGGACGTCGCCTGGAACGGCCCGGAAGCCTGGGCGGGCGTGCCGGGCCTGGGGGTGATCGTCACGCTGGACGGCGCGGCCCGCACCGTGAACGTGGGGCGCGTCGCGGCCCTGAGTGCCGGGCGGGTGTACCGCGAGGACGGCAGCGCCGTCACGTACGCGGGCGAGCCGGCACGCGGCGTGGCGGGTCGCCCGTCGGCGGCCGTGACAGTGGCGAGCGCGGAGTTCGCGCTGGTGGAGGGCGAGGTTCGCCGCGTGGCGGACGGCGCGGTCCTGGCGCGCGGCGCCGCGTTCCTGACGGTCACGCCGGACGGCGCGGCGGGCAGCTCACAGCCGCAGCTGGTCACGGCGGAGGGCACGTACCGCCTGACGGGCGAACGCCTGGAGCGGCTGGACACGGCCGGGCGGGTGGTGGCGGCCACGCCGCACGGGCCGGGACGGGTGGGGCGGGTCGGGGCGCTGGTCGTGACGGTGGACGCGGCGGGAACGGTCCGGGCCTTCAATGTGGACCTGACCCCTGCTCGCTGAGTCCTGTCGGCCGGCGTCCCGGCGGGCGGGGCCGGCGCGTGAGCAAGATGAAGGTCCGGTGTTTGTGGTGTACTGCGCTCAACCGGATGCCTGCACCTTCACGTTCGGGGTGGGGTGACTCCGGGTCACGCTGCGACCGGCCGGTACGCGTGTCAACCGGACACTGCGGCATCAGTGCGCTCCTGGCGCGACTTTTCCTGTAGTCTCAGGGTGTCAGAGTTCCGTAAGCGCGCGGGTGATTGCATGGGACGGCATGTCCCTTTCAGTCTTCCCGCATCCGCCTTCTCACCCCTGCTCCCTCTGGTCGCGCGCCGCACGCCAGATGAGTGAATGCTAAAATCCGCGTGATCCTGGAGGGAGAATGTCGAGTTTCCTGAACCGCCTCTTAAACCCACGTCCGAATGCCCTCGGCGTGGAAATCGGCACGAGTGCCATCAAGGTCGTGGCCCTGCGCCCCGGCTCACCGCCTTCCCTCCAGCACGCCGTGATGGTGCCCACGCCCATCGGCAGCATGCGCGACGGACTGGTGGTCGAGCCTCAGGCCGTCGCCACCGAACTGAAGAACCTGCTGGCCGAGCACCGCATCACCACCCGTTACGCCGTCACCGCCGTCCCCAACCAGGTGGCGGTGACGCGGAACATCATGGTGCCGCGCATGGACCGCAAGGACCTGCAGGAAGCCATCAAGTGGGAAGCCGAGCGGTACATTCCCTACCCCATCGACGACGTCAGCCTGGACTTCGACCTGCTCGACGACCTCAGCACCATCCCCGAGGACGGGCAGATGGAAGTCGTGATCGCCGCCGCGCCCACCGAGGCGATCGCGCGGCAGATCGAGGTGCTGCGTCTGGCGGGCCTGGAACCGACCATCGTGGATCTCAAGAGCTTCGCGTCCCTGCGCGCCCTGCGAGGCAACCTGCTGGGCGAGCACCTGACCAAGAGCACCCTGACCGGCACGAACTACACCGAGGCCGGCGAGGTGGCGCTGGTCATGGAGATCGGCGCGAGCAGCTCCGTGATCAACCTCGTGCGCGGTGACCGCGTGCTGATGGCCCGTAACATCAACGTGTCCGCCGACGATTTCACGACCGCCCTGCAGAAAGCCTTCGACCTGGATTTCAGCGCCGCCGAGGACGTCAAACTCGGGTACGCGACCGCCACCACGCCCACCGAGGACGAGGAGGACCTGCTGAACTTCGACATGGCCCGCGAGCAGTACAGCCCCGCGCGCGTGTTCGAGGTGATCCGCCCCGTGCTGGGCGACCTGATCACCGAGATCCGCCGCAGCCTGGAGTTCTACCGCGTGCAGAGCGGCGACGTGGTCATCGACCGCACGTTCCTGGCGGGCGGCGGCGCGAAACTGCGCGGCCTGGCCGCCGCGATCAGCGACGCGCTGGGCTTCCGCGTGGAGGTCGCCAGTCCCTGGCTGACCGTGCAGACCGATCAGGCGAACGTGGATACCGGGTACCTGCAGGCCAACGCGCCCGAGTTCACGGTGCCGCTGGGCCTCGCGCTGCGGGGGGTGACGACCCGTGGTTGAAATCAACCTGCTGCCGCAGCAGTACCGCAAGCAGTCGGAACCCAGCGCCTGGCGCTTTGCCACGTACGCCCTGATCCCGGTCACGGTCGCCGCCATCCTCATTCCGGAGGTCGTGACCGCCACGCGCGCCGGGGACCTGCGCAAGCAGATCGACAGTCTGAACGGCGAGGTGACGGCCCTGACGCCCGTCAACCAGGAGTTCTCGGAACTGTCCCGCGAGAAGACCGAACTGGAACAGATCACCTCCATTGCCACGCAGTTGCGCGAAGGCAAGACCTACTGGACGAACGACCTCGCGGCGTTCACGGCGCAGCTGCCGGCCGGCAGTGGCGTGGCCGTGCAGAACATGACCATCAAGGCGCTCGACGCGGCCGCCCTGAGCGCCCTGCAGCAGGGCGGCGTGTACAGCGGCAAGAATGTCACGCGCGAGATCGACCTGACCGGCTCGGCCGCCAGCCAGCAGGCGGTCGTGGGCTTCCTGCGGACCTTCGAGAACAACCCGAACTTCGGCGTGAACTTCCGCTCCATGCAGTCCGACGACGAGACCGGGCAGTACACCTTCAACGCCAGCGTGGGCATCGTTCAGCCCGTCGCGGCGACCGACACCCCGGCCGACCCGAACGCCCCGGCCACCGCGCCCGCCGCTCCGTCCGGCAGCGCGGAGGGAGGCCCCAGTGTTAACTAAACTCTCGCCGCGTAACCTGTTCCTGGCGGCGCTGGGCCTGTGTCTGGTGATCCTGGCGCTGTGGTACACCATGCGCTTCCAGCCCCGGCAGGCCGAGATCAGCAACCTGCAGGGCGAACTGGACACCCTGAACTCCCGCGTGGTCGTCCTGCGGGGCAACGCCAGCCGGGTCCCGGCGCTGCGTGAGGAAGTCGCGGCGCTCAAGGTGCAGCAGGACGAATTCCTGGCGGCGCTGCCGCAGACCGCGAATTTCGGCGGGGTTCTGGACGAACTGCGCCTGACGTCCAGCGCCGCCGGGGCCAGCATGGACAGCTTCAACGTGCAGAGCGGCAACGCGACGGGCCTGCCGGCCGGCGTGCGGCCCATCGGCCTGAACCTCAGCGTCAGCGGCCGCTTCGCGGAGCTGTTCCAGATGCTGCGCTCGGTCGAGACCATGAGCCGCTTCACGAACGTGAACAACCTGAGCCTGCAACTGCCGGAAGCCACCAGCCTCGACCCTGAACTGCAGGGCACCATGAGCCTGACCGTCTACACCTTCGATCCCGCCCAGGCCGCTGCGACCGGCACTCCGGGCGCCCCGGACGCCGCGCCGGCCGCGCCCGCCGCTCCGGCGCCCCCCGCAGGAGGCACCCAGTGACGCGCGCGCCCGTGAAACTCTCCCGAGAAATGAAGGTGCTGCTGGGCCTGCTGCTGCTGGTCGCCGCGATCGGCGTGTACTACCTGCTGACCAAGCCCAGCGCCGACGACCTCGCCAGCCAGCCGCAGCCGCCCGTCGTGACCGGCGGTTCCGGCGACGACACCATTCCGGTCACGCCGGCCGAACCCGACCCGGCCACCGGCGAGACGCCGGGCGTGGCCGTGCAGCCCGACGCGCAGGTGGAAGTGGAGGTCATCCCGCCCTTCCCCACCGACGGCACCGTCACGGACCCCGCCACCCCCGCACCGGGCGACGTGCCCCCCACCCCGGCCGGCATCAACCCCGAGGCGACCCTGGCCGCCGTGCCCGGCAACAACCCCTTCCGGCCGCTGCAGGTCACGGGAGACGACAGCGCCCCGGCCGGACAGACGCCCGCCCCGACCCCTGTCACGCCTGACACGACGGCCAGCGTGCCGCAGCCGGTCACTCCGGCCGTGGATCCGCTCGGCACCACTGGCGGTCCGCTGGCCATCAGCCCTCTGCCCGGCGCGAATGGTTCGGACAGCAGCGACGGCGGGGCCGTTCCGGTACCGGTCATCCCTGGCGGCGACGGCAGCACCGGCCCGGTCGCGCAGCCCGTGGTCGTCACCCCCATTCCCGGCGGCGACCCGATCGTGGTGACTCCGGGCACGCCCGCACAGCCCGACCCGGCGCCGCAGCCCGCTCCGGTGAAACCCCCGGTGGCCGGCGTAAGTGTTCCCGGCGTGACCAGCATCCCGGCCCTGACCGCCAGCAACGCAGGCGGCAGCACGAACGGCGGCTCGAACACTGGCACGTCCGGCGCGGCTCCCACCACGGCGGCCCCCGCACCCGGCACGCCGCAGGTCATCACGGACCTGGGCAGCGGGAACGCCAGCGTCCCGGCGCTCAATGCACTCGACGCCTTCGTGCAGACGCAGGAACTGGCTTTCAACGCCGTGGTCCTCGGGCCGGTCAACACCGCCATCTTCCGCAGCAAGGACGGTTTCGTGGTCGTCTCGGTCGGTCAGACCCTCCCGGACACGCAGGTGACCGTCAAGGAAGTCACGGCGACCGGCGCCACGCTGAGCCTGGGCAACAACTCTAGAACCCTCGAACTGGACAAAAGGTGAGCCATGACTAAACGCTTCGCATTCCTCCTGCTGACCGCCGCGCTGGGCATGGCCGCCGCGCAGACCTCCACTCCGGCCGCGCCGGTCACGCAGACCAGCGCCAGCGCCGACCCGGCCCTGACACCCGCGAACGTCACCATCGAGATCGGCCGTTACGGCGGCCCGCTGTCGAGCCTGCTGTCGGCACTCGCCAAATCGGCCGGGTACGGGCTGATCCTGGATACCAACGTGGACGCGCTGCCCTCGGCGGCCGGTACGGCGGCCCCCACCACCGAGGCAGGCACCGGCACCGCTGGTACGCCAGCCGCGACCGGCACGGCCCGCCCGGTCGTGTACTCCTTCCAGAACAAACCCTTCAACGAGGTCTGGCCGCTGCTGATGGACGTGTACGGCCTGAGCTACGACGTGGTGCGCCTGAGCGGCGAGCCGGTCCTGCGGGTCAGCAACACGCCCATCCAGCGCAGCGTGACCCTGAAGAACGCGGACGCCACGCAGGCCTCGCAGCAGGTGAAACTGTTCTTCGGGACGCCCACGTACAGCGAGACGCCGCAGCGCGACGCGCAGGGCAACACGACCGGCGTCCTGCGTACCCTGGCGGACGTGAAGCTGGATTCCGCGACTCTGCGGATCATTCCGGATGTGCGCAGCAACAGCGTGATCATTCGCGGCACGAACAAGGAAGTGGCCGAGGTCACGCGCCTGCTGGGGCAGCTGGACAGCACGCCCGGCGCCGGCACCAGCACCACCACCACCGAGACGCAGACCGTGCAGCGCGTGTACGCCGTGAAGGGCGCGCAGGCGGACATCGTGGCCGTGCTGGCCGCGCAGTACCCGGGCCTGAAGGTCACGCCGGTCGGGCAGACCGGGCAGCTGGTGATCACGGGACCGCAGAACCAGCTGGACGCCGCCGTGACCCTGCTGGGTCAGGTGGACCGCGTGGCGCCGGTGGTGGCGGGTGCGCAGATCACGCAGCGGGTGTTCCAGCTGGTGAATGCCAGCGCCGAGGAGGTCAAGGCGACCCTGGAAGGCACGCTGGCGCGTGAGCTGAGCACCGGTTCGATCGTGCCGAACGCCACGCTGATCGACCCGACGACCGGGCAGCCGTACACGACGGGCGCGCTGGCGAACGCACCGCTGAACCCGGCGGCGAGTGCGGCGGGTACCGGTACGGCCGCGACCGACACCAGGGCCGCCACCGCGTCGATCATCGCGGACAAGCGGACGAACACCCTGATCGTGCGCGGCACGGCGGATCAGGTGGCGCAGGTGGCCGACCTGATCCCGAACCTGGACCAGCGGGTTCCGCAGATCAACGTGCAGGTCCGCATCCAGGAGATCACGGAGACCGCCAGCCGCAGCCTGGGCATGGACTGGAAGGCAGGCTTCGGGGGCTTCACGGTCAGCGCGGGCAGTGGCGGGCTGGGCGCGGCCTTCGATCCGACCCGCAGTCTGGTGGGCTTCAACCTAGGCGCGACCCTGAACACCCTGCAGGGCCAGGGCCTGAGCAAGAGTGTGTACGACGGCGCGATCACCATGCAGAGCGGTCAGCGGTCCCTGGGCAGCGGGACCAGCACGCAGAACGCGTCGGGTTCGGCGGCGGCGACCATCAAGAGCGGCGGGCGTCTGGAGCTGAACATTCCGTCGACGGCGGCGAACGTGGCCCCGATTCAGAAGCAGATCGATTACGGCGTGAACCTCGACTTCTTCGATCCGCAGGTCGCGCCGGACGGCACGATCACCATGCGGGTGCGCGGCCAGATCAACGACCTGCGCACGACCATCACGGCGGACACCGTGCCGAACCTGCTGCAGTTCGTGAACAGCGAGGCTCAGACGACCCTGACCTTCAAGAACGGCGAGACGCTGCTGCTGAGCGGCCTGCTGAAAACCACCGAGAGCAACAACCGGGACGGCGTGCCGTTCCTGTCGACCATCCCGGTGATCGGTGGCCTGTTCGGCCGGGAAGCCACCAAGAGGGAGCAGACGCAACTGCTGGTGGTCATCACCGGGACGGTCGTCAAGTAACGCCCCGGATTCACTCTGCCCCCCTCGCCGCGCTGCGGTGCGGGGGGCGTGTTTGTTTGGTCATGCCCTCCGCGCGGCGCGCGGGGGGGCGCTACAGTCCGGTGGTATGAGGTACTTGACCGCCGGGGAGTCGCACGGGCCGCAATTGACGGCCATCATCGAGGGGCTGCCTGCGCAGTTGAATCTGGGCAAAGGGGACATCGACCCGTGGCTGCGCAGGCGGCAGGGCGGGTACGGCCGGGGCCGGCGCATGGTGATCGAGACGGACGAGGCCGAGATTCTGAGTGGCGTGCGGGCGGGCCGCACGACGGGCGCGCCGGTCACGCTGGCCATCGCGAACAAGGATCACCGGAACTGGACGGAGATCATGTCACCCGAGCCGGGCGGCGAGCCTCGCAAGAAGGCCCTGACGGACGCGCGGCCCGGTCACGCGGATCTGACGGGCGGCATCAAGTACCGGCACCGGGACCTGCGGGACGTGCTGGAGCGCGCCAGTGCGCGTGAGACGGCGGCGCGCGTGGCGGTGGGCAGCGTGGCCCTGAAGCTGCTGGGCGAGCTGGGCGTGCAGGGCGCGAATTACGTGGCGAGCCTCGCGGGGATCGAGACGCGACAGGCGTTCTCCTGGGACGCGCTGGACGCCATCGAGGACAGCGACCTGCGCACGCCGGACGCGGACGCCGCCGGGCAGATGCGTGAACGGATCGATCAGGCCAAGAAGGACGGCGACACGCTGGGCGGCATTCTGGAGGTCCGGTTCCGGGGCCTGCCGGTGGGACTGGGATCGTTCGTGCATTACGACCGCAAGCTGGACGGGCGGATCGCGCAGGCGTGCCTGAGCGTGCAGGCCATGAAGGGCGTCGAGATCGGCCGGGCCTTCGAGAACGCCACCCGCCCCGGCAGCGGCGTGCACGACGCGGTGTACTACCGCGAGGGGACGTACGCGCGTGACACGAACGGCGCGGGCGGGCTGGAGGCCGGCATGACGAACGGCGAGGAGCTGATCGTGCGGGTCGCCATGAAACCCATCGCCACGCTGATGAAGCCGCTGCCGACCGTGAACGTGGTGTCTCACGAACCGTCCGACGCGGCCCGTGAGCGCAGCGACACGACGGCCGTTCCGGCGGCGGGCGTGGTGCTTCAGTGCGCGGTCGGGTGGGTGCTGGCCGAGGCGATGCTGGAGAAGTTCGGCGGCGACACCCTGCCCGAGTTGCAGGAGCGCGTGGCGGCGGCCCGCGCCTTCGCCCAGGCGTACTGAGGCGGGTCGCGTGCTGAGTGACACGCCGGGCCACCCGGCGGGCGAGGTGGCCCTGGCGGCGTTCCGGGGGGGGCTGGAGGCCGCCCTCGGCGCGCACCTGCTGGAGGTGCCGGCCGAGGCGCTGCAGGAGGCGGGGCTGTCAGAGGGTGCATCCGTCACGCCGCCCGGCGGGGATTCCCTTACACTGTCCCCCATGTTCAGTTCCGGCCTCATCGAGCGCCCCGTGTCGTGGGTGGCGCTGGCCGGTTTCATGGGAACCGGCAAGAGCCGTATCGGCTGGGAGCTGTCGCGGGCGCTGGCGCTGCACTTCGTTGATACCGACAAGCTGATCACGCGGGTGGTCGGCAAGACCATCCCCGAGGTGTTCGCGCAGGAGGGCGAGGGGTACTTCCGGGCCTGCGAGCACGAGGTCGTGCACCGCGTCACCCGCCTGGAACACGCGGTGATCAGCCTGGGCGGCGGAACCTTCATTCAGGAGGAGAACCGCCGCCAGTTGCTGGAACGCGGCCCGGTCGTGGTGTTGTGGGCCACGCCGGAGACGGTGTACCAGCGCACCAAGCACAGCGACCGGCCGCTGCTGCGCGTCGAGGATCCCCTCTCGACCATCCGCTCGATGATGGACGAACGCGAACCGGTGTACCGGCAGGGCACCATTCACGTGCACAGCGACGGGCGCCCCAGCGAGGAGATCGTCGAGGAGATCATCGAGCGGCTGTGGGCCTGGGCGGACGCGCAGCACGCCTGGGCCGCGCAGGGCGAAGCGACCACGACGGGGGATCACCGTGCGGCGGATTGAGGTCGGCCACGCCGGAGAGCCCGGAGCCTACACGGTCACGGTCGGCGCGGACCTGCTGGCGGGCCTGCGCGTTCCCGAGCGGCACGTGGCGCTGATTCATCCGGAGGACCTGCCGCGTGAATTCGTGGCGCAGGTGCAGGCGGCGCTGAATCCAGCCGTGACGATCGAGGTGCCGGCCCGTGACGACTGCAAGACCCTGGACGTCCTGAGCGGCGTACTGTCTCGGCTAGCCGGGGCGAACATTCCCCGCGACGGGGCGGTCGTGGGCCTGGGCGGCGGGGCCGCGACCGACCTGGCGGGCTTCGCGGCCGCGAGTTACCTGCGCGGCGTGGCGTTCTACACCCTGCCGACCACGCTGCTGGGCATGGTGGACGCCGCCGTGGGCGGCAAGACCGGCGTGAACCTGCCGGAAGGCAAGAATCTGGTGGGGGCGTTCTGGCCGCCGCGCGCCGTGTGGTGCGATACCCGCACCCTGGCGACCCTGCCCGGCGCGGTGTTCCGCGAGGGGGCCGCCGAGGCCTTCAAGCACGGCCTGATCAGTGATCCCAGCCTGCTGGCGCGCGTGCTGGACCCCGAGTTCCGGCCCGGCGGCGCGCTGCTGGAAGACACCCTGGCCGACGCGATCGCGGTGAAGGCCGGCGTGGTGACCCGTGACCTGACCGAACGGGGCGAGCGGGCCTACCTGAACTTCGGGCACACGCTGGCACACGCGCTGGAAGCCGTCACCCACCACGGGGCGGCGCACGGCGACGCGGTCGGGTACGGCCTGCACTACGCCGCGCGGCTCTCCCGCGCGCTGGGCGGCGAGGACCTGACCACCCACACGCGGGCGTTCCTGCGCTGGCAGCGGCCCTCTCCCCTGCCGGCCCTGACCTACGACGACGTGGCCCCGTTCATGGCGCGCGACAAGAAAGCCGACGCGGACGGCGTGCGCTTCGTGCTGCTGCGCGCCGTGGCCGACCCGTACCTGACCCGCGTGCCCGAGAGCGTCCTGCGGACCGAATTCACGGACTGGCAGGCAGACCTCGCAGACCTGGGTCTGGCCGCCGCGACCCCGCCCGCCGCTGCGCTGCACAACCCCGCGCTCACCTGACCCGCCGGGACGGTAGGCTGGGGCCATGCTGCTCGTGCTGAACGGCCCCAACCTCAACCGCCTCGGCCTGCGGGAACCCGGCGTGTACGGCTCCCAGACCCTCGAAGACCTCGAACGGCAGTGCGAGGCCTGGGGCGCGGAACTCGGCACCTCTGTCACCTGCCGCCAGAGCAACTACGAGGGTCAACTGATCGAATGGATCCACGAGGCGCAGGAACAGGGCTTCAGCGGCGTGGTCATCAACCCCGGCGCGCTCACCCACTACAGTTACGCGCTGCGCGACGCCATCGCCGGGCAACCCCTGCCGGTCGTCGAGGTGCACATCAGCAACGTGGACGCCCGCGAAGAGTTCCGGCATACGAGCGTCACGGCCGCCGTGTGCCACGGCAAGATCAGCGGCCTGGGCTTCCTGGGCTACCGCCTGGGCATGGAAGCGCTGATAGAGGCGTGATCCGGGGCATGTGACCCGGAAGGTCGCCTGTCCCTGTTGCGGTCAGCCGACTCTCACGGCCGCCGGTGAGTTTGAAGTATGTCCGGTCCGCACCTGGACTGCACCTAGAAACGACGAGACCGGCGCGCCCCTACACCCCGACGGGCCGGGTGACACCAACGGCCTTTCGACGGCAGAGGCCCGGAAAAACTGGGCGGCTCACAGCCGGATGGAACTTGCATCCGCGTGGCGGCCTCGCCGGGCACTGCAACAGGGCGCTTGCCCCCAGGCCCCCGAATCTGATACCTTGACCTTTAGTGTCTCGTGCTTGGTAGGGCCGAGGCGACCGGGAGGCACCCGGACACACACGTTTTCGTCTCCCCGTCGGAGCGGGGTGTGTCGCAGCCAAATCCCATCTTCATGGAGTTTCACGGTGAAAACCTACATCCCCAAAAATGACGAGCAGAACTGGGTCGTTGTGGACGCAACGAACGTGCCCCTGGGCCGCCTGGCGACGCTGATCGCGAGCCGCATCCGTGGCAAGCACCGCCCCGACTTCACGCCGAACATGATTCAGGGCGACTTCGTGGTCGTGCTGAACGCCGAGAAGGTCGCCCTGACCGGCAACAAGCTCGATGGTAAGGTCTACACCCGCTACAGCGGCTACCAGGGTGGCCTGAAGACCGAAACCGCCCGCGAGGCGCTGAAGAAGCACCCCGAGCGTGTCATCGAGCACGCCGTGTTCGGCATGCTGCCCAAGGGCCGTCAGGGCCGCGCCATGCACCCCCGCCTGAAGGTGTACGCCGGCGAGACGCACCCCCACGCCGCCCAGAAACCCCAGACGCTCGAGGTCAAATAATCATGGCGATTCAGCAACCTGAACAGTTCTACGGCACCGGCCGCCGCAAGAGCGCCGTGGCCCGCGTGTTCCTCCGCCCCGGCGAAGGCAAGATCATCGTGAACGGCAAAGAGTTCCAGACCTACTTCCGTGGTCTGCTGCGCGCCGTGCACGCCCTGCAGGCGTTCCGTGAGACCGGCACCGCCGGCCGTTACGACGCCGTGATCACCGTGGTCGGCGGCGGCCCCACCGGCCAGGCCGACGCGATCAAGCTGGGCATCTCCCGCGCCCTGCTGAAGGTCAACCCCGACTTCCGCGCGCAGCTCAAGCCCAAGGGCCTGCTGACCCGCGATCCCCGCGAAGTCGAGCGCAAGAAGTACGGCCTCAAGAAGGCCCGCCGCGCTCCCCAGTTCAGCAAGCGCTGAATCACGGACCGTTGCGACCCCCGCCCCCTGTTCGGGCGGGGGTTTCTCTTATTCCCGGAAGGTGTGGCGGGCGGGTACGGTAAACTGCGGGGCTGATGTCTGCCCACCTTGACCCCGCCACTCCTGATCCGTCCCCCACCGCCGCTCCCCCGACCGGGACGGGCATCACCCTGGTCGTCACGGAGCGGGTGCGCCGCTCGCAGCTGGAGGCGTACGAGGCCTGGGCACGGCGCCTGCACGTCCTTCAGGGGGCGCAGCCGGGCTTCGTGGGGCTGCATGTCCTGCGGGACCTGAGCGGACCGGTCGCGGAGTACGTGACGCTGGTGCGTTTCCGGGACCGGGCGTCGCTGGAGGCGTGGCGGTCGTCGCCCGCCTACCGCGAGGCGCTGACGGAACTGGACCGCTTCACAGCGGGTGAGGTCGAGTACCGCGAGGCGCAGGGGCTGGAGGCGTGGTTCGACCGGCCCTCGCGGTTGCCGGCCCCGCCACTGTGGAAGAACGTCATCGTGGGCGTGGTGGGGGTGTACCCGCTGATCATGCTGTTCGCCACGCTGCTGCGTCCCCTGACGGCCGACTGGCCCGGCTGGGCGGCCACGCTGGCGACGGCCACGCTGTCCACCATCTTCCTGAACTGGCCGGTGCTGCCGCTGCTGTCACGGACGCTGCGGCCCTGGCTGTACCCGGTGCGGCGCGGCACGTAAACCGGGAAAAACAGCAGGCGCGGCCAGAGCAGATGCCCTGGCCGCGTGCCGCATTCCCTGAGTCAGCTCAGGTCCAGGTGCCGTTGACCTCGCGGACGTGCAGGGTCGCGCCGTCGGCGGCGACGATCAGGACCCGCGCTCCGGCGGGCGTGTCGGGGCCGGTGGCCCGCCACTCACCGTCCGCGACGCGCACGCGGCCCACGCCGTTCTCGATGGCCTGCGTGACGGTCACGGTCTGCCCGACCAGCCGGCCGCTGCCCTGGTTCAGGCCGTTCGCCTCGGGCGAGTCGGGCAGCAGGCGGCTCAGGTAGCGGCGGCCCAGCAGGACGCTGGCGACACTGAGGACCGCGAACAGCAGCAGTTGCACGGCGACCGGGACCGGCAGGACGAACACGACCAGTCCCAGGGCGAAGGAGGCCAGGGCCAGCCACACGAAGAACACGCCGGGCGCGGCGACTTCCAGGATCAGCAGGAGCGCGCCCAGCACCCACCAGTGCCAGGGCTGCACGCGTTCCAGGGTGGGCAGCCAGTCCACGCGACTAGGCCTTGCGTCCGAAGGCCTCGCGGGCCACTTCCGCGATGCCCTGCAGGCTGCCCAGCACACTGACCGCCTCGACGGGCAGGATCAGGGTCTTCTGGTTGGGGGACGTGGCGATCTCTTTCAGGGCGTCCACGTAGCGCTGCGCGACGAAGTAGTTGATGGCCTGCACGTTCCCGGCGGCGATGGCCTCGCTGACCATGCGGGTCGCCTCGGCCTCGGCCTGCGCCTGGCGTTCGCGGGCCTCGGATTCCAGGAAGGCGGCCTGGCGGCGGCCCTCGGCGTTCAGGATCTCGGCCTGCTTTTCACCCTCGGCTTTCAGGATGGCGGCCTGCCGGAAGCCCTCGGCGTCCAGGATGTTGGCGCGTTTCTCGCGTTCGGCCTTCATCTGGCGGGCCATGCTGGCGACCAGATCGGCGGGCGGCTTGATGTCCTTGACCTCAATTCGCGTGACCTTGATGCCCCACGGGGCGGTGGCCTCGTCCACCACGCCGAGCAGGCGGGCGTTGATCTGGTCACGGTTGCTGAGGAGTTCGTCGAGGTCCATGCTGCCCATCACGGTGCGGATGTTGGTCATGGTGAGGTTGAGGCTGGCCTGCTCGAGGTTCCCGACCTCGTAACTGGCCTTGGCGGCGTCGAGCACCTGATAGAACACGACGGCGTCCACGGTGACGAGTGCGTTGTCGCGGGTGATGACTTCCTGGCTGGGAACGTCGAGGACCTGTTCCATCATGTTGACCTTGCGGCCGATCCGGTCGATGTACGGAATGATGACGTTCAGCCCTGGCGACAGGGTCCGCAGGAACTTCCCGAAGCGTTCCTGCGTCCACTGGTACCCCTGAGGCACACTCTTGACTCCGGCGAACAGCGTGACGATGACCAGCAGCAGCAAAACGCTGACGAAAATAGTGAATCCCATGGTGCCTCCTGTGTACTGCTCCTTACGCGCCGGGCAACGCGTAAGTTCCCTGCGGAGGCTGGGACGGCCAGGAAACGGTCACGTGGCCCAGCAGCGGCAGCGCCTGCCAGACCGCCCAGGGATCGCGTCCGGTCAGGTGCGCGGCCAGGAGGCTGATGACGGTGCCGTGCGCCACGACCGCCACGCACGGCTGCGGGTGGGCGGTCATGACGGCCGTGACGGCATTGGTGAACCGTGTCAGGGCGTCGCGGGCACTCTCCTCGCCGCTGACGACCTGCTCCGGATGATCGAAGAAGCGGCGGATATCCGCCTCGAACGCGGCCGGATCGGGTCGCCAGGGGGCCGTGTAGCGCAGTTGCTCGTGCAGGCCCTGCATGGGCCGCAGCGGTGCGCCCAGCGCGGCGGCCAGTCCCTGCGCGGTAGCGTGCGCCTTGGGTTCCACACTGCACGCCACGAGGTCCGGGCGGGGGTAAAGGGCCGCCAACAGGGTGGGCAGGCCGGTCAGGGCGTCCTGTGCCAGCGGCCAGTCGTGCGCAGGCACCTGCGGGTCGATGTGGGGACGGCCATGCTTGATCAGGTGCAGGGTGCGGAGCATGAGCGCAGAAGAGCACGCGCCCGCTAGACTCGCGGGCATGACGGCGCTGGTGACCCTGAAGGACGTGACGGTGGTGGCCGGGGGCCGCACGCTGCTGGATAACGTGACGCTGGAGGTCACGCGGGGTGAGGCGCTGCTGCTGCGCGGCCCGAACGGGGGCGGCAAGACCTCGTTGCTGAGGCTGCTGTCGGGCGAGGTCGCCCCGCTGCGCGGCGAGCGCCTCTACCGGCTGGGCGGGCAGGAGCAGCGGTCGGCGGTGCGGGCGCGGCGGTCCCTGGCGGTGGTCGGGCCGGACGCCGAGGCGTTCTACCTGACGCGCGACTGGGCGGTGACGGTGCGGGACCTGCTGCTGGGCGCGGCGCGCGGCGAACGCCTGAACCTGTGGGAGGCCACCCCGGCCGAGGAGCGGCGCGTGGCCGACGTGGCGGCCCTGACCGGGCTGGGGCCGCTGCTGGAGCGGGACGTGCGGACCCTCAGTCACGGGCAGCGGCGGCGGGCGGTGCTGGGCGCGGCGCTGATGCCCGCGCCGGAACTGCTGCTGCTGGACGAGTTCACGGACGGCCTGACCGGCGAGGCCTGCGCGGAACTGGGCGGCGTGATTGCCGCCGTGCACGCCTCGGGCGTGGCGGTCGTGCTGGCCTCGCACCGGCCGGAGGAGGCGCCGGACCTGCCGTGGCGGACACTGAGCGTGCAGGGAGGCCGGGTCGGGATTGCCGCTGGGCAGGCCGCGCCCACGGCAGACTGGCCGGCACTGCCCTTGCCGCCCACGGACGGTCTGCCGCGCGACCTCGTAACCGTCAGCAAAGCCGAGGTCTACCGCAACGGACACCGCGCCCTGGGGCGACTGACCTGGACGTGGCGCTCGGGGCAGCACTGGCTGGTGACCGGCGAGAACGGCAGCGGCAAGAGCACCCTGGTCCGCCTGATCGCCGGGGAACTGCACCCCGCCCTGGGCGGGCAGATCACGCGGCCCTTCCTGCCCCGCGACCTGCTGAGCGACCGGCGACGCGGCACTGGGCTGGTCAGCGCGGAACTGGGCATCCGGCAGCGGCGCGAGTGGACGGGCCGGGACGTGATCGGCAGCGCCTGGGACGGCACCGAGGGCTTTGCGCACACCCTGGACGCCGCGCAGCACGCCGAGGTGACCCGGCTGGCCGCCGTCCTGAACGTCACGGACCTGCTGGACCGCCCGGCCGACACGCTCTCGCAGGGGCAGTTGCGGCGGCTGCTGCTGGCCCGCTCGGTCGCGCACCGCCCGCGCCTGCTGATCCTC
The DNA here is from genome assembly GCF_002017875.1 of Deinococcus sp. LM3. Classification (NCBI taxonomy): domain Bacteria; kingdom Thermotogati; phylum Deinococcota; class Deinococci; order Deinococcales; family Deinococcaceae; genus Deinococcus; species Deinococcus sp. LM3. The sequence continues at coordinate 2,300,853 of NZ_MUFV01000001.1, read as the reverse complement.
GACGAGGGCCTGGACTTCCTGGACGCCGGGTCACGCGCCGCGTTCCTGGGCCTGCTGCCGGACCTCGTGCGCGGCGGCACGCACCTGCTGGTCGTCGCTCACCGCGCCTCCGACGCGCCGGACGGCCTGACCCACCACCTGCACCTGTCGGCAGGCCGCGTGGCGTTCTGCGGGCCGCACCCGCCGGGAAGCGCGTCAGATTCGGCTCACCTTCAGGCACTACCCTGAGCCGCATGAAGCGCGCCCTCCTGACCCTCGCCCTGCTCGCTGCGCCCGCCCTGACCGGCGCGGCCTCCGCTCAGACCACCACCGCGCCCGCCGCCCCGGAAGCCAGGACCATCGAGGCCATCACCGCCACCAGCGAGAAAGGCTACTCGATCCGCGTGCCGGCCGGCTGGACGCCCCTGAAGAACGTGCCCGGCACCGACGTGGCGTTCGTGTACCAGAAGATCGGCAGCCTGCGCCCCACCGTCACGGTGGTCGTGCAGGACATCCCCGCCGAACTGAAAGCCACGCTGGCCGACGTGCGCGACCTGAACGCCCGCAAGATGCCCGACGTGGTGCCCAAACTGAAGATGCTGGGCGAGAAGACCACCAAGGTCAGCGGTCAGAACGCCATCCTCTGGACCTACACCGGCGACGGCGAGGGCGGCACCGTCCGCTGGACGCAGGTGTTCACCCTGAAGAACAACCGCCTGTACACCGCGACCCTCATGACCCCCACCGGCACGCCCGCTGACGTGATCGAGCAGGGCCGCGCCATCCTGAACTCCCTGACCCTGAAGTAAGCCAGGACGCAGTGGTGGCCCGGTCGATCCCAGCGGTCGCCGGGCCACCACTGCGTATCATACGGACTCCGATTGAATGGGCTGCAAAGACCGTTCAATCCGAGCGGATGCGAGTGGGAGCAGGGCGGGTTCCGGACGTGGAGCTGGCAATCCGGTGAAGTTCCGGATTGTCAGCGAAACAAACGGAATCCGTATCAGCGGGCAGCGGCCAGCCGGTCGGCCCAGGCATGCAGGAACGCGCCCAGGTCCGCCTGCTGCGGCACGCGGGTGTTCGCGTGCGGGGTCAGCAGGGGCAGCGAGCCGACCTGCACGGCGTACGCGGCGACTTCCAGCATGGCCTCGTCGTTGTCGCTGTCTCCGAAGGCGACTGTCTGGGTGTGCGGCACGTTCAGGGCGTCGGCGATCAGGGTCAGGGCCGCGCCCTTGTGCGCCCCCTGCGGCGTGACGGTCAGGAAGTGCGGGTACGGGTCCTGCGCGCCGGTCAGGACGAGGTGCGGATGCGTGGTCCGCAGGCGTCCGGCGAGCGCGGCGACCTGCGGGTGGTAGTACCCGACTTTCAGGATGCCCTCGCGCGGCGCGTCGGCCAGGGGGCGGAACTGGCGCAGCACCATCCACGGTTCGGGTTCCACGCCGGGCGGCAGGTCCACGTACAGGCCGTCGGCGGTGAACAGGACCACGCGCGCGCCGTCGAGTTCGTGGGCCAGCGTGGCTTCCAGGTCCGCGTCGCTGAAGCGGGCCTCGGTGTGCAGGTCCTCGCCGATCAGGATGCGGCCGCCGTTGTTGGTGGCGACCGCGTCGGGCTCCATGACGCGCAGCACCTGCGACGGCGGCGTGTCGCGCCCGGTGATGATGGCCAGTTTCACGCCCAGCGCCCGCAGCCGCGCCAGGGCCTGCGCCGCGTCGGGCTGCACCTCGCGTCCCGCGTCGGGGATCAGAGTGCCGTCCAGGTCGAAGGCCATCAGGAGCGGCAGGGTCACGGGCAGGTCGGCGGGCAGGGTCACGGTCACGCGCGGCAGCCTAGCGCGTCCGCCCGGCAGCGCGCGAGGACGCGGGGCACATCCGCCGGGCCGGGCGCGGTCAGGTGCGCGGCGTGCAGGGCCGGGTGCGTGCCCACCCGCAGGAAGGTCCGGGCGTGCGGGAGCATGGCGGCGTCGGCGGGGCCGTCCCCGGCCGCCCAGGTGCGCGCGGCCGGCACGCCGAGGTGCGTGGCGAGGCCCCGCAGCGCCTCGCCCTTGCCGGCGCCCGCGGCGACCAGAACCAGCCGGTCGCGGCGTTCGCGGATGACCTGCGCGCCCGGAATGGCCGCCCACTGCGCCTGCAGATCGTCCAGGCGGTCGGCGTCCAGCTGGCCGTGGACGACTTTCAGGGGCGCGGGGGCGTGCGGCCAGCGGTCCTCGAAGTCGGGGTCGGTGTGCCGCAGGATGCCGCGCGGGTCGGGCGTGACGATCAGGGTCTTACAACGGCCGCCGCGCTCGGCGGGCGTGAGGGCGCCCAAGGCCGCGTGGACGGCCGTTGTCGGCAGGGTGCGCTCCCACAGCACGCGGCCCTCGCAACGCAACCACGCGCCGTAGCAGCGGGAAACGCTGTGCAGCGGCCAGTCCCGCAGCAGAGGCGGAAGGCGCCCGCGCGCCGTGATGATCGCGACGTGCGCGCCGCCCAGCTGCCACGCCCGCAATTCGTCCAGCAGACCGGGTGGGGGCTGCCCGTCCGGGCCGATCAGGGTTCCGTCGAGGTCCAGGGTCAGCAGGGCAGCCGGGGGCGCGTGCGTGGTGGTCACGCGGGTACGGTAGCGCAGGCGGCAGGCCGGGCCACAGGCAACAGTGCGCCACCAAAAAGTGCGCCGCCCCCATAACTGGGGGCGGCGCGGTGAAACCGGGTGGGCCTGAGCCCGGTGGGGTTTACTCGCCCTGGGTTTCGGGAGCGGCGGTTTCGGCGGGCGCGGCGGCCTTGGCGGCCTTCTCGGCCTGGGCGCGGGCGGCGTCCTTCATCACGCGGCTGCGGTCGTTCTTGATGCGGGCTGCCTTGCCGCGCAGGTCGCGCAGGTAGTACAGCTTGGCGCGGCGGACCTTGCCGCGCTCCAGCACGCTGATCTTGGCCAGCAGGGGGCTGCTGAAGGGGAACACGCGCTCGACGCCTTCACCGAAGGAGATCTTGCGGACGGTGAAGCTCTTGCGGCTGCCCGAGCCGTTGATGGCGATGACGACGCCCTCGAAGGCCTGGTTGCGGGTGCGGGTGCCTTCCACGACCTTCGTTTCCACGCGGACGGTGTCGCCGGGGCGGAACTCGGGGGCGTCGGTCTTGATGTGGGGCTGCTCGACGGCGCGGAGGATGGCGCCACGGTTCGCTTTGATTGCGTGCTGCATGATTGACTCCTTCGGGCAGCGGACCGTCCCACCGTCCCGCTGTCTGCGGGCAGAGACGTTCGTGCTCCTGGGTGAACAGGTCGCCGCCAGGGGCAGTCGACCGGACCGTAACAGTATACGCGGCGCGGGCCTGGGCAGGCAAGTCGGCCCGGCAAGTGAAGGGAGCGTCACGTTGTGGGTGTGCGGGGCGCGGCAACCTGAGGATCATGAATTCCGTGCCTGAACAGGCGGCCGGCCCCCTGGCCGAGGTCCGCGAAGTCTCGTTGCAGCAGCGCCGCCGGGTGTCGGAGGTGCGCGCGCGTGAACATGTCGGCGCGGCCGGCTGGGAGCAGACCAGCGTGCTGGAGTCCATCATCCGGGCGGGCCGGGAGGGACTGGCCGCCACGGACGCCCTGCGGCAGGTCGTGACCCTGACGACCGAGCAGCTGCGCGCCCTGCCGCTGAACGCCAGCCCCGAGGCGCGCGGCGAGCAGGTCGAGGCGCTGCTGCACATCCGCGAGAGCGGTGAGGTGCAGGTCATGGCGGCGCAGGCGCTGGATACGCTGGTGTGCGAGGCGCTGGAGAGCGTCGCGCGGACGCCCATGAATGAGGTCAGCCTGGGCCGCCTTCAGGCGATTCACCAGCATGTGCGCGAGCAGGTCAGGGCGCTGGAGACGATCATGCAGGCGGCGCAGGTGCAGGCCGACACGCTGGCGCAGGTGCAGCAGCTGGAGCAGGTGAGCGCCGAGTACCAGGAGCGGGTGTCGTCGCTGCGGCACCTGAGCGCGGCGGACGAGGCCCAGGCACTCGGGACGGCCGGCGAGCAACTGGTGGAGCGGATCGCGCAGCTGGACGAGGCCGCGCCGGAACAGGTGAGCGCCCTGACCCGCATCGGGGAGGCCGTGGCGGACCGGCTGACGGAGACGGGCGTGTCAGGCGCCGAGCAGGTGCAGGCGCTGGAGGAACTCGCGGAACTGATGGAGGAGAAGGCCGGGCAGATTCGCAACGGCTGAGCGCGACGCCTGATCAGGGGAGGGCCGCGCGGCTCTCCCCTGTGCGGTTTCTGTTCCGGTTGCGCTCATCCGGAGTCCGGATCAGGTGGGCGTGGGGACCCAGAACCGCAGGATGGGGTTGGGGTGGTCCGGCACGACGAACTGACCTTCGAGGACGCCGCCGTTCTTCTCGATGGTGCGGCGCGAGCCGGTGTTGTCTGCGTCGCAGGTCACGAGGGCCGAGTCGATACCCAGCTGCCGGGCGCGGCGCAGCGATCCGGCGAGGATGCGGGTGGCGTGCCCCTGACGGCGGGCGCCGGGGCGGACCTCGTAGCCGATGTGGCCGCCGGACTCGCGCAGGCGTTCATTCAGCGTGTGGCGGATGCTGGCGCGGCCCAGGTAGGTGCCTCCGTCCACGAGCCACAGGTACTCGGAGTGCACGAAGCCGCCGGGGAGGGGCTGGCCGGGCTCGAAGCGGCGCAGGTGGGTCAGGAAGGCCGCGAAGTCACGCTCCATGTCGGCCACGTCGAAGTTGAGGGTGTCGCCCAGACCGCTGCCGGTGGCCTGCGCCTCGCGCACGGCGTCCAGGAAGCTTGACTTGAACTGTTCGGAGGGGGGTACCAGTTCCATGCCTCACCCTGGGGTGCGTCGTCCTGTATGCCCTGAGCCAGATGGCGCAGCCGCCGTCAGGGACGTCCGTTCAGCCTGGACACTCCTGACCAGCGCGGAGCGCAGGATTCACCACGTTTACTGGTCAATACGGCCCGAACACCCGCCTGCGACACGATAAAAGGCAGCCGGGGGGGCGTACAATCGCCGCATGACGCACGCCCCCTTCGACGTTCTGGACCTCGGCGTCACGCCGTACCGGGACGCCTGGGACCTTCAGAAACGACACCACGAGCGGGTCGCGGCCGGCGGCCGACCGGCCCTGCTGCTCGTGGAACACCCTCCCGTCCTCACGCTGGGCCGCAAGGCCCGTGAGGGAACCAACATCATCGTCACGCGCGAGTACCTGAAGGCGCAGGGCATCGAGGTGCTGGAGGTCGAACGTGGCGGCGACGTCACGTACCACGGCCCCGGTCAGCTCGTCGCGTACGCCATCTTCCCCGTCGGGCGCCGGGTCGCGGACTTCCTGCGCCTGCTGGAACAGGCGACGATCAGCGCCCTGCATGACCTGGGCCTGAGCGACGCGCGCCCCAACCCCGGGTACGCCGGCGTGTACGTCACCGAACGCGACGTGAACGGCCTGACGTACGACCAGAAGATCGCGTCGTTCGGCGTCGCCGTTCAGCGCAACGTCGCCCTGCACGGCCTCGCGCTGAACGTGAACCCGAACCTCGGCCACTTCGAGCTGATCGTCCCGTGCGGCCTGACGCAGACGCACATGACCAGCGTGCAGCGCGAGTACGACCTGCGCGGCCTGGACAGAACGGCCAGCATGCAGGACGCACGGGCCGCCCTGACGCGCGCCTTCCACACCACCTTCGCCCAGTACGACTGGACGCTGCCCACCCCAGCGGCAGCCGGGAGCTGAATCCACCATGACCCAGGACACCCAAGCAGCCAAGGAACCCAAGTTCATCAAGAACGGCATCTACCGCAAGGACAGCGTGCCTGTCCGCGAGAAGAAACCCGAGTGGCTGAAAGTCACCATCCCCACCGGGCAGGTGTTCACGGAAGTCCGCAAGATCGTCAAGGAACACCGCCTGCACACCGTGTGCGAGGAAGCCATGTGCCCCAACATCGGCGAATGCTGGAGCCGCGGCACGGCCACCTTCATGCTGATGGGTCACATCTGCACCCGCGCCTGCCGCTTCTGCGCCGTGGACACCGGCAACCCCATGGGCAAACTCGACCTGGACGAACCCCAGGGCGTCGCCGACTCGGTGCGGCTCATGGGCCTGAAGTACGTCGTGCTGACCAGCGTCGACCGGGACGACCTGCCGGACGGCGGCGCGTACCACTTCGCCAAGACCGTGCAGGCCATCAAACGCCTCAACCCCGAAACGCGCGTCGAGGCCCTCACGCCCGACTTCGGCGGCAACACCCACTGCGTGGACCTCGTTCTCGACAGCGGCGTGGACACCTACGCCCAGAACCTCGAAACGGTCCGCCGCCTCACCCACCCCGTCCGCGACATCCGCGCCGACTACGACCAGACCCTGAAGGTCCTCGCGCACGCCAAACAGGCCCGCCCGGACGTCATCACCAAGACCAGCATCATGCTCGGCCTGGGCGAAACCCGCGAGGAACTCACGCAGACCATGCGCGACTGCCGCGCCGCCGGCGTGGACGTCCTGACCTTCGGGCAGTACCTGCGCCCCACCATGCACCACCTGCCCGTCGAGCGCTACGTCTCCCCCGCCGAATTCGACGAACTGCGCGACGAGGCCATGGCCATGGGCTTCCTGGAAGTCGTCAGCGGCCCCCTGGTCCGCTCCTCCTACAAGGCCGAGCAGATCGTCATGGACCGCCCCGGCAACCTGCCCGAACACCTCGCCCACCTCGGCGAAGGCAGCGAACTCAGCCTGATCTGAACGGCGCAGGACCGATCACAGGACCGATCAACTGAACAGCCGGGGCCACCACGCGCCCCGGCTGCCTGCGTTCCGGCCCGTAATGCTCCTGTAACCGGGCGGGCCGACCCTGTGGTCAGGAGGTTCACCCATGACCACCCCCCTACTCGTTCAGGACGCCATGCACCCCCGCGCCGTCACCGTCGGCGCGCACGAACCACTCAGCGCCGCCGTGGTCGCCATGCAGGAACTCGGCGTGAAACGCCTGCCGGTCGTGCAGGCAGGCCGCGTGATCGGCATCGTCACGGACGGCGAGGTGCGCCGCGCCCTCCCGGCCCTGAGTGACGGCCTGAGCCCCTGGGAGTTCACGGACCACGTGGGCCGCGTGCGCGTACGCGACGTGATGCGCGCCCCCGTTCACACCGTCACTCCGCAGACGCCGCTGCGCGCCGCGCTGCGCACCCTGCTCGACCGCCGGGTGGGCGGCCTGCCGGTCGTGCAGGAGGAAACGGGCGCCCTGATGGGCATGCTGACCCTGACCGACGTGCTGCGCGCCGAGGCCCGCGCGCCCCGGTTGCAGTGGGGAGCGGCGGCGCAGCACATGACCCGCGAGGTCGTGACGGTCACGCCCGACACGCCCGCCAGCGAGGCCGCCGCCATCCTGAACGTCACGCGGCTGCACGTGCTGCCGGTCGTGCAGGGCGGCCAGCTGACCGGCGTGCTGCACGCCCGCGACCTGCGGGACGCGGTGGACCGCGCCGCCGCCACGCACGGCCCCACCCTGATGGCCGACCAGTTCTTTCTGCAGAGCGTCACCGTCCGCGACCTGATGCGCCCGCCCAGCGGCTACCTGACCGAGAGCGTCCCCATGCACGACGCCCTGACCCGCATGCTCGAAGCCGACGTGCACGGCCTGCCGGTCATCACGCAGGACGGGGAACTGCTGGGCGTGGTGACCATCAGCGACGTGATCCGCACGCTGCTGGGCGAGAGCGTGGGCGCAGGCAGCGTGAACGCGTAAACCCACCTCCGGATCAAACGAAAGAACCCCGTCAACGACGGGGTTTCTCTTTCTTGGTGCGGATGCCCAGCCACAGCTATCGGCGACAGGACAATCAAAACGCACTCAGAAAATGTCCAGTAAAGCCGAAATTTAAAACATTTTCAATTTAAAATAAACGTTCCCAATGTTAGGTTAATGTATGATTCGGATCAACATATTTATGGGTTCTGACACAGCATATTAGCAGTCTCAGACAGTTTTTTAGACCTTTCCTCAATAAATTTCGAATAGTTATCATCGAATAACACTTCTCCAGTAAAGGCATGAGCCAAAATCTCCGGCGCTTTGTCCATCTTTTCTCGATAGATACTTGGCGCATCGCCTCCCAGCTTTCTATTCTCAGCTCTAGAAATAAAGCAAAAGTTAGCTAGGACGTTTTCTGAAATCGCATTGTTTTGCCCTGAGCTGATAAGAAATTTTCGCGGCATCATGTGGTGAAATTCAGCCTTATTGTGTTGACGCAGCTTGTCTTGCAAATTGATAGGCGACCCAGATATAAATGTTCGAGGACTCGCGGATGCCAACAGAAGGATGAACGTCTTAGTGTCAACTGCGTTCATTTTAAATGTACTTCCACTAAAGAAAGTTTCACCGACGGCAGCCTTGAAGTTACCAAGATTGCTAACACCAGAGTCTCTTAGTTTTACCATCTCCTCAATATCCCGCTTCAGATTCCTCAGAACACCACTGCTATATCTCTTAGAAAAGCACGTTCTCCAGAACCAGCGATTCAATTCAGAACGCTGCTGCGCATCATATTGCACTTCTCTATTACCATCTACCGCAAAGAATACACTGAGTGGCACCATAATGGTCGTGAATGGCAGATTTCTCAACGAGGCGACATAGAATTCATTCTGCAGATAGTCCACCGCGCCGCGGATTCCATTCAGAATTTTTTCAAAGTTAGTACGAATCTGCTCTCCAGTAATTGACATTAAAGATTCTGGCGAGGCATCGTTTACCAGAATTGCCGCACAGCATCGTAAAATGAGATTCATGTCGTCACTCATTTCACTAAATCCGAATGGCTCAAGTTCTTCTGCCAACTCAGCAAATCTGCCGTGCAATTGAAACTCTTCGCTCCAAGTCCAAGCACTTAACAATTGAAGTGTGTCAAGTGGTATGCCCTGGCGATTGATCCGCTCAAAAATTGTAGCTACAGCACTTTTTTCCTCTGTTCTAAAGGTCTGGATGGGTATTTGAACTCCTACAAATCTCTGCTGCATCTCAACCACTTTTGGCTGATGGTCAGAATGAACTTTATTGGCGTATTCAAAGAATTTCGCAGGATTGAACAAAGTCTTCAAAGGAAAATGCCTCTCAGGATCAACCTCTTCAGCAGCCAATGCAAAAAATAGTGGCTCCTGCGCATTCCCCTGCTTTGTATAGTCGAAGTATATATCTTTCCAATCAGAATTCGCAGAAATATCCACTTCTGATTGAAAAACTCCAAAAATAGAAGTGATCCGCTGCTGTCCATCAAGTACATAAAAGATGGGATATTCCTCGCGCGGCTCAGGTAGATCAAAAGGCCCAAGCGATCTATCAAACTTCAATCTTTCTCTAGTTTGCCAAAATAATAATGCCCCAAATGGATACCCTTTATAAATACTATCCATCAAAAATGCAACATTATCAGGCTCCCAAACGAATCCCCTTTGAAATGCAGGAATTCTAATTTCGCCTTTCTGAACTTCCTCCAGAATTTTCGTGATTGTGTATGGCTCCATACTTGATTTTCCCCTGGACAACAGTTCCGTTCAAGCAGATTCGACCATCGATAGTTCTGGCATGGGCGTGAGCAGTGTCAACTTGAAGCAATTATCCGAAATACGGCATCAGAAAATAGCCCTCCGACGCCCCAATTCTCTGTCCCAATCGACAAAATTCACTGACTTCACTCGGCCACAATGAACGTCCAACGCTAAATTCCAAAGCCCCTGACCTTCCAGCCACATGGATCTTCACGGCTCCGTGACCGCAACGGTCCTATGCGTCCAAACAGTATCTCGACTCCGCTTCGACAGGGCTTATGAGGCCCTTACAGGGTGCAGATAATTGCAGGGAAAACTATGAGGCCTGAACTACGCACATAACGAAAGAACCCCGTCATTGACGGGGTTTCTCTTCTTTGGTGCGGATGCCCAGACTTGAACTGGGGACCTCACGCTTATCAGGCGTGCGCTCTAACCAGCTGAGCTACACCCGCGCACCTCTGTTTGCTTCGCGCTGTCCTCTCGGGCAGGCGGGCATAAATGTATCAGGGGGGCGGGAAGCTGTCAACTGGCAGGGGCGGGGTGGGTCAGCGGGGCCAGGTGGCAGGGGTGCCGGTAGCGGTGAGGGCGGCGTGCATTTCGAGGGCGTAGCGGTCGGTCATGCCGGCCAGGTAGTCGCAGGTGGCGCGGGGCAGGCCGCTGGTTCGGGCGAGGTCGCGGTAGCTGGGGGGCAGCATGCTGGGGCGCTGCTGGAGGGCGGTGAACAGGGTGGTGAGGACGCGGGTGGCCTGCTCGACCTGCATCTCGACTCGCCAGTGGCGGTAGAGGTTGTCGCGCAGGAAGGTGCGGGCGCCGCCCAGGAGGGTCTGCGTGGCGGGGCTGTAGGTGATCAGGCCGCCGGGGTGCGCGCGGACCTGGGTGGGGGTGTGAAGGCCGCTGGTGGTGATGGCGTGGTTGCTGGCGTGGGTGAGGTCGCGGATGAGCCAGCCGAGCAGGTGGCGGTGCAGGGTGCGGCGGCCCTGTTCGGTCAGGGGGTGGGGGTTGACGCCGGTGGCGCTCAGGAGTGCCTGCCAGAGGGGCAGTCCGGCGAGGTGGTCGGGGGTGATCAGGCCGCTGCGCAGGCCGTCGTCGAGGTCGTGGGCGGTGTAGGCCAGGGCGTCGGCGGCGTCCACGAGTTGCGCTTCGAGGCTGGGCTGGCCCAGGCCGTCGCGGTGGTGTTTGTTCAGGCCGTCGAGGGTGTCGAGGGTGAGGTTCAGGCCCGCGTACTCGCTTTTGGGGTGCTCCAGGAGCGTGACGATGCGCCGCGCCTGCAGGTTGTGGTTGAAGCCTCCGTGTTCCTGCATGAGGGTGTTCAGGACGCGTTCCCCGGCGTGCCCGAAGGGGGGGTGGCCGAGGTCGTGGGCCAGGGCGATGGTTTCGGCCAGGGTCTCGTTCAGGCCGAGGCTCAGGGCGACGCTGCGGGCGACCTGCTGCACTTCCAGGGTGTGGGTCAGGCGGGTGCGGTAGTGGTCGCCGGCGGCCGAGAGGAACACCTGCGTCTTGGCTTCCAGGCGGCGGAAGGCGGTCGTGTGCAGCACGCGGTCCCGGTCGCGCTGGAAGGCGGTGCGGGTGTCGCTCTCGGCTTCCGGGTGCTCGCGGCCCCGGTGGTCGCGGCTCAGGGTGGCGTGGGGGGCCAGGGTGCTGGCCTCGCGGGCTTCCAGGTCGCGGCGCGTGATCATGCGGTCAGTGTGGCAGACGGTGGGCGGGCGCAGGGGTGATACGGACTCCGATTGAATGGGTTGCAAAACCCGTTCAATCCGAGCGGATGCGAGTGGGAGTCAAGCGGGTTCCGGACGTGGAGCTGGCAATCCGGTGAAGTTCCGGATTGTTAGCGAAACAAACGGAATCCGTATGAGGGGTGGGGGCGGGTGCTTTACAGTCTGGGCATGAGCGGAAGTCAGGACGGGCCGGGCGCGGCGGGCACGCGGGTGGTGTTCGACGGGCACATCGTGCGCCTGGAGATCATGGACGGCAAGTGGGAGATCGTGCGGCACGCGAGCGCCGTGGCGGTCCTGGCCCTGAACGGGCGCGGCGAGATGCTGCTGGTGCGGCAGGCGCGGCGGGCGGTGGGCGCGGTGACGGTGGAGGCCCCGGCGGGCCTGATCGACGCGGGCGAGGAACCGGTGGGCGCGGCGCGGCGGGAGTTGCAGGAGGAGGCCGGGCTGGACGGGGACATGGAACTCCTGACGCGCTTCTACTCCAGTCCCGGTTTCTGTGACGAGGAGCTGTTCGTGTTCCACGCGACGAACCTGCGCGAGAGCAAGTTGCCGCACGACGAGGACGAGGAGGGCATCGAGGTGCTGTGGCTGCCGCCGGCGCAGGTGCTGGCGGGCCTGCGGGACGGATCGCTGGTCGGGAGTGCCTCGACGGTGACGGCGGCCCTGTACGGCCTTCAGCTGCTGGCCGGGAGCACTGCCGGGAGTGCGGGGCAGGAGCCGTCGTGAAGACGTACGTCTCCCCTGGCCAGCGCCCCGACACGGCGACGGTCGTGGCGGTCGGGTCGTTCGACGGCGTGCACCTGGGCCATCAGGCGTTGATCGCGCAGTTGAAGGCCAAGGCGCGTGAGCACCGCGTGCCGAGCGTGGTGTACACCTTCGATCCGCCCACGCGGGTGCTGACGCAGGGCGTGGAGTTCCTGTCCACCCTGCCCGAGAAACTGGACCTGCTGGGCCGTTACGGTGTGGACGAGACGATCGCGGCGTCGTTCACGCCGGAGTTCGCGGCGCGGCCCAAGGAGGCGTTCCTGGACGACCTGCGGCAGCTGCGCCCCCGCACGGTCGTGGTCGGCGAGGACTTCCATTTCGGGCGGGGCCGGGCGGGCGGCGTGGACGACCTGCGCCGGGTCGCGCCGGAGGTGGTGACGCTGCCGATGCATCAGCTGGGCGGCGAGGACATCAAGAGCACCCGCATCCGCGAGTACCTGAAGGCCGGGGACGTGGTGGGCGCGGGCCGCCTGCTGGGCCGCCACTACGACGCGCAGGGCGTGGTGGTGCAGGGTGACCGCTTAGGCCGCACCATCGGCTGGCCCACCGCGAACATCCGCGTGCCGGACGGCAAGGCCCTGCCGCTGGGCGTGTTCGCGGTCGTGGCGGTCGGGGACCCGGCACTGGAGGGTGGGGGCCGCTGGCACGGCGTGGCGAACGTGGGTTTCCGCCCGACCGTCAGCGGCGTGGACCGGCGCTTCGAGGTGAACCTGTTCGATTTCAGCGGCGACCTGTACGGGCAGGAGTTGCAGGTGAAGTTCTTCGCGCACCTGCGCGGCGAGCAGAAGTTCAGCGGCCTGGACGAACTGAAAGCCCAGATCGCCCGCGACGCCGACGCCGCCCGCGAAGCCCTGAAAGACGTCCGCTGAGAAAGGCATGCTGACCCGCCCGTGACCCTCTCCCCTGGGGAGAGGGCGCCGCGCCAGCGGCGGGTGAGGGGTGTGGCGGGTGAGGGGTCACGCGCTTACTTCAGGGGTGTGAAGTTGCGGATGGTCCACTCGCCGAAGCCGTCGGCAATGCCGTTGTCGCCCATGCCGGAGTACAGGCGGGTGGGGTAGCCGAGCGCCGGGTCGAAGCTGAGTTGCACTTCCGGGCAGGCGGCACGGGCCTGGCGTTGCAGCGTCTGGAACAGGTCGTCGAAGCGCGCCTCGATGGTCTGCGCGGCCAGCTGGTTGGGTTCGCCCTCCTGGCCGGGCAGCAGGTCGGTGCGGGTCACGCGGCCGCCCACGACGGTCACGCGGGTTTCGGGGAACAGGATGGGCGCGGCAATCTGGCGCAGGTCGTAGGTGTAACTGGCGGGCCGCCCGGCGTTCCACTGGGCGCGGGCGCGGGTCAGTTGCGCTTTCAGGGCCGTGAAGTCCGGGCGCACGTACCCGTCGCGGCAGGTGGCGGCCGGGACGGGTCGGGGACCGCCGCCACCAGCCTGCGCGGGGTTCAGGGCGCTCAGGGCGACCAGGGCGGCGGGGAGCAGCAGGGCGGCGCGCAGGGGGGGCATGGGGCGCAGCGTACCTGCCCAGGCTGACGCGAGGCTGAGCCCGGCGCTGGCCGTTCGTTACGGCAGGGGCGGGACAGCAGCGGGCAGGGCGGTGGCTGGCAGGACGGTGGCTGGCCTCGCGTTCCGTGTGGGCGGGCGGGCGTACCCTGGGCGGCATGAGCCCGGATGCCCTTTCCCCTGTTGCGAGTGACCTGCCGGCGGTGCTGGACCTGGGGTACTCGCTGTGCCCGAACGACACGTTCATCTTTCACGCGCTGCACGCGGGGCTGGTGCAGGGGCCGCTGCCGGTGCGTGAGGTGCTGGAGGACGTGCAGACCCTGAACGACTGGGCCACGCAGGGCCGCCTGCCCATGACGAAAATCAGTTACCGCGCGTACTTCGGCGTCATGGACCGGTACGTGGCGCTGCGCGCTGGCGGGGCGCTGGGCCGGGGCGTGGGGCCGCTGATCGTGACGCGCGGGGACGTGCAGGACCTGAATGGCCGCACGGTCGCCTCGCCGGGCGCGCTGACCACGGCGGAACTGCTGCTGAGGCTGGTGTTCCCGCAGGTGAACGTGATCCGCATGCGTTACGACGAGGTCATGCCCGCCGTGCAGCGCGGCGAGTTCGGGGGGCAGCCCATCGACGCGGGCCTGATCATCCACGAGTCGCGCTTCACCTTCCACGAGTACGGATTGACCCGCCTGCTGGACCTGGGCGCGTGGTGGGAGGAGGACACGGGCCTGCCGCTCCCGCTGGGCGCGATCCTGGTGCGCCGGGACCTGCCGCTGGCCATGCAGCGCGACCTGAACGCGGCGGTGCGCGGCAGCCTGGAGTACGCGTACGCGCACCCGGAGGCGTCACGCGGGTACATCCGCGAGCACGCGCTGGAGATGTCCGACGAGGTCATGCAGGCGCACATCGACCTGTACGTGAATCCCTTCAGCCTGGACGTGGGCGAGGAGGGCGAGCGGGCCGTGCAGGAACTGCACCGCCGGGCCGTTCAGGTCGGGGCCGCGCCCGCCACCACGCAGCCGCTGTTCGTGCCGCTGACCTGAACCCTGAGCGCACCCCTGGCCCGGACGGGGCCGGGCGGATGGGAGTCCCCTGAAGCGTTCCTGAAGGCGACCTTGGCCGGACCGGAAGCGATCTCTCAGATGGTGACGGGCGGCAGCTTTGGCGGGGGGCTGCGTGCGGATGCTTCAGTCCGGAGGATTCATCCCATGCGCCACACCCCCCTGTCCGTGTTCACGGCGGTCCTGTCGACCGCCCTCTTTTCCGCGTCGCTGGCCCAGACGGCCCCGCCCACGCCCCGCCCGATCGCGCCGGGCGAGCCGCCCGTGACGGTCACCGCGACCCGTAACGAGCCCACCCCGCTGGAATTCACGGCGGAGCAACTGAAGCGCCTGAAGGTCCCGGCGGGGTTCACGCTGAAGGTCATGGCGACCGGGCTGGGGAACGCCCGCATGCTGCACGTCATGCCGGACGGCGGGATCTACCTGTCGCGCCGCGCGCAGGGCGACGTGTGGTACCTGAAAGACACCAACCGTGACGGGCAGATCAGCGCTGCGGAGCGGCGTCAGGTGGCGCAGAACATGAAGCTCGCGCACGGCATGGACGTCAAGGACGGCCGGATGTACGTGGTGGGCGAGAAGACCATCTGGGTGATGGACATCGCCCGCGACGGGTCGCTGAGCGTGCCGCGCGTGTTCGCGGACGGCTTCCCGGACGCCGGGCAGCACCCGGCCCGCACCCTGAAGTGGGGCCCGGACGGGTACCTGTACGCCAGCTTCGGCTCCACGAACAACGACGCCCCCACCCCCAACCCGGAGGAGGCGACGATGCTGCGCCTCAGCCCGGACGGCAAGACCCGTGAGATCTTCGCGCGGGGCCTGCGCCACACCATCGGCTTCGGGTGGCACCCGGTCAGCGGCGTGCTGTACGGCGCGGATCAGGGGAGCGACTGGCACGGCGACAACATCCCGCCCGAGGAACTGAACGTGATCGAACGCGGGAAGAACTACGGCTGGCCCTTCTGCTACGGCGACCGGCAACCCGACCCGTACGTGAACGTGGGCAATATTCCGGGCAAGATCACCAAGGCCGAGTACTGCGCGGGCACGCAGGGCAGCGTCCTGAACTACACGGCGCACGCGGCGGCCATCGCCATGAACTACTACACCGGCACGCAGTTCCCGGCCGAGTACCGCAACGACGCGTTCATCGCGTTCCGTGGCTCCTGGAACCGCAGCGAACCCAGCGGGTACGAGATCGCGCGGGTCGTGTTCGACGCGCAGAACAGACCCGAGCGGATCGAGCCGTTCATCACGGGCTTCGTGTACCAGGACGGCGACGTCTGGAAGCAGTTCGGGCGGGTGGCGGGCGTCGCCACGTACACGGACGGCAGCCTGCTGTTCACGGACGACCAGAGCGGCGTCATCTACCGCGTGCTGTACACCGGGGGGAACTGACATGCAGCGCATCTCAAGAAAGCGCACCCTGCTCACGGCGGCCCTGCTGGGCGGCGCAGCCCTGACCGGGATCGGTCTGGCGGGCGGGGCGGACATGCCCCTGCCCGCCCCGGCCTCCACGCCGCTGAAGGCCACGGCCGCCCTGCGGGATACGGCCGGGCAGGTGCGCGGCACCGCCACCTTCGAGCAGCAGGGCGGCGGGGTGCGCGTCAGCGTGACCGTCTCGGGCCTCACGCCCGGACAGCACGGCATGCACGTCCACGAGTTCGGGCGCTGCACGCCGGGCGTGGACGCCGCGACGAACACGGTCGTGGCCTTCGGCGGGGCCGGCGGACACTTCGATCCCGGCATGAGCCGCAACCACGACGACCCGCAGGCGGACAACCACGCGGGGCACGGCGGGGACCTGCCCATGCTGACGGTCGGCGCGGACGGCACCGGGCGCGCGAGCTTCACGACCGCCAAGGTCAGCCTGACCGGCATGAACGGCGTCCTGAACCGCTCGCTGGTCATTCACGCGCAACCCGACGATTACCGGAGCGACCCGTCCGGCCTGACCGGCGCGCGGGAACGCTGCGGGGTTATCACGCGCGACAGCTTCAGCGTGCGCGACTACCCGCTGCCCGGCCCGCAGGACTTCCCGGAAGGCGTGGCCGTCGACGCGGCCCGTGGCGTGGCGTACACCGGCAGCGCCGCGACCGGCACCATCTACGCCGTGAACCTGGGTAGCGGCGCCGTCACGAAATTCGCCGAGGGTGGCGGTCAGGGGCGCGCCTCCGCGCTGGGCCTGAAGGTGGACGCGCAGGGCCGCGTGTGGGCAGCGGGCGGCGCGAGCGGCACCGTCAGCGTCCTGCGGCCCGACGGGTTCCCGGTCGCGATCCTGAACACCCCCAAGTCGCCGAACGCGTACGTGAACGACCTGACGCCCGCCCCGGACGGCAACGTGTACGTCACGGATTCCAGCCGGCCCGTGATCTTCCGGGTCACGCCGGACCTGAAACTGAGCGCGTGGCTGGACCTGAGCGGCACGCCCATCCGCTACGCGCCGGGCATCAACCTGAACGGCATCGTCGCCACGCCGGACGGCCGGGCGCTGCTGACCGTGCAGCTGAACACCGGTGAGCTGTGGCGCATCGACCTGCGCACCAGGGCCGTGCGGCGCGTCATGACCGGCCTGACGCGCGGCGACGGGCTGCTGCTCGACGGGCGCACACTGTACGTGGTGCGTAACGCCGAGGGGGTCATCACGAAGGTCAACCTGAACGCCGACTTCACGGCCGGGCAGATCGTGGCCGAGGAGCCCCTGATGGGTCTGCGCTTCCCGACGACCCTCGCGGCGTTCGGCGGCGACCTGATCGTCCCGCAGGGGCAACTCGACAAGTTGCAGGGCGGCACACCCGAAACGCCGTTCCGCCTGACCCGCTTCAACAAGTTCTGAAGGGGGGGCGTTCAGGGGTGCCGGGAGCATGCCCCAGCATCCCTGAACCGGGCAGACCCGCACAGCGGCGCAGAGCGAGCGCCCGAAAACAACAGCAGGCGGAACCGGAAACCGCCGGGCACACCCGGTGCCAGGACCGCTCAGCACCGGGTGTGCCCCGCCCCCTCGTCGGGGGGGCTGTGCGGGACATATCAGGCGCGGGAGTGGCCGCCTGGGTTAGGCTGTGCGGGTGACGAAGCAAGGTGCGCCAGCCATCCCAGCCATTGAGGTGCGGGGGCTGTACAAGAAATACGGCCAGAACAGTGTTCTGGAGGACGTGTACCTGACCGTGAAGCCCGGTGAGGTGTACGCGCTGACCGGGCCGAACGGAGCGGGTAAGACCACTCTGATCCGGACCATGACCGGCCTTGCCTTCCCCACGGACGGCGAGGTCAGACTCCTGGGCCGGGACGTGCATACCGACGGTCAGCGTGCCCGCGCCTACCTGGGCGCCGTGGTGGAGGCTCCGGCGAAGTTCTACCCGCAGTTCACGGGCACCCAGAACCTGCAGGTCCACGCGAACCTGTCGGCCATGGCGCCGGGCGGCCGCAAGATCAGCCGCGACCGCATCCGCGAGGTGCTGGCGCTACTGGAACTGACCCGCATGGCCGACCGCCGCGTCGAGGAGTACTCGCTGGGGCAGCGGCAGCGGCTGGGCGTGGCGAGCGCCATGCTGGCCGAACCCAAGGTCCTGATCCTGGACGAACCCACCAGCGGCCTCGATCCCCTCGGCATCGGGCTGATCCACCGGATCGTGACCAGCCTCGCCACGAGCGGCTGCGCGGTCGTCCTGAGCACCCACCACCTGCGCGAGATCGCCACGTACGCCCATACAGTCGGCATCCTGACCGGCGGGCGACTGGTGGACACCGTGGACCTGCGCGCCCGGCAGGCCGCGTACCGCTTCCGGGTGGACGACCCGGTCGGGGCGGCCGCCGTGCTCGAACGCCTGCCGTTCGTGCGCCGGGTCAGTACCCGCACGCCGTACGCCATCGCGCACCTGGGCGGCGAGTCCCGCGTCCCCGACGCCCTGTCGCACCTGAGTGCCGAGGGCATCCGCGTGTTCGAGGCCAGCCCGGACCACTTCGACCTGTACGAGTACTACCGCGAACGCGTGGAGCAAGCCTGATGACCCCTGACCTGACCCAAGACCGTAGCGGCCGGGTGAGCGCATGCTGACCCTGCTGTCCCTGGAGTACCGCAAACTGTTCGGAGCGCGCAGCGTGCGACTGGCCCTGCTGGTCACGTTCCTGATGCCGCTGCTGTGGGCCTTCGCGCCGCGCCTGAGCGCCCTGATCCAGGTGAATCTCGTGAGCGGCTGGCAGCTGCCGGCCGTGAGTATCGGCGTGACCATCGGCTACCTGCTGCCGCTGTTCATCGCCGTGACCGTCGCCGAGATGATCGGCTCGGAAGTCTCGCAGGGCACGCTGGCCCCGCTGCTGCTGCGCCCGGTCGACCGCACCAAGGTCATTGCCAGCAAACTGATCACGGCGCTGTCCTACCCCTTCCTGCTGATCTTCTCGACCGTGCTGGGTTCGCTGCTGGCGGGTATTCCGCTGGGCTTCGGGACGTTCACGGGCGGCACCGGACTGGGGCCGGGGCTGTTCGTGGGCGTGGGACAACTGACGAGCGACGCGGCCTTCGCCGAGGTGCTGCGCGGCTCGTTCCTGGCCGGCGTGGTCCTGATGCCCATCGCGGCGCTGTCGCTGCTGTTCGGCGTGCTGTACCTGAACACCGCCGCCGCCGCCCTGGCGACCTTCGCGGCCCTGATCGTCATGCGCCTGCTGGTGGTGCTACCCGAGGCGATCCAGCGCATCCTGCTGACCAGCCAGCTGAACCTGTACGTGCAGCAGGGCGATATCGCGCAGCCGCTGATACTGCTGCTGATCTACACGGCCGGTTTCGGCCTGATGAGCATCTTCGCCTTCGACCGCCGCGACGTGTAGTACGGATTCCGATTGAATGGCTTACAAAGCCATTCAATCCGAGCGGAGCGAGTAGGAACAGAACGGGTTCCGGACGTGGAGTTGGCAATCCGGCGCCCTTCCGGGTTGTCAACGAAACAAACGGAACCCGTCTAATTCGCGCTGGCACCTGCCCACGTCTATCCGCGCGCGCCGCTCCATCCCGGCACTCCTGAACAGGGGTGCCGGATTTGCGTGCCAGCCCCCGGCGCGGCTGCGCTATGGTGCGCTCCGCCGCGCACGCCCGGACGGCGAACGGTCCCCCGGCGTCACCGCGGAGCGTCTCCGGCCCTTTCCTCTTCCGATCTCTCTTCTCTCTTCTCCTGAGGTTCCCGATGCTGCGAATCACCCACCTGCTTCCCTTCCTGGCGCTGCTGAGCGCCTCCGCCCTGGCCGCCCCGCCCAGAGCGCAGCAGATCGCCGTGTTCAAGGTCTCGGCCCTGGGCCGCGCGAACGTCACGCCGACCGCGCTGCTGGCCGCGCGGGTCACGCCGGAAACACTGACCATTCCCGCCGATTACCTGTACAAACGTGACCTGCGCGTGCAGGCCTACGACCTGGACACCTTCCTGAAAGCCCGCATTCCGGACATCGAGACGCTGGCCGCCAGCGGAGCGCAGATCATGTTCTGGTGCCGGGACGGGTACGCGCCCACCACGAAACTCTCGGACGTGCTGGGGCAGGGCGGCCTGATCGCCGTGGCCGACGCGGACGCCCCCGCCGGCGTGCAGTGGCCCGACGCGCCGTACAAGAACACGGTCCTGAAAGCCCCGGAAATCGGCAATTACGTGGTGTGGCGCCGCGCGCAGTTCCCGGCCAAGCCGCAGCCCTGGGGCCTGGACACCATCTACATCCTGCCCGCCAGCGCCGTCCTGAAGAAGTGATACGGACTCCGATTGAATGGGTTGCAAAACCCGTTCAATCCGAGCGGATGCGAGTGGGAGTCAAGCGGGTTCCGGACGTGGAGCTGGCAATCCGGTGAAGTTCCGGATTGTTAGCGAAACAAACGGAATCCGTATGATCCGCGCCCCGGACCGAACGGCCTGAC
The DNA here is from genome assembly GCF_002017875.1 of Deinococcus sp. LM3. NCBI lineage: Bacteria > Thermotogati > Deinococcota > Deinococci > Deinococcales > Deinococcaceae > Deinococcus > Deinococcus sp. LM3. The sequence continues at coordinate 2,280,475 of NZ_MUFV01000001.1, read as the reverse complement.
CAGCCGTTCGGTCCGGGAGCGGCCCGTGGCGCCGGCGCTGATCAACCCCGGCGGCGCTACGCTACCCTGGCGGGCATGACGGCTCCCCTTTCACTGAGCGCGGGCGGCAGCCTGTACGACCGGATCGGCCCGGACGCCCTGGCGGCGCTGGTGACCCGCTTCTACGCCCTGGTGGCCCGTGACCCGCAGCTGAGTCCGATCTTCCCGGCGGACCTGACCCTGACCGCCGAGAAGCAGCTGGCGTTCCTGACAGGGTTCCTGGGCGGACCACCGCTGTACCACGAGCGGTTCGGGCATCCCCGGCTGCGGGCGCGGCACCTGCCGTTTCCGATCACGCCGGAACGGGCGCAGGCGTGGCTGGCGTGCATGAACGCGGCGCTGCGCGACACGCCGGGCGTCGCGCCGGACGACGCGCGGGAACTGTACGCGGCGCTGGCGCGGGTGGCGACGCACATGGTGAATGCCCCGTCTGCGGCGGTGCCGGGAGCGACTGAAAGCACACCGTGACCAGAGCCGGAGTTGGACAACTCTTTGCAATTGACTAGCAGGGTGTCAGCGGGGTCCGGCGCGGCTTTCCTACACTGCTGAGCATGACCCAGCCGCAACGCAGCATTGAAGACCTCCGCGCCGAGGTCGATCAGATCAACCGTGAACTTCTCGGGCTCCTGTCCCGCCGTGGCCACGTCGTCGCGCAGATCGGTCACGCCAAGACCCAGGAAGGCCGCCCCAACCACTACGACCCGGCCCGCGAGGACAAGCAGCTCAAGGAACTCGAGAGCCTGAACCAGGGGCCGTTCACGGGCGCCGCCGTGAAGGCCATCTTCAAGGAGATCTTCAAGGCCAGCCTGGACCTCGAGGAGAGCAACGACAAGAAGCAGCTGCTGGTATCCCGCAAGGTCAAGAGCGACGACACCGTGCTGGACATCGACGGGGTGCGCATCGGCGGGAACTCGCTGCCGACCATCATCGCCGGGCCCTGCTCCATCGAGAGCGAGGAGCAGATGGAGCAGACGGCCGCGTACCTGGCGGGCAAGGGCATCAAGATCCTGCGTGGCGGCGCGTACAAGCCCCGCACCAGCCCATACGGCTTCCAGGGCATGGGCGTGGACGGCCTGATTCTCGGGAACCGCGTGGCCAAGCAGCACGGCATGCTGTTCATTACCGAGGTCATGGACACCCGCGACGTGGAGATCGTCGCCGAGTACGCCGACATCCTGCAGGTCGGGGCCCGCAACATGCATAACTTCGCGCTGCTGCGCGAGGTGGGCCGCGCCCGCCGCCCGGTGCTGCTCAAGCGCGGCCTGAGCGCCACCATCGAGGAGTGGCTGTACGCCGCCGAGTACATCCTGTCGGAGGGAAACAACGAGGTCATCCTGTGCGAGCGCGGCATCCGCACGTACGAGAAGTGGACCCGCAACACCCTGGACCTGAGCGCCGTGGCGATCGCCAAGAAGGAAACCCACCTGCCGGTCATCGTGGACGTCACGCACGCCGCCGGTCGCCGCGACCTGCTGATCCCCCTGGCGAAGGCCGCGCTGGCCGTGGGCGCCGACGGTATTCACGTCGAGGTGCACCCCAGCCCCGCCACCGCCCTGAGCGACAACGAGCAGCAGCTGGACTTCGCCGGGTACGACCAGTTCAGCGAGGCGCTGAGCAGCATGCTGAAGGTGCCCGTCGGAGCCTGATACGGATTCCGTCTGTTTCGCTGACAATCCGGAACTTCACCGGATTGCCAGCTCCACGCCCGGAATCCGCTTCTCTCCTACTCGCATCCGCTCGGATTGAATGGTTTTTGTCAACCATTCAATCGGAGTCCATGTGATCCCAGTCTTCAGCGCAGCGTCAGAGGCCGGTTTCCCACCAGGGGGGCCGGCCTCTGCGTTGCGGGCTGCTCGCCGGACTCAGCTGGGGGCGCTCTCGGCGGCGGGTGCGGGGGCAGGGTCGGCGGGGCCGGCCAGCGGGAAGGTGTGGAGTTCCTGCACCTCGCCCCGGTGTTCGCGCGTCAGGCTCAGCGCCTCGACCCGGAAGGACGTGACGGGCGGCGTCAGGTCGCGCACGGCCTCCCACAGCAGCGGTTCGGCCCACGGCAGGACCCCCAGGGCCAGGGTCAGGTGCGGGCGGTACTCGGGGCCGTCGTAACGGGCGCGGCTGGAGGGTTCGATGGTCAGGGTCCGGTCGTGCAGGGCGCGCAGTTCGGCGCTGAGTTCGCATTCCAGGAAGATCACGCCGGGCACCTGCTTCCAGCCGCGGATCTGCACGTCGAAGGCCGCCTGGCCGCGCAGGACGCCCCGGCAGGCGTCCACGAGTTCCGGACTGCCCAGGGGCGTCTGGAAGGGCGCGCGGAGGTTCAGGTGCGGCAGGCCGAAGCCGCGCACGTTCAGGCGTTCCTGCAGGCGCCGCAGCCAGCTGTCGAGGGTTTCCGGGGGCCACGCCACGATCGAGTACAGCGGGCCGGGCGCCCCGGTCGGGGCGGGCAGCAGGGTCATGGCCGGACGACCTTACCCGACCCGGTAACGGCAGCTGCCCTGCCCGCAGGCGATGCGGGTCTCGCGCGTGACCGGGACGCCCAGCAGGTCGCCGTACAGGGTGATCTCGGCGCTGCACAGCTGCGAGTACTGGCGGGCGACGGTCAGGTTCGGGCAGTTGTGCTGCGTGAAGGTCCACTGGCCCCGCTCGTCCTGAACGGCGCTGGCGTCGAAGCCGTGCTCGTTCAGGCGGCGCACGAGGTTCTGCACGCGCTCGCCGAGCGGCAGGTCGCCCGCCAGTTCGCTGCGGAACCGGCCGGCGATCTCGGCGTTGCGGGCGTCGAGGACTTTCAGGAGTGCCTCGCCGCCGAACAGGCTCTCGATGTGCCGCAGGACGTCCACGCACAGACTGGAGTACGTTTTCGGGAAGGCCGCCTCGCCCCGCTCGGTCAGGGCGTACACGTGCTGCGGGCGGCCCCGGCCGCCGGGCCGTTCGGTGCGGGCCTCGACCAGTCCCTGTTCCTGCAGGTCGCACAGGTGCCGGCGCGCGGCCGGAACGCTGATGTCCAGGCCCTGCGCGAGGTCCTGCGCGGTCTGGGCGCCGTGCCGTTTGACGAGTTCCAGCAGCCGGGTCTTGGTGCGTTCCGGTGCGGGGGCCTGCGGGACGGGCAGGGTCGCGGCGCTCATACGACGGTCAGCTGATCGGGCAGGTCCGCCAGGGACTGCGCGAGCGAGCGGACGCTGACCTGTCCGGCGAGGTTCCGGGCGACCTGCGTGAGGGCCTGCGCGGCGGCCGAGTGCGGGTGGGCCAGCACGGCGGGCGTGCCCCGGTCGCTGTCCTGGCGGACGTCGATGTCGATGGGAATCTCGCCCAGCAGCGGGTACTCCTCGCCCAGCTTGCGGCTGCCGCCCCGGCCGAACAGGTCGTAGGTGTGCCCCGTGTCGGGCGCCACGAAGTAACTCATGTTCTCCACGACGCCCAGCACCGGCACGCTGGCCTTGCGGAACATGTCGATGGCGCGGGCCGCGTCGATCAGCGCGACGTCCTGCGGAGTGGTGACGATCACGGCGCCCGTCACCTGAATGGTCTGCGTGAGGGACAGCTGCACGTCCCCGGTGCCGGGGGGCAGGTCCACGATCAGGTAGTCGAGTTCGCCCCAGGCGGCGTCTTTCAGGAACTGCTGCACGGCCGAGTGCAGCATCGGGCCGCGCCACACCAGCGCCTGCCCGGCCGGCGAGAGGTTCCCCATGGACACGAACTTCACGCCGTGCGCCTCGATGGGCTGCATCTTGCGTTCGGCGTTCGCGGTGACTTTCGCGCCGCCCTGTCCCATCATGTGCGCCACGCTGGGGCCGTACACGTCGGCGTCGAGCAGACCCACGCGCGCGCCGTCACGGGCGAGGCTGGCGGCGATGTTCACGGCGACGCTGCTCTTGCCCACGCCGCCCTTGCCGCTGCCGACCAGCAGGACGTGCTTGACGCCGGGCAGGGCCGGTTGCGCGGGGGGGCGGACCATCGCGCCGAAGGTGACATCCACGCGCGTGATGCCGGGCACCGCCAGGACGGCCTCGCGCACGTCCCCTTCGATCTTGCCTTTCAGCGGGCAGGCGGGCGTCGTGAGGTTCACCTTCACGCTGGCCACACCCGAATCCACGGTGGCCTGTTCGATCATGCCCAGGGAGACGAGATCACGGTGGAGTTCCGGATCGTTCACGGTACTCAGGGCGGCCATCACGGCTTCACGCATATCCCGCAATTAGTAGCGCATCCACCGGGGCAGGGCAAGCCACGCGGTCACAGTACGGCGCGGCCGGCGTGCCGGTAAACGTGTCTGCTGGCGCGCTGCGCGGCCTATACTGCTCGGGATGAAGTCCATTGGCCCCTATGTGGCCGCGCGTGAACTCCCGGGCCGGACTGGCAGTCCGGTACGGACGCTGCGTGCCACGGACCGCCTGACGGGCATGCCGGTGCTGCTGCACGTGCTGCCATACCCTCCGGCGCTGCCGGAACTGCCGGAACATCCGCACGTGCTGCCGGTGGTGGACAGCGGCGTGGACGGCGATCACGGGTACCTCGTGACCGAGTTGCCCCTGCAGGCCCGCCCGGCCTCGGACGCGCTGCTCACGGCGCGCGGCGCGCTGAGTGCCCTGGCAGCGCTGCACGGGCGGGGCGTGGTGCACGGCGGCCTGAGCCCCGCGCAGCTGTGGAGCGTGGACGGGCACGTGCTGCTGACCGGCGCGGGCCTCCCGTGGGGCGGGGATCCGGGGCCGGCCGACGATCTGTACGCACTGGCGGTGATCCTCTCGGAGATGGGGCCGCTGCCGGCGGCGCTGCGCCCGCTGGCCGAGCAGCCCGGCACCCTGAGCGCCGCGCAGGCCCTGAGCCGCCTGAACGCCACGCCCGGCACGCAGGCAGCGCCCCCGGTCACGGCCGACCCACTGCCTGCCCAGCCACTGCCGCCGGCCACGCCACTACCGGCAGCGCCACTACCGGCAGCGCCACTACCGGAAAGGCCAGTGCCGGAGGCGGCACCGTCAGAGCCGACACGGCCACAGGCCCCGCACGCCCAGGCAGAAGCGGCGGCCAGACTGCCCGGGCCGCCGTCGGCCCCGGTGGAGACCGAGTGGCTGAGCCGCACGCCGCCCTCCCCCACTTCCGGGCAAGCCCCCGCGGACCCTGTGGCTGCGGCGAGTGCGGCGGCAGAAACGGGCGCGCCTGTGGAGACGGGTGCCACTGTGGAGCCCCCCGCGCCGGACGCCGGGGCCGCCCACGACGGCTCTCCCATCGTGCTAGGCGATCCGGTCGAACCGGGTGATCCGGTCGCGCTGACCAAGCCGGGCGCGCCGGTCGTGGAGGCCGGGGCCGCGCCGGAACCGGAAACGCCGCAGGAACGCCGCCGCCGTCAGAACGAGGAACGCCGCGCTCAGGCCATCCTGGACGCCCAGGCGGCCGCCGCGCGCCGCGCCGCGCAACGCCGCGACCAGCAGGAACCGCCCGTTGCCGCCCGGACCGTCCGGATCGGTTTCGGCGGAGCGGACGGCGAGGACCTGCCCGCCTGGACACCGGCCAGCGGGAGTGACGGCCCCGGCGGGAACGATGGAGTCACGGAGGGCAGCGGCGGGGGACTGCCGCGCCGCCTGAACCTGCGGGACGTGGACCGCCTGCCGCCGGGCCTGCGGCGCGATCCGCTGCCGGAACCCGAGCCGGAACCCGCGCCGCGCCTGCCGGCCCGGCGTGCGCCGGGCGACCCGATCCGGATCGGTTGGGACGAGGACGATTCGTGGCGGGTGGTGCGCGAGGCGCCGGCCGCCCCGCCCGTCCGGCGGCGCTGGCCCCGCTGGGCGCTGCTGGTGGCGGCGCTGGCCCTGCTGATCGGCGGGACGTGGTGGGCGCTGCGCGGTCCGGGGTCGGGGGACGCGCGGGTGCGGTCCGTCGCGGCGAGCGTCCCGACCACGGGCGGCGCAGTGCCAGAGGACACAATGTCAGAGGGCGCGGTGTCAGGTGCAGCGGAGGCCAGTCCGTGTTGCCCGGTCGAGTTCATCGTGCAGGGCGGCGGGAACGTCCGGCTGGCCCTGACCGTGCAGGACGCCCCGGCCGACGCGAACCTCACGCCGGGGCAGGAGTTCGGGAGCGCGCCGGGGCGGGTGCTGTTCCCGGTGAGCGGCACGTACCGCCTGACCGTCACGGCCAGCGGGTACGCGCCGGGCACCCTGAGCGTGACCGTGCCACGCGAGACCCGCAAGGAGATCGTCCTCGGAGAGTAGGGCTGCACAGGCGGGGGCCACCGGCGGCAGACCCGTCTGCCCCGGCGGGACGCCTGTGGCCCGGCCGCGTGACACAATCAGGGTGATGAGCGTTGTCATTCTGGATTTCGGCAGTCAATTCACGCGTCTGATCGCGCGGCGGTTCCGTGAACTCGGGGCGTACAGCGTGATCCTTCCCGGCAGCGCGCCCCTGGAGCGCATCCTGCAGGAGAACCCGCAGGGGATCGTGCTGTCGGGCGGCCCCAGCAGCGTGTACGACGAGAACGCCCCCAAGCCCGCGCCGGGCGTGCTGGACCTGGACGTGCCGGTGCTGGGCGTGTGCTACGGCATGCAGTTCCTGGCGCAGCAGGCGGGCGGCGACGTGAAACGCGCCGGGAAACGCGAGTACGGCAAGGCCGACCTGACCAGTTACGGCGGGCAGCTGTTCGCCGGGATTCAGGGCGAGTTCGTCGCCTGGATGAGCCACAGCGACTCGGTCACGGCGCTGCCCGAGGGCTACGAGGTCGTCGCGCAGACCGCCGACACGCCCGTCACGGCCATCGAGAACACGGTCACGCGCCGTTACGGCGTGCAGTTCCACCCGGAAGTGGTGCACACGCCCAAGGGCGGGCAGCTGCTGGGCAACTTCCTGGATATCTGCGGCGTGAAGCGCGACTGGACGGCCGAGCACATCATCGACGAGCTGATCGCGGACGTGCGCACACAGGTCGGGGACGGCCGGGTACTGCTGGCCATCAGCGGGGGCGTGGACTCCAGCACGCTGGGCCTGCTGCTGGCCCGCGCGGTGGGCGAACGCCTGACCGCCGTGTTCATCGACCACGGCCTGCTGCGCCTCGGTGAACGCGAGCAGGTCGAGGCAGCCCTGCGACCCCTGGGCGTGAACCTGATCACCGTGGACGCCCGCACCGAGTTCATGGCGGCGCTCGGCGGCGTGTCGGACCCCGAGCAGAAACGCAAGATCATCGGCCGCGAGTTCATCCGCGCCTTCGAACGCGAGGCCCGCACGCACGGCCCCTTCGATTTCCTGGCGCAGGGCACCCTGTACCCGGACGTGATCGAGTCCGCCGGGGGCGAGGGCGCCGCGAACATCAAGAGCCACCACAACGTGGGCGGCCTGCCCGACGATCTGGCGTTCAAGCTGGTCGAGCCGTTCCGCACGCTGTTCAAGGACGAGGTCCGCGAGATCGCGCGCCTGCTGGGCCTGCCGGACGCCGTGCGGATGCGCCACCCCTTCCCGGGGCCGGGGCTGGCTATCCGTTGCCTGGGCGCGATCAGCGAGGAGAAGCTGGACATCCTGCGCCGCGTGGACGACATCTTCATCAGCGGCCTGCGCGAGTTCGGGCTGTACGACGGCTGTTCCCAGGCGCTGGCGATCCTCACGCCCATCCAGTCGGTCGGCGTGATGGGCGACGAACGCACGTACTCGTTCACGGTGGCGCTGCGGGCCGTGACCACCGACGACTTCATGACCGCCGAATGGGCGCGCCTCCCGTACGATTTCCTGGCGACCATGAGCAACCGCATCGTGAACCAGGTGCACGAGGTCAACCGCGTGGTGTACGACATCACGGGCAAACCCCCGGCGACCATCGAGTGGGAATGACCCGCTGAAGCGACACAAGCAGGAGGCCCCCACCGCTGATACGGGTGGGGGCCTCCTGCTTACCGGCGCGCGGGGGTTACTTCTTCTTCAGGAGGGCCACATAGGCTTTCAGCCCGTCGGCCAGCCGGTCCTGCTTGAAGGGGTTGACCTGACCGGGCTGCCCGCCCTGACCCTGTCCGTTCTGGTCGGGGCGGCCGACACCCTGCCCGGCGGGGCGGTTGCCGCCGCCCTGGCCCTGGGTGTTCTGCCGCTGGGCACGCTGTGCCTCGCGTTCCTTCTCGGCTTTCAGGAACAGGCCGTCCAGGGCCGTGAGTTGCTTGCTGGTCAGAATCTTGTCTTCAATCTGCGTGAGGTATTTCTTGGCGTCGTTGGGCTGCACGGCTGCCGCCTTCTGAAGGGTGGTCAGGATGGGCAGCAGTTGCGCGGCCTGCGCCTTGCTCAGGGCCGTGGCCTTGTTCTTTTCCAGGTCGGGGAGCAGGCGTACGGTCTGCGCGAGGTCCGTGACGGGCTGCATGGCTTTCAGGCGGGCCTGCATCTCCGGGGTCATCTGGCGCTGGGCGCTCTGCTGCGCGGAGGCGGCCCCCAGGGTCAGGGCGGTCAGGGTGAGAGCGGCGGGAACGAGGCGGGCAGTCAGGTTCTTGTTCATGGTGATTCTCCTTGGGTGGTGCGGGGGAATGAGGGTGCGGTTATACGGACTCCGATTGAATGGGTTGCAAAACCCGCTGGGTCCGAGCGGATGCGACTCGTAGAGCTGCCCCGCAGAGTGGGAGCAGGGCGGGTTCCGGACGTGGAGCTGGCAATCCGGTGAAGTTCCGGATTGTCAGCGAAACAAACGGAGTCCGCATTACTCGTAGCGCAGGGAATCGACGGGGTCGAGGCGGGCGGCGCGGGCGGCCGGGTAGTACCCGAAGAACACGCCGACCAGGGCGCTGAACAGGAACGCGACGACCATGGGGGTCGGGCTGAACACCGGGGCGATGCCCGCGAGGTTCCCCAGGTACGCCACGCCCACGCCGAGCAGGATGCCGATCACGCCGCCGCTGATGGACAGCAGGCTGGCCTCGACCAGGAACTGCGTGAGGATGTCGCGGGGCTTGGCGCCCAGGGCCTTGCGGACGCCGATCTCGCGGGTGCGTTCCGTGACGGACACCAGCATGATGTTCATGATGCCGATGCCGCCCACCAGCAGGCTGATCCCGGCGATCGCGCCGACGAGCAGGGTCAGGGTGGATGTGACGCTGTTGAGGCTGGCGAGGCTGTCCGCCTGGTTCTGCACCTGGAAGTCCAGGTTCTCGGGGTCGGTCTGTTCGTGGCGGGTGCTGAGCAGGTCGGTCACGTCCGCCTGCAGCGCGCTGAGGTCGTCGGCACTGACCGCCTGGAGGTAGACGCTGCTGACGGTGGGTTCGCCGCTCGCGCTGTTGGTCCGCGCGAAGCGTTGCAGGTACGTGCCGAGCGGCACGAGTACCTGACTGTTGGCGTTCCCGAAGCCGGTGGCGCCCTTGTCGGGCAGGACGCCGGTCACGGTGAAGGACACGCTGCCCAGCCGGACTTTCTGCCCGATGGCCTGCTCGGGCGCAGCGCCCTCGCCCCACAGGTCGGTCAGGACCTGATACCCGATCACGGCGACCCGTTTGCGGCTCTTGTTGTCGGCGTCCGTGAAGTACGCGCCGGCCTCGACCGGGCTGTTACGCACCGTCTCGTAGGCGGGCCAGGTGCCCAGGACGCTGACCTGGGCGTTGTTCGTGCCGACCTTGGCCTGCACGTTGCTGTTCACGGTGGGGGCGACGCCCACCACGCGGTCCGGGAAGGCGGCAGCCAGGGCCTCGGCGTCCTCGACGGTGATGGTCTGCCGGGGGCCGGCGCGGACCAGGCTGCCGCCGCCGGTGCTGCCACGGGCGCTCTGCACGGTCAGCAGGTTGGTGCCCAGGCTCTCGAGGTTCTTGGTGACCCCGGCGGTGCTGCCCTGCCCGATGGCGGTCAGGGCGACGACGGCGGCCACGCCGATGATCACGCCCAGCGCCGTGAGAACCGACCGCAGCGGCGTGCCGACGATGGCGCGCCACGCGATGGTGAACGCGCCGCCCAGGCCGATGCCGCCCCGCCGCCGGGGAGCCGGAGTGGCGGCCGGTACGGCGGTCTGGGCAGTGGGCTCCCCGGCCGGCTGATCGGGGGTGGCCTTCCCGGCCGGCTGATCAGCGGCTGTCACGGCTGACCCCCGCTGGGCGCCGCGCCGGACTGTTGGCCGGGCAGGTGGGGGGGCGCGTGGTGGGTCATGGACGTGCGGGGCGTCTGGCGGCGGTCGGATTCGATCAATCCGTCACGCACGCGGATGACCCTCTCGGCGTACGCGCCGATGTCGTCCTCGTGCGTGACGATCACGACGGTGGTGCCCTCGGCGTGCAGGGCGCTGAACAGACCCATGACCTCCTCGCTGGTGCGGGTGTCGAGGTTCCCGGTGGGTTCGTCGGCCAGCAGCAGGCGCGGACGGCCCGCCAGGGCGCGGGCGACCGCCACGCGCTGCTTCTGGCCGCCGCTGATCTGGCTGGGCAGGTTGCGGGCCTTGTCGGCCAGTCCCACGCGCGCCAGGACCTGCATGGCCCGCTCGCGGCGTTCGCGGGGCGGCACGCCGGCGTACGTGAGGGGCACCTCGACGTTCTCGACGAGGCTCAGGCGCGGCAGCAGGTGAAAGGCCTGAAAGACGAAGCCGATGTCGGTGTTGCGGGCCTCGGCGCGTTCGTTCTCGCTGAGGGTGGTCACGTCCCGCCCGGCCAGGCGGTACGAGCCGCTGCTGGGCCGGTCGAGCAGACCGATGACCTGCATCAGGGTGGTCTTGCCGCTGCCGGACGGTCCCATCAGGGCGACCATCTCGCCCTGCTCGATCTGCACGCTGACGCCCTTGAGGGCCTCGAAGATCACGTCGCCCTGCTCGTACACCTTGCGCACGTCGCGGATATCCACGACCGGCCCGGTGTTCGCATGAGCGTTCGCGTGGGCGCTCACGGTCTGCCTCCGCCCACGCCGGGGATCGGCAGCCCGCCGATGCCCGTGCCGCCCCGGGCGCCCTGTCCCTGCCCGTTTTCCTGGCGGGTGCGGGTAGCGGCGCCGCTGGCCGCGCCGGGCACGACGACCTGCTGCCCGCGTTCCAGGCCGCTGGTGATGACCGTGTTCGTGCCGTCGGTCGCGCCGGTCTCGACCCGCACCGGTTCGCCCTCGGCGGCACCCTCGGCGGTGGGCAGCTGCACGTAACTGCGGCCGCGTACGCTCTGAATGGCCCGGCTGGGAACGAGCAGGCCGGATTCCTCGCTCTGGATGATCTCGGCCTCGGCGGTCATGCCGGAGCGCAGCTGCCCGTCGGGGTTGGCGAGCCCCACGGTGGCGGTGAACACGCTGATGCCGCTGCTGGCGGTCGCGCCGGGCGAGACGCGCACGACCTTGCCGGTGAAGGTCTGCCCGTCGAAGGCGTCCAGGGTCACCTCGGCGCTCTGGCCGACCTTCACCCCGGCGATCTCGGTCTCGTCGATCTGCACGGGCAGGTTCAGGGTGCTGTCGTCCAGGACGGTCAGGATGGTCGCGCCGCTGTTCACGACGGTGCCCTCGGTGGCGGCGACGGTGCTGACCACCCCGGTGATGGGGGCGTACACCTTCAGGTCCGCGCGGTCCTGCTGCGCGGCCTCCAGGCTGTCCTGGGCCTGCTGCACGGCGATCTGCTGGCTGCGCAGGTTCTGCGCGTCGCTGGCCGCGCCGGTGCTGGCCTGGGTCTGCGCGGCGCTCAGGCTGGCGCGGGCGCTGTCGACGGTCTGCTGCGCTTTCACCACGGCCGACTGCGCGTCTGCCAGGGCCGAGGCGCTGAGTGCCCCGATGGCGGCCAGTTCCTGCTGACCGCCGAGGGTGCGCTGGGCATCCGCGAGGGCCTGCTGCGCCTGCGTGAGGGAATTCCGGGCGCTGGTGACGCTGCTCTGGCGCTGCGCGGCGCTGCTGGCCTGCGAGGCGCGCGTGGCGTCCAGTCCGGCGCGGGCCTTGTCGAGGTTCAGCTGCGCCGACGCCACGTTCTGCTCGACCGTGTCGCTGCTCAGGGTGGTGATCAGCTGCCCCCGCGTGACGCGCTCACCGACGGCCGGGACCGCGCCGACCGTGGCGGTCAGGTCCGCGCCGACCGTGCGGGTCTGCGCGGCTTCCAGCGTGCCGGGGCCGCTGACGGACACCCGGATCACGCCCTGCTCGGCGCGGGCGGTGGTGGTCGTGGCGACCACCTGGGTGGGGTCGGCGCTGCGGGCGCGGTAGGCGACGGTCCCGCCGACCGCGCCGATCAGCAGCAGGCCGCCCACGATCCACGGCCAGCGGGCGCGGCGGGCCGGGCGGTCCGTCCGGACGGCGGCGGCGCTCACAGTGTTCCCCCGATGCCGGTCAGGTTCTGCCCGGCGGCGACGGACAGCGCGGCCAGCGCCTCGGTCAGGTTGTTCTGCGCCTGCAGTCGGCTGAACTGCGCTTTTTTCAGGGTCAGCTGGGTGTTCTGCAACTCGACGGCGCTGATGGTGCCGCTCTTCAGGCGGGCGGCGTCCTGCGTGTAGGTTTTCTGCGCGGCGGTCTCGCGGCTCTGCGCGACGACCAGCAGTTCGGCGGCGTTCTGGGCGCTCTGGTAGGCGCTGGCCAGGGCCTGCTGCGCGTTCTTGCCAGCGGTGTCGGCGCTGCGCTGCGCGTTGGCCAGGGTGGTCCGGGCGTCCTGGAGGGTGCGGGCAGGCGTGAAGTCGTTGTCGGCGAGTTTCACGGTCAGCTGCGCGCTGCTCAGGTCGTTTGCAGCACTCACGAGGCTGCTCAGGCCACTCAGGTTGTTCTGCAGGGTGCTCAGGGAGACGCCCAGTTTGGGGGCCGTGATGACGCTGCCGGCGCGCACGCCGCTGCCCAGGCCCGTCAGCGTGCCGAGTTTCGCGGCGGCGAGGTTCACCTGCGCGCGGGCGTCGGCGAGGGTCTGCTGGCTACCGCTCAGGGTGTTCTGCGCGTTCTGCACGTCCAGGGTGGTGGCGTTCCCGATGCCCAGTTTCACCTGCGCGACCTGCACGGCCTTCTGGTCCACCTGGGTCTGCAGGGTCTGGAGTTCCACGTTCTCCTGCGCCTCCAGCAGGGCGTTGTACGCGCCGATGGTGTTCTGGAGTGCCGCGAGTTTCGCGCCGCGCAGCGTGGCCTGGGCCAGCGTCTCGGCGTTCTTCGCGTTCAGTTTCCCGGCGGCCAGGGTGGCGGGGTCGGCCTGCGCGGCGCGGTTGGCGGCCTGCGCCTTGGTCAGGTTGGCCTGCGCGGTGTTCACGTCGGCCCCGGTCTTCAGGGCGGCGGTCACGGCGGTGCCGCCGCTGATGACCTGGGTGCTCTGGGCTCTGGCGGCCGGGGCGACGGCCAGCAGCAGCGCGGCGCTCAGCAGGTGCAGGCGGCGGGGGTGGGCGGCGCGGGTGTGGGCGGGCGTGGGGGTGGGGTTCGTCATTGGGGGCCTCCGGCGGCGTTGTCGAGTTGGATCAGGGTGGTCTGGGCGCTCAGGCGGGCGGACAGCAGGTCACGTTGCGCCTGCGCGAGGGTCAGTTCGGCGCTCTGCACGTCGTCGGGGGTGGCGGTCCCGGCCTGCACGCGGGCCTGCGCGGTCGCCAGTTGCTGCTGCGCCACCTGCACCTGCGTCTGGCGGGTCTGCACGGCGGTCAGGGCCTGCTGCGCGGTAATGAAGCGGCTGCGGACGTCGAGTTCCACGTTCTGCTGCGCGACGGTCAGGGACAGCGCCGCCTGCGTCACGGACGCCTGATCGGCACTGAGGCTGGCCCGCTGCGCCGGCGAGTACACGACGTACGAGCCGCTGAGGCTGGCGGTCAGGCGGCCCCCACTGCTGCCAGCGCTGCCGGAGCTGCTGCCGACCGGCACGCTGTAGGCGCTGCTCAGGGTGCCCTGCTTCAGGTTCAGACTGGTGCTGAGCGTCCCGGCGCTGCCGCCGCCGTAGCCGACGCTGGCGGTCAGGTCCGGCAGGGTCGCGTCCCGCACGGCCGTGTCCAGGGTGTCCTGCGCGGCGGCCAGGGTGTTCTGCGCGCTGATCACGTCGGCGCGGCCGGTGCGGGCGCGGGCGACCAGGGCACTCACGTCCGGCAGGGTCAGGGTCGCCTGGGCAGGGGGGCTGAAGGTCACACGGCCCAGGCTGACGCCCAGCGCGGATTCCAGGGTGCGCTGCGCGGTGTCCAGGGTGCCCTGCGCCTGCGCGGCAGCCGACTGCGCCGCCTGCAGGGCGGCCTGCGCGCTCAGGACCGCCTCGGGCGCGGCGTTCCCGGCGGCGTCCTGCGCCTGCGCCACCTGCAACTGCCGGGTGCGCAGCGCGACCGTCTGCGCGCCCATCTGCAGGTCCTGCGTGGCCAGCACGGCGTCGAAGTACGCCTGCGTGACGTTCAGGCGGGCGCTGCGCTGCGCTTCCTGTAGGGTGGCGCGGGCCAGCGCGAGGCTGCGTTCCGAGGCGCGCAGGCTGCTCTGGTTATTCGACCAGGGCAGCAGGCCCAGGCTGACGCTGACCCCGGCGTTCCCGCCCAGGCTGGCGGCGGTCGTGGTGGCCGCGCCGTCACTGGCGGTGCCCGCGCCGCTGCCCACGTAACTGGCGTTGCCGTTCACGCTGACGGTCAGGCCCAGGGCGCTGCGGGCGGCTTCCAGGTTCTGCTGCGCCACCTGCACGCTCAGGGCGGCGCGGGTCACGCTGGGCGCGCCGGCCAGCTGCGCGTACGCCTGTTCCAGCGTGTAGGTCTGGGCGGCGATGGGCTGAGGCGCCGGTGCCTGCGTCGTGGTGGGGGTCGTGGCAGGCGGCGCGGCGGGCGTGGCCTGCGCCAGTGCAGGGCCGGACAGTGCCAGCGCGGCACTCAGGGCCAGGGCCAGCGGCAGGCCCCGGCGGAACGGATGGGCAGGAGGCAGGGTCATGCCCAGAGTGTGGAGGCGCTGCGCGAAGACTCCGCGCAGCCTTTATGAAGGTTTGTCGAAGGGGGTTCCGTCCCGCTCAGCACGCCAGAAACACCGGAAAGTACGCCTGAATGCCGCCGGAATACTTCGCCCGACCTTCACGCAACTCACCTACCATGCCGTCATGAGTGCCCTGATCCTGATTGTCGAGGACGAACCGCAACTGGCCGAAGTCCTGGAAGCCTACGCCCGGCAGGAAGGCTACCGCACCGAACGCGCCGCCGACGGCAACGCCGCCCTGCACGCCTTCCGCGCCCTGAATCCGGACCTGATCCTGCTGGACATCATGCTGCCCGGCCGCAGCGGCCTGGACGTGCTGCGGACCGTGCGCGGCGACGGCGCGACCCCCGTGATCCTGGTCACGGCCCGCGCCGAGGAGACCGATCAGATCGTGGGCCTGGAACTCGGCGCGGACGATTACGTCGTCAAGCCGTTCCGGCCGCGCGAGGTGATGGCGCGCGTGCGGGCCGTGCTGCGCCGCGCCGGGGCCGCGCCGGAAGACACGGAACGCCCCGTGCGGGTCGGGCCGCTGGAAGTGGACCGCCGGGGCTTCGTGGCCCGCGTGGACGGCGAGGTCCTGAACCTCACGCCCGCCGAGTTCCGGCTGCTGTCGCAGCTGGCCGAATCGCCGGGCCGGGCCTTCTCGCGCGAGGAACTGCTCGCGGCGGCCCTGCCCGACAGTGACGCCCTGGAACGCGTGGTGGACGCCCACCTCGCCAGCGTGCGCCGCAAGCTGGACGCCGCGAACGCCGGCGGCCTGCTGCACACCGTCCGGGGCGTCGGGTACCGGCTGGAGGCCAGCCCGTGAACCCATCGGACCTGAAACCGGCGCTGACGCGGGCGCGGCAGCCGGGGTTCTGGAGCGTCAGTCGCCGGCCGCTGGCCGTCACGCTGCTGCTGGCGATGCTGCTGGTGGTGGGCGTGTCGGTGGGCAGCGTGCTGGTGTTCTCGAACCTGGTCGTGCAGCGGCAGGTGGACCGCCTGCCCGAGGACATCAAGCTCGCCATGCGCGAGCGGCAGGCGGCCCTGCAACGCGGCGAGGTGATCACCCCCACGCCGCCCGTCCCGGAGATCCGCACCGGGATGGTGGTGGACCCCTTCCTGGAACCCGGTCAGAGCAGCCCGGACGTGAACGGCGTGATCGTGCTGCCCAGCGGCGAGCGGGCCGAAGTCACGCAGGGCCGCCGCCCACGCGGCCTGCGCGCCGAGCCCGGCCCCCGCGACGCGCCGCCCAACCGCACGCAGAATTTCGTGCGGGACGTGCAGCTCAGCCTCGTGCAGGTGGGCGCCCTGGCCGTGGCGGCCTCGGCGTTGCTGGCGTGGCTGCTGGCCCGCCGGATCGCGCGGCCGATCTCGGCGGTCTCGCACGCGGCGGCGCAACTGGCCGGCGGGGACCTGAGCGCCCGCGCACCCGTCCAGAGCGGCGAACGCGAGATGGCCGCCCTGGCGCAGAGTTTCAACGACATGGCCGAGAACCTGCAGGCGCTGGAACACGAGCGGCAGCAGGCCGTCGCCGACATCGCGCACGAGCTGCGCACGCCCATCGCGGTCATGCAGGCCCGCCTGGACGCCCTGGAGGACGGCGTGTACCCCCTGAACGCCGAGCAGATCACCCTGCTCAGCACCCAGACGCAACTCCTGACCCGGCTGGTCGGGGACCTGCGCACCATCACCCTGGCCGAGGCCGGGCGACTCGCCCTGAACCCGCAGCCGCTGGACCTCGGCTCGCTGGGCCGCGAGGTCGTGCGCGACCTGCAGGACCGGGCGGCGGCGCGCGGCGTGACCCTCAGCGTGCAGGCCTCCCAGACGACCGTCCGCGCGGACCCGGTGCGGGTGCGGCAGATCACCACCAACCTCGTGGACAACGCCCTGCGCCACGCCCGCAGCCGCGTGAGCGTGCAGGTGGAGACCGTGCAGGGGCGCGCGCTGCTGCACGTCGAGGACGACGGCCCCGGCGTGCCCGAGGACAGCCGCGAGGCGGTGTTCACGCGCTTCACCCGCCTGGACGGCAGCCGCACCCGCGACACCGGCGGCAGCGGCCTGGGCCTGGCCATCGTGCGGGCCCTGACCGCCGCGCACGGCGGCGAGGCGCACCTGTCGGGCAGCGCCAGCCTGGGCGGCGCGCGTTTCACGGTGGCGCTGCCCGCCATCAGCCGGTCCGCCATCAGCTGATCCGGCCACCACCGGAACAGCGCCGGCCAGACACACCCCGGTCATCCGGGGGCTGGCGGGGCCGGCGGGCGGCGTGCTACCCCTGGGTCATGAACCTCACTGCCACGCGGCCGCCCCCGCCCCCGCCCCTGCAGCGGGCGGCGGCCGCCGCGCCGTGGTGGTCCGCGACCCTGCTGGCCGCGACCCTGCTGCTTCCGCCGCTGGCCAACGCCGGGACGGTCAAACCCGCCGGCGGCGCCGTGACCAGCCCAACGCCGCAGTACGCGCAGCCGGACCCCCGTTCGAGGGTGCTGGTCACCCTCCCGGTCCGCACCCCCCTCACCGTGTACCGCTGCTTTCCGCGCTGGTGCGAGGTCAGTGTCGGTCAGGAGGTCACGCGCGGCTGGATCCTGCGGGCCTCGGTCAGCGTGCCGGGTTCCTGCCGGCAACTGGTGCCGCTGGGATTCAAGGACCTGCGCCGCCAGGAGGGCGGGTTCCGTCCGGAACTGGACTACAACCGCAACGGCCGCGCCTGCGACCCGGAAGACCTGAAAGCCGAGAAGCTGCGCTCGGCCGCGCCCACCCTCGCGGCCGGCAACGGGCGCAGCTGATCCGGCCGGAGCGTCTCCGGCTTCCCTCCTGCCCCGCTGCGCTGCCCGGACTGCGGTAAACTCTGAGGGTTGCCCCGCGCAGGACAGGCGGGTGAAGGAGTCGAAATGGGTCTTGCTATTGGAATTGTGGGTCTGCCGAACGTCGGGAAAAGCACGCTGTTCAACGCCATCACGCGCGCCGGGGCGCTCGCCGCGAACTACCCGTTCGCGACCATCGAACCGAACGTCGGCCGGGTCACGGTGCCCGACGAGCGTCTGGCCGCGCTGAGCCGCGTGTTCACCAAGGGTGAGCGCGTCCCGCCCATCGTGCCGACCTTCGTGGAGTTCGTGGATATCGCCGGTCTGGTCAAGGGCGCCAGTCAGGGCGAGGGGCTGGGCAACCAGTTCCTGGCGAACATCCGCGAGGCGGACGCCATCGCGCACGTCGTCCGCTGCTTCGAGGACGGGAACGTCATTCACGTGGCGGGCCGCGTGGACCCCATCGACGACATCGAGACCATCAACACCGAACTGATCCTCGCGGACCTCGGCGGCCTGGAAAAACGCCTCCAGAACCTCCAGAAGAAAGCCAAGAGCAACGACAAGGACGCGCGTGAGCAGGCGGCGCTGGCCGAGCAGATCCTGGCCGTGCTGGGCGAGGGCAAACCCGCCCGCGCCGGCACGTACGACGCGCCCATCCCCAAGGAATTCGGGCTGATCACCACCAAACCCGTCATCTACGTGGCGAACGTCGGCGAGGACGACCTGACGCAGGACAACGAGTACGTGCAGAAGGTCCGCGAGTACGCCGCCGCCGAGGGCGCGCAGGTCGTGAAGATCAGCGCGCAGATCGAGGGTGAACTGGCCGAGATGCCCGAAGAGGACGCCCGCATGTTCCTCGACGAACTGGGCGTGCAGGAAAGCGGCCTGGATCAGCTTGTGAAGGTCGGGTACGAGACGCTGGGCCTGATGACCTTCATCACCAGCGGCGAGAAGGAAGTCCGCGCCTGGACCATCCGCCGCGGCGAAACCGCCCCTGAAGCGGCCGGCGAGATCCACAGCGACCTGCAACGCGGCTTCATCCGCGCCGAGGTCATCGAGTGGGAGAAGATGGTCGAGGCCGGAGGCTGGGCCGCCGCCAAGAGCAAGGGCTGGGTGCGCACTGAAGGCAAGGACTACGTCATGAAAGACGGCGACATCATGAACGTCCTGCACAACATGTAAAACCGACTCCGGTTGAATAGGTTGCAGAACCGTTCAACCAGAAGAGGAAGGTGGGACACTCCGACAGAACCGGAGTGCCCCACCTTCCTCTTCGTTCCTCCTGCCCACGACCCCTTTTCACTTCCCGACGCAGAAGTTGCGGAACACGGCGTCCACGATGTCTTCCTGCACGTCGCGGCCGGTCAGTTCAGCCAGGGCGCGCAGGGCCTCCTCCAGTTCGTAGCTGGCGAGGTCGTCGGGGGCGTGCGCGGCGGCCTGGATGTGGTTCAGGGCGCGGCGGGCGGCGTCAGCCTGCCGTTCGGTGGTCAGCCACGCCTCGCCGCGTGCGGCGTCGCCGAGCAGGGCGGCGCGGATGGACTCGCGCAGGGTGCCCAGGCCGTCGCCGGTGACGGCGCTGACGTTCAGGGCGTCCGGGTCGGTCCAGGCGGGGGGCAGGTCGGCCTTGGTGCGCACGCGGATGACGCGGGGGCCGCTGCCGAGGTCCAGGGTGGTGGGCAGGGGTTCGCGGGGGGCGCTGCCGTCCTCGAGGGCGAGGATCAGGTCGGCGGCCCCGGCGAGGTTCAGGGCCTGCCGGACGCCGGCCGCCTCGATGGCGTCGGCGGTGTCGCGGATGCCGGCGGTATCGACGAGCGTGACGGGCACGCCTGCGAGTTCCAGGCCCGCCTCGAGGTAGTCGCGGGTGGTGCCGGCGACGGGCGTGACGATGCTGCGCTCGAAGCCGACCAGGGCGTTCAGGAGGCTGCTCTTACCGGCGTTGGGGCGGCCGATCAGGGCGAGGCGGGCGCCGCGCGTGGCGACCTGTCCGGCGCGGGCGGTCAGCAGCAGTTCGTTCAGGTCGTGCTCGGCAGCCGCCAGCGGCTGGGCGCGGTCCTCGTCGGGCACGCCTTCCTCGGGGTAGTCCAGCATGGCCTGCAGGGCGGCCAGGGTGCGGGTGACGTTCGCGGCGACCCGCTCGACCCGCTCGCCGAGCGCTCCGGTCAGACCCAGGGTGGCCTGGCGGCGGGCGGCGTCGGTCTGCGCCTCGATCAGGTTCAGCACCGCCTCGGCCTGCGCGAGGTCCAGGCGGCCGCTGAGGTAGGCGCGCAGCGTGAACTCGCCGGGGCGGGCGGCCCGCGCGCCGAGTTCCAGGGTGCGGGCCAGCACGCGGGCCAGCACGGCGGGGCTGCCGTGCGTCTGGAATTCCGCGACGTCCTCGCCGGTGTAGCTGCGCGGCCCCTTGAAGATCAGGCACAGGCCCTCGTCGAGGATCTCACCGCTCTCGCCGGTCAGGTGCCCGAACAGGAAGCGGCCGCCGGGCGTGCGGGACGGGGCGCGGCGTCCCCGGAACAGGCCGTCCGCGACGCGCAGGGCGTCCGGGCCGCTGACGCGCACGATGCCCACCCCGGCGCTGCCGGGGGCGGTGGCGATGGCGGCGATGGTGTCTTGCAGTCCGGAACGCGTCACGTGCGCAGGCTAGCACCGCCCCGGCAGGGTCACCAGGGCCGCGAGACTCATAGTCGCCCCTCATGCTGCGGCCCTAGCATGCGTGTCATGCGTTCAACCCTTTCTGCTGCCGCCCGCTCCGGGCGTCTCCCCCGCGCTGCGGGGACCCTGACCCTGCTGGGGGCCCTGCTGGCGCCGGTCGCCTCTGCCCAGACCGCCCCTGCCCAGACTGCTCCGGCCCAGACCGCCCCCGCCAAGGGCGGCAGCGTGTCGGCCGCCACGGACCGCGCCGTGAGCGCCCTGGCCATCGAGGTCAGCGGGGTCGCCAAGGGGCGGATCGTGGGCTGCCCGGCCGCGCTGAAACTCAGCGTGAACGCCGTGTGCGTGTACTCGCAGTCGGCGTCCGGGACGCTGCGGCCGCTGCTCAAGGGTCGGCTGGGGGCGCGGGCGTCCGGTGACTGGAAGTCCAGCGGGAAGTCCAGCGTGCTGCTGGCTGCCCCGGCCGGCGGGAAAGCCAGCGCGTTCGTGCTGCTGAGCCCCATGAGCGACACCGAGACGCTGGTGGTCGTGGACGCCCTGAAGGCCGCTCCGGCCCCGGCCGCCAGCGCCGCCCCGAAGGCCGCCACCCCGGCCGGCGTCGTGCGCGGTCAGCCGTACGTGCTGGGCAGCGACCTCGTGGGCGTCGTGAAGGTCACGTCGCTGGGCGGCGGGAAGTACCGCCTGAGCACCGAAGACGACGGCCTGCTGACCGTCACGGTCGGCGCGAAGTCCGCGCAGGCGGCGGGCGGCGCGGTGGAACTGCCGCTGGCACCCGCCACCGACGGCCGGAACCTGATCTTCCCGCTGGCGGGGCTGCGCGCGCTGGGCTGCACCGTCACCCCGGCCGGCAGCAACCTGACGGTCGCGTGCGGGCCGGACAGCGTCGGTCTGAAACCCATCGTCTTCTGAAGCACCCGGTCAGGCGGGGGCGGGTCGCGCCGGGCATTCCCGGTCTGGCCCGCCCCCCACGGCGTTCACGGGCGCTTCATGTCCGGCCGTTCCGGGCGCCAAACGCAACCTGCCGGGGCGCAAACGCGTAATGATGTGCGGCAGGCTCCGGATTCGCGTTCACAACCGGACTGTAGACCGGCCCGCCGGCCGAACTGTTCGGCGCGGGCGGTTCCCGACCTTCCCAGGAGGAATTCATGAGCATCCTTGACCGACTGTCCCGACTGCTGCGCGCCAACGTGAACGACCTGATCAACCGCGCCGAGAATCCCAGCCTGATCATCGAGCAGGCCCTGCGTGACATGCGCTCCGCGTACGCCGAGGCGCGCAGCGAGGTCGCCGACGCCATGGGCCAGAACGCCAAACTGGACCGCGAGGCGAGCAGCAACCGCCGCATGGCCGCCGAGTACGAGAAGAAAGCCGAGGAGGCCCTGCGCGGCGGCAGCGAGGACCTGGCCCGCGAGGCGCTGAGGCGCGCGCAGAACGCCAAGGACCTCGCGGCGGGCTTCGAGGAGCAGCTCGCGGTGCAGAGCAGCACCGTCGATCAGCTCAAGACGCAACTGCGCGCCCTGGAAGCCAAGATCGACGAGATGGAAGGCAAGAAGAGCCTGCTGGCGGCCCGTCAGAAGACCGCGCAGGCCGGCGCGACCCTGGACCGCGTGTCGGGCTTCGGCAAGGCCGGCGGCGCGATGGACGCCTTCGAGGAGATGGAGGAGCGCGTCTCGGGCCTGGAAGACCGCAACCGCGCCATAGGTGAACTGCGTCAGGAGAACGATTTCGACGCGCAGCTCAAGGACCTGGGCCGCACCCAGGCGCTCGACGACGCCATGGCCGCCCTGAAAGCCAAGGTGTCGGGCGACAAGAGCTGAACCGGACTGATACGGATTCCGTTTGTTTCGTTAACAGATCGGAACATCACCGATCTGCCAACTCCACGTCCGGAACCCGTTTCTCTCCTTCTCGCTTCGCTCGGATTGAACGGTCTTTGCAGCCCATTCAATCGGAGTCCGTATGAGAGCGCCGGTCCGGACTGCGGTGAAAGGGCTTGCCCTGACCACCGGGTCCGGGTCCGGCAATCAGGATCAGAGCAGGTTCCCGGAAGTGGGGGGCCGGTGGGGCCAGCGCCCTGACCGGCCCCCCACGGCTCCTGCGCCCCTCCGGGCTGCGTTGTACCGTCGGGGGGCGGCTGTCCCCGCGCCGGGAACGCTGGTTGTGGTGGGGGCGGGGCCTCTTCCCGGAGGAGATGTCATGTTTCCTGACAGAATGAACCGGATGAAGCGCTTTACCCTGAAGGCCATGCGCGGCCCCTCCCTTTCTGCCCTGCCTCCGGCGTTCCGCCGGCCCCTGTCGGCGTTGCCCGCGGCGCTGCTGGTGCCGGCGCTGCTGGGCGCCTGCGCGCCGGCCGCGACCACGACCGGGACGGTGCAGGCCAGCACCCCCGTGAGCGGTGTGTCGTTCTACCCGCAGCAGAGCGGCCTGGCGTGGTCGTACCAGCTGGAAGGCGAGGACGCCGCCGCGCCCGTGTACACCCTGCGGTCGCTGGGGCCCACGGTCTTCGCGGGGCAGCGTGTCCTGTCGTTTCAGCTGACGGGACGCGGCGCGGATCAGACGTGGTTCCGGACGGTCGGCGCGGACGGCGTGCGGCTGCTGGGAATCCGCAAGCCCGGCGTGAACGTGCGCCTGGACCCGCCCTGGCAGGAGTACCCGCCCGAGGGTGCGTGGCGCGTGGGTCTGGCGTGGCAGGGGCAGAGCGAGATCACGGTCAGCGGGGACGACGGCAGCGTGCAGAAACGCGGGCAACTGAACTACAGTTACGTGGTTCAGGAGCGGCGCACCGTGCAGACGCCGGGCGGCCGCTTCGACGTGTGGGTGGTGACCCGGCAGATCAGCGACACGGTGGGCGGGCTGTTCCCGGCCACGCAGCAGCTGTGGTTCACGCCGTTCGTGGGCGAGGTCCGCTCGCCCGAGGGACTGCTGCTCACGGGCCGTAACTTCACCACCCGTTCAGGAGGTCAGTAAATGAGTGCCGATTCCATCCTTCCGTCCGGCACGCCGCTGCTGGATCAGGTCAGCAGTCCCGACGATCTCAAGCGCCTGTCGCGGGATCAGCTGCCCGCCCTGTCGCAGGAACTGCGGGACGAGATCGTGCGGGTCTGCTCGGTGGGCGGCCTGCACCTCGCGTCGTCGCTGGGGGCCACGGACCTGATCGTGGCGCTGCACTACGTCCTGAACTCGCCGCGCGACCGCATCCTGTTCGACGTGGGACATCAGGCGTACGCGCACAAGATCATCACGGGCCGCCGCGAGCAGATGGCGACCATCAAGAAAGAGGGCGGCCTGAGCGGCTTTACCAAGGTCAGCGAGAACCCGCACGACGCGATCACGGTCGGGCACGCCAGCACCAGCCTCGCCAACGCGCTGGGCATGGCCATGGCCCGCGACGCGCTGGGCCAGGATTACAAGGTCGCGGCCGTGATCGGCGACGGCAGCCTGACCGGCGGGATGGCGCTGGCGGCGCTGAACACCATCGGGGACATGAACCGCCGGATGCTGATCGTCCTGAACGACAACGAGATGAGCATCAGCGAGAACGTCGGCGCGATGAACAAGTTCATGCGGGGCCTGCAGGTGCAGAAGTGGTTCCAGGAGGGCGAGGGCGCCGGCAAGAAGGCCATGGAGGCCGTCAGCAAACCGCTGGCCAGCTTCATGAGCCGCGCCAAGAGCTCCACGCGGCACTTCTTCGACCCGGCCAGCGTGAACCCCTTCGCGGCGATGGGCGTGCGCTACGTCGGCCCGGTGGACGGCCATAACGTGCAGGAACTCGTGTGGCTGATGGAACGCCTCGTGGACCTCGACGGGCCGACCATCCTGCATGTCGTGACCACCAAGGGCAAGGGCCTGAGCTACGCCGAGGCCGACCCGATCTACTGGCACGGCCCCGGCAAGTTCGACCCGGACACCGGCGAATTCAGCGCCAGCAAGGCGTACTCCTGGAGTGCGGCGTTCGGGGACGCCATGACGGAACTGGCCGCGCAGGACCCCCGCACCTTCGTGATCACGCCCGCCATGCGCGAGGGCAGCGGGCTGGTCGGGTACTCGAAGGCGCACCCGCACCGCTACCTGGACGTCGGGATTGCCGAGGAGGTCGCCGTGACCGCCGCCGCCGGGATGGCCCTGCAGGGTCTACGGCCGGTCGTGGCGATCTACTCGACGTTCCTGCAACGCGCCTACGATCAGGTGCTGCACGACGTGGCCATCGAGAACCTGAACGTGACGTTCGCCATCGACCGGGCCGGGATCGTCGGCGCGGACGGCGCGACGCACAACGGCGTGTTCGACCTGAGCTTCCTGCGTTCCATTCCCGGCGTGCGCGTGGGCCTGCCGAGGGACGCGGCGGAACTGCGCGGCATGCTGAAGTACGCGCAGACGCACGAAGGCCCCTTCGCGATCCGCTATCCGCGCGGCAACACCGAAGCGGTCCCGGAAGGCCACTGGCCCGACCTGGAGTGGGGCACCTGGGAACGCGTGCAGGACGGCCAGGGCGTGGTCATCCTGGCGGGCGGTAAGGGCCTGGAGTACGCACAGAAAGCCGCCGCTGGTCTGGACGGCGTGGGGGTCGTGAACGCCCGCTTCGTCAAACCGCTCGATGAAACGATGCTGCGCGAGGTGGCCCGCAGCGCCCGCGCGATCATCACGGTCGAGGACAACACCGTCGTGGGCGGCTTCGGCAGCGCCGTGCTGGAATTCCTGAACGCCGAGGGCATCAAGACCCCTGTACGCGTCCTGGGCATCCCCGACGAATTCCAGGAACACGCCACCGTCGAGAGCGTCCACGCCCGCAGCGGCATCGACGCGCAGGCCATCCGCACCGTGCTGGCCGAACTTGGGGTAGACGTCCCGCTTGGAGTGTGAATAGTTGAAAGTTGATGGTTGATAGAGAAAGTCGATCCTCTATCAACCATCAACCGTTCACCATCTACCCGCGCACCTCGCCGTTGCCTTCCACGACCCATTTGGTGGTGGTCAGTTCGCGCAGGCCCATGGGGCCGCGGGCGTGGAGTTTCTGGGTGCTGATGGCAACCTCGGCGCCCAGGCCGAGCTGGCCGCCGTCGTTGAAGCGGGGGCTGGCGTTCACGATCACGGCGGCCGAGTCCACGTCCTGCACGAAGCGCCGGGCCTGCGCGTCGTCGCGGGTGAGGATCACGTCGGTGTGGTTGCCGTGCGCGGCGATGAAGTCCAGCGCCTCGTCGAGGCTGGCCACCGTGCGGACGCTGGCGGTCAGGGTCAGGAATTCCGTGCCGTAGTCGGCGTCGGTGGCGGGCTCGGCGGTGATCCCGGCGGCGCTCAGGGCGGCGTGGGCGGCGGGGTCGGCGCGCAGGGTCACGCCACTGGCGTGCAGGTCGCGCGCGATGGCGGGCAGGGCACCCAGGGACTGCTCGTGGATCAGCAGGGTGTCCAGGGCGTTGCAGGCGCTGGGTTTCTGCACCTTGGCGTTGTGGATGATCGCGGCCGCGCGCGTCACGTCGGCGGGGTCGCGCGTGAAGCTGGGGTCCAGGTAGATGTGCACCACGCCGATGCCGCCCACGATGACGGGCACCGTGGCGTTCTCGACGCAGTAGCGGTGCAGGCCCGCCCCGCCGCGCGGGATGATCGCGTCGACCAGATCGTCGAGTTTCAGGAGTTCCAGCATCCGCTCGCGGGCCGGGTCGCGGATGACCTGCACGGCGTGCGCCGGGAGGTTCTGCTCGCGCAGCGCGGCGTGGATCACGTCTTCCAGCGCGGCGTTGCTGTGCACGGTTTCCTTGCCGCCGCGCAGGATCACGGCGTTCCCGCTCATGACGGCCAGCGCGGCCACGTCCACGGTCACGTTCGGGCGGCTCTCGTAGATGACGCCCAGCACGCCCAGCGGCATGCGGCGGGTGCTGACGCGGATGCCGCTGGGCTGCGTGCTGGGCGGGGTGGTCTCGCCGACCGGGTCGGGCAGGCGCGACACGGCCTCCACGTCGGCGGCGACGCCTTCCAGGGCGCGGGCGTCCAGGCGCAGGCGGGCCACCATCGCCTCCGGCAGGCCGCTGGCCTCGGCCGCCTGCACGTCCTGCGCGTTCGCGGCCAGGATGGCACTGGCGTTCGCGCGCAGTCCGGCGGCGATGGCGTGCAGCGCCGCGACCTTGCGTTCGGTGGGCAGGGACCGCAGCACGCGGGCGGCGGCGCGGGCCTGCACGCCCAGCAGCCGGACACTGCCGGGCGGCGTGCCGGTGGACTGGGAATCGTGCGGGAGGCTGGACGGCTGCGCGGCGCTCATGTCCCGAGCGTAGCAGCGCGGCCCGGCCCCCGTGGTGGCGCAGGGTAGGCAGCGCGGGGTAGGCAGCGCCGGGCAGGGTCAGCCGACCGTGCGCCGGGGCGCGAGTTGCAGCAGCGCCTGGGCCAGCGCGTGCGGGTCGTGCCGGGCCTGACCGGGTTGCAGCAGCGGGTGCAGGACGCAGCGGGCACGCAGGTCGCGGCTGGCGCCGTGCAGGGTCAGCAGGTGCGCGCCCTCGGCGGCATACCGTTCGGTCACGTCGGCGGGCGGCATGGCGTTGTTCACGAGCACGCAGTCCGGCGTGCGGCCCAGGTGGCGGGTGATGGCCTGCACGTGCCCTTCGAGGGTCAGGTCGTCGGTCTCGCCGGGTTCGGTCATCAGGCTCGCCACGTACACCAGCGGCGCGGTACTCTCGCGGATGGCGCGGGCGATGCCCGGCACCAGCAGCGCCGGAATGATGCTGGTGTACAGACTGCCGGGCCCCAGCACGATCTGCTCGGCATTGTGGATTGCGGCCGTCACTTCCGGCAGGGTGGGCAGATCCGGGGGGTCCAGCGTGACCTCCTGGATGCTGGCCGCGCCGACCTGTCCGGCCAGGCGGCTCTCGCCCCGGACGAGGCGGCCGTCACTGAGCCGCGCGACGAGTGTGGAGGGGGTGGTGGTGGCCGGGTAGACCTTGCCCCGGATGCGCAGCACCTCGTGGATGTCTTTCATGGCCTCGCGCAGGCCACCCTGCTCCTCGCTGAGCGTGGCGAGCAGCAGGTTCCCGAAGGTGTGGCCCTCGATGCCCTCGCCGCGCTGGAAACGGTGCAGCAGCAGGCGGGCCATCACGGGGCTGTCGCTCAGGGCGGCGTAGCAGTCGGTCAGGTCGCCGGGCGCGACCATGTCCAGCGCCTCGCGCAGGCGGCCGCTGCTGCCCCCGTCGTCCGAGACGGTCACGATGGCGGTGGTGTTGCCGGTGTGGGCGCGCAGGCCCGAGAGCAGGTTCGACATGCCGGTCCCGCCGCCCAGCGTGACGACGTGCGGGCCACGCGCGAGGTTGCGGCGTTCGTACAGCATGTCCACGGCAGTTTCCGGGGCGGTGCCCGTGCCGCGCAGGACCGAGCGGTTGAGCATCATGATGCTCCAGAACGCGCCGGTCAGCGCCAGGATCATGATGGCCGCGCCGCCGGTGTACAGCGGCATGTATTCCGGGCTGACCAGGGCGTTCACCCACAGGATCCAGCGGGTCGCCACGAAGTGCAGCGGGCCGGTCCAGGTGAAGTGCAGCACGCCCACCGCGCCCAGCAGGGTGCAGGCGACGAACAGCGCCAGCCAGCGCTTCACGCCGATGCCGGGGGCCATCCACATGCGGGCGCGGTGGCCACTGCGTTTCAGGCCCGGTTTCAGGCGCTCACGGCGCGAGAGGGGCGGCTCGGCCGGGGCCGGTTCGCGTGGGCGGGCGTCCAGTTGCGAGAGGGGCGGGTCGCTCACCCGTGCTCGCCGACCTTCATGTCGCGGTGATCCATGACGTCCACGTTCAGGTCCTTCAGGTCCCCGGCGAGGCGGGCAGTGACGGCCACGCTGCGGTGCTGCCCGCCGGTGCAGCCGATCCCGACGGTGTACCCGTGGCGGCCGCTGGCGCGGGCGCGTTCGGCGGCCACGCGCACGAAATCGCGCAGTTCGGCGTAGAACGTCTCGGAGTCCTGCCCGGCGAAAGCGTAGGCGGCCACGTCGGCGTCCAGGCCGGTCCTGGGCCGCAGGGCGGGGTCGTAGTACGGGTTGGGCAGCGAGCGCACGTCGAGGATCATGTCCACGTCGCGCGGGGGGGCGTGCTTGAACCCGAAGGACATCAGGCGCAGGTGAAAGTCGTGTTCCAGCCGGAACAGTTGCAGCACGCGGCTGCCCAGGTCCTTGGCGCTCAGGTCGGTGGTGTCGATCACGGTGTCGGCAATGGACCGCAGCGGGGCCAGCAGGTCGCGTTCCCGCGCGAAGTCCAGCATCAGGTTCTCGCCCAGCGGGTGTTCGCGGCGCGTGAAGTTGTAGCGCTTGAGCAGCACGTCCGCGTTCGCCTCCAGGAACAGCACGCGCAGGTCCTCGCGGCGGCGCGAGAGGCGCACGTAACTGGCTTCCAGGGCGTCCAGGAAGTGGCGGGTGCGGGCGTCGGTGCTGATCGCCACCCGGTCCAGGCCGCGCGCCTCCACGAGGTCGTGCATGGCCCCCCACAGTTCCGGGGGCAGGTTGTCCGTGATGAAGAACCCGGCGTCCTCCAGGGTCCGCAGGACGGTGCTTTTTCCACTTCCGGACAGGCCAGAGACCACGACAAACGGCATGCGGTCAGTCTAGCCCGCCCCGCGCCGACGCAAGTGACGGGCCGGTCAGCAGGGCGGTCAGCCGCTGGCCGGGGCAACAGTAACCCCGCCGGGCACGGGGCCGGGCGGGGCAGGCTGGGCGTGCTGCGGGTCAGCGGACGCGGGTGCCGCTGGGCAGGTCCAGGCCGGTGCCGATCAGGTCCAGGTTGCCCTGGTCGTCCTCGGCGGCGAGGATCATGCCCTGCGACTCGATGCCGCGCAGCTTGGCGGGTTTCAGGTTGGCGACCAGGATGACCTTGCGGCCGATGAGCGCCTCGGGTTCGAACCACTGGCGGATGCCGCTGACGACCGTGCGGGTCTCGTCACCGAGTTTCACCGTGAGCTTCAGGAGCTTGTCGGCCTTGGCGACGGCCTCGGCGGCCAGCACTTCCGCGACGCGCAGGTCGATGCGGGCGAAGTCGTCGATGCTGATCAGGTTCTCGGTCGCAGCGGCGGCCGGAGCAGCGGGGGCGGCGGCGTTGGCCGGGGCCGTGGGGGTGGCCGTTTCGGGGGCAGTCTGGGTCATGGGTTTCTCTTTCTTGCCGGGCTTCGGGGCGCCCGGGGCGGGGGTGGGGACTTCTTTCGGTTCGGGTTTCGGGAACAGGATCGGGCCGCCCACCACGCGCGTGCCGGCGGGCGTCAGGCCCCAGGCGGGCGCCAGGGCGTAGGTCTGGGAGGCCAGTCCCAGCTGGGCGCGCAGTTCGCGGGCCTTGACGGGAATCACGGCTTCCAGGGCGACGCTGGCGACGCGCAGGCCCTCGGCAGCGGTGTACAGCACGGTATCCAGGCGGCGCTGGGTGTCGTCACTCTTGGCGAGGTTCCACGGGGCACTCTCGGCGATGTAGCGGTTGAGGTCCCGCACGAAGTTCATGGCGGCCTCGATGGCCATGTTGATCTTCAGGTCGTCGACGAGTGCCAGGATCTGGCCGGGCAGGGCCAGCGCGGCCGCCTCGATGCTGCGGTCGCGTTCCGCGAGGTCCTGCGCGGCCGGGATGACGCCGCCCCGGTACTTCTGGATCATGCTGACGGTGCGCGACAGCAGGTTGCCCAGGTCGTTGGCGAGGTCGCTGTTCAGGCGCGAGATCAGGATGCCCTCGCCGTAGGGACTGTCGGCGCTGAGGGTCGCCTCGCGCAGCAGGGTGTAGCGCACGGCGTCGGTGGGGTACTCGGAGACGAGCGCCTGCGGGTCGATGGCGTTCCCGAGGCTCTTGCCCATCTTGCGGCCGTCCTCGGCCAGGATGTGGCTGTGCACGACCAGCCGGCGGTACATGGGCAGCCCGGCGGCGCGCAGCATGGTGGGCCAGAACACGGCGTGCGGCTTGAGGATGTCCTTGCCGATCACGTGCCAGGCGGTGCCGCTGACGCTGGCGTCCTGACCGCTGCTGACGAGCGGCGTGAGGTAGCTGAGCAGCGCGTCGAACCACACGTAGGTGACGTGGTCGGCGTCCCAGGGCAGTTCGATGCCCCAGGGCACGCGGTTTTTCGGGCGGCTGATGCTGAGCGGCCCGACGGGTTCCTTCAGCATCTCCAGCACCTCGTTGCGGTACCCGGCGGGCTGGATCAGGTCGGGGTTGGTCTGCAGGTACTCCAGCAGCCACGGCTGGTACTTCTCCATGTTGAAGAAGTAGTTCGCCTCGCGCCGCAGTTCCGGGGGGTCCTTGTCGCCGGGGAAGCGGCGCACGCCGTCGGGGCCTTCCACGAGTTCCTTCTCGGTGACGTAGCGTTCGGCGCCGACCGAGTACAGGCCCTCGTACTCGGCGAAGTAGATGTCGCCGGCGTCGTACACGCGCTGCAGGATCTCCTGCACGAAGCGCTTGTGGCGCGCGGAGGTGGTGCGCACGAAGTGGTCGTAGCTGATGCCCAGCGTCTTCCACAGACCCTGGAAGGCGCGGTCGGACAGGTCGTCCACGAGTTCCTGCGGGGTCACGCCGGCCTTGGCGGCGGCCTTGCTGATCTTCTCGCCGTGCTCGTCGGTGCCCATGACGAACGTCACGGGGCGGCCCGCGAGGCGCTGGTAGCGGGCGATGGCGTCGGTCAGGATCTTCTCGTACACGTGCCCGATGTGGGGAGCGCCGTTGGCGTAATCGATGGCGGCCGTGATGAAAAACGGGGTGGGTGCTGCTTGGCTCATGGTCTACCTTCCTTCCCGGCCGGCTCCCTGATGAGAGGAGGGCCGGGCAACCCTGTCAGAATACGGAATTTTGTGCGCCCCGGCGTGCCCCCCCATCCAGACCGCCCGTGGGCAGCCGGGGCGGGGGCCTGCCCGGCGCGATGCGACGCAGCGCGGTGCGGGAGAAGCGGCGCAGGAGACGCGGTGTGGGCCGCGCACCTCAGGCGGCCCGTTCAGGCGGCCCGTTCAGGCCGCGCGGCCCGGCATTCGCGGGCCAGGGGCGGGCCAGCGGGTGCGCGGGGTAGGGGCAGCGCAGCGGGGTCGGTGCGGCATGCGCTCACTGTACCGGGTGCGGGGTGGCGGGCGACTCCGTCATCTGGCCTGCGGCCGAGAGAGCGGCGGGTGCCGCTGCCCACGGGTGGTCTGCTCATACGGCACGCCCCCTCGACAACCGCTGTAATCACCTTTGTACTTCACATAATAAAGCTACGTTGGCGGCATGTCCGCGCCCCGCTCCGTTCCGTTCACGACCCCGCCGCCCTCCCCCACCGCCGGGCAAGCACCGGACCGCCTGACCCAGGTCACCCTGCTGCTGCTGTCCACGCTGACCATCATGTCCGGCGCGACCATCGCCCCGGCCCTGCCGGCCATGCAGGCGCACTTTGCAGACGCGCCCAACGCCGCCTTTCTGGTCAAGCTGTCCCTGACGATCGTGGGGCTGGCCATCGCGCTGACCGCGCCGCTCAGCGGCGTGCTGGCCGACCGCTACGGCCGCCGCCCGGTGCTGCTGGTGTCGCTGGTGCTGTACGCGCTGGGCGGCGGCGTGGGCCTGATCGCGGATTCCATCGGGTCGCTGCTGGCCGGGCGGATCGTGCTGGGACTGGCCGTGGCGGGGACCATGACGGCCGCCGGGGCGCTCGTGAACGACCTGTTCAGCGGCCCGGCGCGCGGAAAGTTCCTGAGTCAGCAGGCGGCGTTCGGGAATTTCGGCGGCGCGGTCCTGATGCCGCTGGGAGGTCTGCTGGCCGCCGCGTCTTGGCGCGCGCCTTTTGCGCTGTACCTGATCTCGCTGCTGCTGATTCCCCTGACCCTGCGTCTGCGCGGCGGCCTGCCCGCCCCGCTGACCGGCGGCGCCGACCTGACCGCACGCCCCCACTGGGGCCGCATCGGCGTGATCTACGCCCTGTCGGTCGGGTACATGATCGTGTTCTACCTGATGCCCACCCAGGGACCGTTCCTGCTGGGCACGCTGGGCGCCGCGCCCGCCGTGACCGGGCTGCTGCTGGGCGCGTTCACGCTGGTCGCGGCGCTCACCTCGCTGGCGTACTCGCGCTTCACCGGGCGCTTTCACCCGCAGCGGGCAGCGGCGCTGGGCCTGGGCCTGCTGGCCGCCGGGTGGCTGACCGTCTCCGGCGCGGCCAGTCCCGCCGGGGCGCTGCTGGGCCTGATCCTGGGCGGGCTGGGCGGCGGGCTGGTGTTCCCGAACCTGTACACCTGGCTGGCCGACCTGACCCCCCCCGCGTGGCGCGGCCGCGTGACGGCCGGTATGAGCAGCGCCATCTTCCTGGGGCAGTTCCTGAGTCCGGTGCTGCTGACCAGCCAGCCGGGCCACGAGGGCCTGATCTTCCGGGTGGGGGCGCTGCTGGCCGGACTGCTGGGAGCAGCCCTGCTGGCCTTCAGCCTGCGGCGCACCGGCCGCGCCCGCTGAAGGTCGCGTGCCACGGGCATGCGCGGGTCAGTCCAGGCGCCGTCCGAACGTGACGGCGCCCGGCGTGCGGCCCAGTTCCGTGAACCCCAGGTGCCGGTAGAAGCCCTGGGCGCGGACATTGCGCGCCCCGACGCCCAGGTGCACGCCGGGCGCACCGGCGGCCCGCAGCGCGTCCAGCAGCGTGTGCATCAGGGCGCGGCCCCGCCCGCCTCCCTGCACGCGCGGCAGCAGGTCGATGTGCAGGTGCGCCGGGTACGTGGTCAGCAGCTCGCGCGGCGCACGGGGCGGGTGGTGGATCAGGTGCGCGATCCGTTCGTCCGGTGTGCGCCCGGCGGGCGGGGTGGTCTGCGGGTCCGGGTACTGGAGGCGCAGCGGCGGCCACCACTCGCGTTCCAGGGTGTCCTCGAAGGCGGCGGTGTCCGGCGTGCCCAACACGTACCCGCCGACCCCCTGGTCGTCCTCCAGGACGAACGCGAAGTCCGGCGCGAAGGTCAGGTACGGCGCGGCGTACACCTGCCCCAGAATCACGGGGTCGCGGTACAGGGCGGTGGCGTCCTGGCCGCTGTCGCCGGTTTCCAGGCAGATGCTCAGCAGCGCGGCGCGGTCGGTTTCACGGGCGGAACGCAGGGTCGGCACACTGCACAGTGCAGCACACCCTGGGGCCGCGCGGGGGCGGGGGTGGTGTGAACCTGCCGCCCGCCGCTGTGTTCTGTTCAGAGCGGAATGTACACTGGGGCGGATGATTGCCTACCTGTCCGGCGTGGTCCGGGAAATACGTGAACACAGCGCCGTGATCGTCGCGGGCGGCGTGGGGTACGAGGTGCAGTGCCCGTCGAGCACCCTGGGGAAACTCACGGCGGGCGAGACGGCCGAACTGAACACCCGCTTCGTGGTGCGCGAGGACGCGCAGCTGCTGTTCGGCTTCCACGACGCCGACAGCGTCCGGATCTTCGATCTGCTCACCAGCGTCAGCGGGGTCGGGCCGAAACTGGCGCTGGCGCTGCTGTCGGCCATGCCGGTCAGCGCCCTGGCGGCCGGGGTGCTGGGCGGCGACGTGAAACTCCTGAGCAGCGTCAGCGGCGTCGGCAAGAAGACCGCCGAGCGGCTGGTCCTGGAACTGCAGGGCAAGGTGCCCGAGCATCTGGCAGCCCCGGCGGCCGGCGCGGGCGGCGTGAAGGCGGCGCGGGTCACGACCACCGCCGGACGCGACGCCGTGGACGCCCTGCTGGCCCTGGGCTTCCGCGAGGCGCAGGTCCGGGCGACCGTGGCCGAGTTGCTGGCCGCCGAACCGGACCTGAACGCCGACCAGCTTATCCGCCGTTCGCTGGGCCGCCTGCGCTGAGCCCCGCCCCGGCGCGCAGGTCGTCCAGGCCCGCGTACCCCCCGACGAACAGCGCCACCCGCAGCTCGTGAATGAACTGCCGCAGCCAGGCCTCGGCGGCGTCCGCGCTGTCCAGGGCGGGCTCCAGTAACGGGCGGGCCACGGCGACCACCTGCGCACCCAGGCTCAGGGCGCGGGCCGCGTCCAGCCCCGTGCGGATGCCGCCCGAGGCGATCAGCGGCGTGCCCGGCGCGGCCAGCCGGGCGTCCCGCAGGGCCTGCGCGGTCGGGATGCCCAGGTCGCACAGGTCCGGCGTGAGCACCTGCCCGTGGTGCACGAGTTGCTCGACCCGCGCCCAGCTGGTGCCGCCCGCCCCGGCCACGTCCAGCGCCGCGAAACCTGCGCCCGCCACGGCCTGAACGGTGCGGCGGTCCAGGCCGTGCCCGACTTCCTTCAGGATCACCGGGAACGGCAGGGTGGGGACCAGCGCGGCCAGCCGGTCGGTCAGTCCGGCCCAGTTGGTATCGCCGCCCGCCTGCAACGCCTCCTGAAGGGGGTTGACGTGAATGGCCAGCGCGTCCGCCCCGACCTCCTGCACGGCGCGGGTGGCGTGCGTGGCGTCGTAGCCGAGCAGGAACTGCGCGCCGCCCAGGTTCCCGACGAGCAGGATCTCCGGCGCCCACTCGCGCACCAGAAAGCTGGCGCGCGCCGCCGGGCGTTCCAGCATCACGCGCTGCGAGCCGAGCATCATGCCGATGCCCAGGCGCTGCGCGGCCGTGGCGAGGTTGCGGTTGATGCGCCCGGCCGCGTCGGCCCCGCCGGTCATCGCGCCGATCAGGACCGGGGCGCTCAGGGCGCGGCCCAGGAA
The DNA here is from genome assembly GCF_002017875.1 of Deinococcus sp. LM3. NCBI lineage: Bacteria > Thermotogati > Deinococcota > Deinococci > Deinococcales > Deinococcaceae > Deinococcus > Deinococcus sp. LM3. The sequence goes on along the minus strand of NZ_MUFV01000001.1, from coordinate 2,245,669 downwards.
GTCGGTGCGCAGGTCCACGCGGTCCAGGTCGCGTTCCGGCAGCGCGCGGTACGGCCAGGGCACCTCGTGCAGGCCGGTGTCGCGCGCGGCGTACTGGCTGTCCGGGCGCAGGCAGGCCTCGATGTGCCGCAGTTTGCGCTGCTCGATGCCGCCGGCACTGGCCTGCGGGGGGGTGGGAGGGGCGTCGGTCACGCGGTCCAGGGTAACGGGCGCGGCGGGCGCGGGCGGTGGGATTCCCCCCGAACAGGGGCGGTCAGCGGGTGCGTGACCAGCCCCGCGTGCAGCACGGCACCAACGTGCAACGTGACACAATGTTGACAGTTCCGGAAACCCGAGGTACTATTCCTGAGCGCTGAGAGCGGGAACGAAAGAAACCGCGACACAGACGCAGAAAGTTTAACCAGAGTAACGCAGGGTAGAGCAGTCTGGTAGCTCGTCGGGCTCATAACCCGGAGGTCGCAGGTTCAAATCCTGTCCCTGCAACCAAACACCCCCACTTCGGTGGGGGTCTTTCTTTATGTTCCCCTGCCCAACCGGAACGACCGGGCGGCGCTCGGCGTACTGTACGGCGTGAGTCTCGCCTTCCTGATCTTCCTCGTCGCCTGGGTGATCGGCATGATCGGCACGTTCGTGCCCGCCGTGCCCGCCACCGTCATCATCTTCCTGGGGTCCGTCGCCGCCACGCTGGTCGACGGCTTCCAGCCGTGGCCGGACCTGCCGTTCCTGCTGACCTTCCTGCTGATCACAGTCGCCATCAGCATGGTTGACAACGTCGCCTCGGCCTGGGGTGCCCGCCGGTATGGCGGTAGCCCCCAGGCCATGTGGGGCGCATTGGTCGGCGGTCTGGTCGGTATCTTCATTCCGTTCGGCCTGATCGTCGGGCCGCTGGCCGGCGCACTGATCGCGGAACTGCTGGTCGTGCGCAAGGCCCCGCTGGACGCCGCGCGGGCCGCGTGGGGCACCCTGATCGGCCTGCTGGCCGGACTGGCCGCCAAACTCGTGCTGCACCTGCTGATCGGCCTGTACGAACTGTGGCGGCTGTGGGACCCGGCCCGGTCCGTCTTCGGCTGAACCGCACCCACCCCGCGCAGGGGGTCGCCCAGTTGCCGGGCGGCCCCCTGCGACCTGTTTCGGGTCAGCGCTGGAACAGCAGCGGCGCCAGCGCGATGAACCCCACCGCGAGCGCCGGCAGGAGCGGCAGCAGCGCTCCCAGCAGTGCCCGGCCGGGCCGCCCGGTCAACTCACGGAACGCCGGGAAACTCAGGGCGCACTGCGCCGCCGTGCCCAGCATCGTCACGGCCAGCAGCAGGAACGCGGCGGGCGTGCGGGCCAGTCCGGCCAGCGCCAGCCGCTGCACCGCCTGATTGTCGCTGCCCGCCTGCGCCAGCGCCCCGGCAGCCGGCATCCAGGCGTCGCGGGGCGTCAGGAGCGCCACGACCGTCACCAGCAGGTACAGCGGCGGCAGCAGCGCGAAACTCGCGCCGTACACCTCGGCCGCCCGGCCCGCCCGCCCGGCGCCCAGCCAGCCCAGCAGCCACATCAGCAGGAACGTGAACATCGCCAGGAACGCCCCACCGACCGCGTTCGTCACGTGCACCAGCAGCGGGGACGCGCCGCCCGCCACTCCGGCCGCCAGGTTCACGGCCGGACCGACCAGCGCCGCGTACGCCACCCCGGACAGCGCCGCACTCAGGGCCGTCACACCCAGGTACCGCCACGCGACCGGGTCGGTCGGGGCGAGCCGCTGCGCGAACACGCGCGGGCCAGTCAGGAACTCGGTCGGAAGTGGAGCGGCAGGCGCGGCAGTCGGGCGGGACGGGCGGGAATCAGGACGGGCCATAAGCACCGCCATGGTAGCCCCCCACCGCAGCCACACCCGCGCGGGGCTGGTCAGCGGGCCTGGAGGGACGCGCGGACCGTGCCCAGCCACTCGGCGACGCCCGGCAGGGTCAGCAGCAGCGCGCTCAGGCCGAACAGCAGCACGACCACGTACGCCCCGCTGAGCCACGGGCCCGGCGCGGACCGCTCCTGCGGATCGGCTTTCGGGGTCAGCCACAGGTGCAGCACGACCAGCACCACCGTCCCGAACAGGGCCGCGCCGATCGCCAGCGGCACCTTCAGGGCCGGGTTCGACAGCATCTCGGTTGCCTGCTCCGGGTCGGTCGGGAGACGCCCGGCCAGGAACGCGCCCAGCCCCAGCGCGATCGTGTTGTTCAGCACGTGAATGATCACGGCGTTCCACACGCTGCCCGTGTGCTGCGTCACGCGCGCCAGCACGTACGCCAGCGGCAGGATGCCGACCACACTGACCGGCGCGCCGTGCGCCAGTGCGAACGCCAGCGACGACGTGACCGCCGCCACCCCGAACCCCGCCGCGCGCTCGTGCCCGCGCATCATCAGGCCCCGGAACGCGACCTCCTCGGCCAGCGGAATCAGCACGCCCGCCGCGACCAGCAGCACCCACAGGTCCACGCCGCTGCTCAGGAACTGCGGGGTGCTGTCCGCCGTCTCCGGGAACAGCGTCACGAACGCCAGCACGAACGCCCGCGACGCCAGGAACGCCAGCACGAAGGCCGCCACCGCCACCCCCCACGCGGGCGGCGTGCGCCAGCGCCCATCCCGGAACAGCGCGTCCATCGGCCCGCGGAACACGGTCAGGCCCACCAGCACCACCACCGCGAACGCCCCCAGCAGCGACACGCCCAGCGGCAGGCCCAGCGCAATCAGCCCCGCCGACACCGCGTTCTGCACCAGCAGCAACGCCAGCGCCGCCCGGTTTCCATCCACCGCCCGCACCCCACGCGGCGCGGGCACATCAGGCGGGTCGGTGGTCGCAGGCACGGAATCCGGAACGGTCATGCCCCCGAGCCTACCGCGCCCACCCGGCACGGCGCGTCAACGGAAAGTTGAGGAGCGGAGGGCGGGAACCGCGTGTCCGCGCCCCCTACGCCGTCAGGACGCGGATGGCTCCGGCCAGCGCCTCGTCGTCAATCTGGTGGTGCAGCACGAAGCGCACACTGTCCGGCCCCAGCGCATTGCACAGGACGCCCTGCTGCGCCCATCGGTCGGCATGCGCGGCGGCGTCCGGCACGGTGGCGTAGATGATGTTCGTCTGCACAGCGGCCATGTTCACGTCGAAGCCCGCGTTCACGAGCGCCCCGGCCAGCTCACGGGTGCGGCGGTGATCCTCCGCCAGCCGGGCCGGGCCTTCCCGCAGGGCCACCAGCGCCGCCGCTGCCAGCACGCCCGCCTGCCGCATGCCGCCGCCCATCATCTTCCGGTAACGGTGCGCCTGCCGCATCTGGGCCGCAGTGCCGACCAGCACGCTGCCCACCGGGGCGCCCAGGCCCTTGCTGAGGCACACGCTGACCGTGTCGAAACGGGCCGTGATGTCACTCAGAGGCACGCCCAGCGCCACCGCCGCGTTCAGAACGCGCGCCCCGTCCAGGTGCAGCGGCAGGCCCTCTTCGGTCGCCACCGCACGGATGCCGTCCAGCACCGCCAGCGGAATCACGGTTCCGCCCGCCTTGTTGTGCGTGTTCTCCAGGCTGATCAGGCCGCTCGGGGACTGGTGAACGCTGCGCCGCACCGCCGAGCGCACGTCCTCCGGGGCCGGCACGCCCAGCGGCGCCGGCACGAAACGCGGCACCACACCACTGAACGCCGCCATCATGCCCAGCTCCCACTCGTAGATGTGCGACCCCTCCGCGCAGATGACCTCCTCACCCCGCCGCGTGTGCAGCGCGATCGCCACCTGATTCGTCATCGTCCCCGACGGCATGAACAGCCCCGCCTCGTGACCGGTCAGGCGCGCCACCTCCGCCTGCAACTCGTTCACGGTCGGGTCCTCGCCGTACACGTCATCCCCCACCCGCGCCTGCGCCATCGCCTCGCGCATGGCGGGCGTGGGGGTCGTGACGGTATCGGAACGCAGATCGGCAATCACAGGCGCAGGCAATGTCATGCCCCGGATGCTACGCCGCGCCGCACTGGACCGTGTCCTACAGGTCCGGCCAGAGATCGCGCCGCACCGCCCGCGCGACGGCCTGCACGGGGTCTTCCTTCAGGCGACGCGCGATGAACTCCGGCAGGTCAGTGCGGGAGGCAATCATGGCCCGCTGCTCCCCGTTCAGAAGCTGAGTTGTAACCAGCGTGTCCCACAGGTCCGAAGTCATGAATGGGGAGGACAGCATGACGTGAAGCAATTCCGTGATCCGCCGGTGCTCGTCGCCGTAACTGCTGTTCCAGAAGCGGTGCCTGCGGACGCTCTGCGTGATCAGGGCGTGCAGGTGATCCGCCGTGAAGTTCGGGTGACGCACCAGCAGGAGGTCATGCTCGGTCCCCACCAGCCGCGCCAGCATCCCAGGTGGGGTGGTCGGGTCGCTCAGCAGAGGCAGAATCCCGTCCGCCTCCAGTGACCGCAGCTGCTCGATGATCGGCAGGGGCGGCGTACACGGATTGGCGGCGAGGTTCACCAGCACATCCCCGGTGGCGACCTCGGCGTACACGCCCAGCAGTTCGGGCGGCAGCTCCGTCGTGTGGATATACGGGTTGAGCACACCCGGTCCCAGGTGGGCCAGCACCTCGCGGGCCACCCCGGGTGGCAACGTCCGGTTGCGCAGCAGCATCTTCGCCACCCAGTCCACCGGATCAGCCGCGAGGCGACGAGCCAGGGGTTCGTCCAGCGCGCCCTTCTCGGCCATGCTGGCCCGCACGGCCGGGCTGCCGTGGGTCAGCAGCTCCTCCCGGACGTCCGCCGGGAGGTCTGAGCGCGTGACAAGTTCACGCTGCTCTGATTCATTCAACTGCGGCAGGAGCGTTCGGAAGAACGCCGGGGGGAAGGTCCGGTCCGGCAGCCTGACCACCCACTCGTTCGCCGGTCCACTTCTGGCCATATGGAGCACTTCGTCGTCGGTCACGTCATCGCGGCAGAGCAGCGCCCAGTACATACCCGGCTGGGTCAGGAACAAGGCGCGAATTTCGGGCAGGAGGTTGGGGGCCCACGCGAGCATCTGGAGGTCGTATCGTCCCCACAGTTCGCCGTTGCCGGGCATCTGTGCGACCCGCCACTGCTCCTCGGGCGGCCAGGACTCATCAAAGGGGTCCTCCTCTTCCAGGCCGTTCTCCGGGCGGTAGGTCAGCGCCTCCTGCACGAGTCGGTGTGGGTCGGACTTCATCTTCTGGAGCAGATCGCCCGGCAGGTCGGCGCGGCCCATGACGGCGGCGCGGACGGTGGGGTCCGGGTCGGTGGCGTATGCGCCCAGCAGGTCCGGGGGGATGGGTTCGTTCCTGGCGACCGTGCGGCGCAGGTTCTCGTCCGCTCCGCTGAAGAACGCCAGCAGCGCCGAGCGCACGTCGTCCCCCACCGACAGATTGGTCAGGACAGCGAGGCGGACGCGCCACTCGGGGTCGCCCGCGAGGTCGGCCAGGGTGCGCCCCGGCGTGCTGGGGTTCGCGGCGACCGCACGCCGGACCTGCGCCCACTCGCTGCGGGCCAGGGTGTCCAGCGCGCGGGGCAGAGTCATGGGGTTCCCAGCGTCGGTCAGGTGCGTGGACAGCAGAGGGGCACGGCCCGGACGCGCCGCCATGACCTGCACGACCAACGGGTCCAGGTCCCCGAGCAGCGGCGTGACCCAGGCGTCCGGCACGGACAGGTTCCCGGCGACCGCCACACGCAGCTTCGGGTCGGGCGAGGCCACCCAGGCGTTCACCTGTGCCCGCGTCGGATCGGGGGTACTGCGGGCCGCCAGCGTCTCCTCCGGGTCGCCAGTGAAGGTCACCTGATAAGTGCCGCCCAGCACGTCACCCGTCAGGTACGTCAGCTGCCCGAACGGCATCACTTCACCGCTGGCGAGGTCCCACAGGTAGGTGCCGAACGTGCCCAAGTCTGCGTTCCACACGGCTTCCCGGATCTCCCCTTCCAGTTCCGACGTCAGGGTCAGCGCCTGACCGTCCTCGTCAAGCACCTCCAGATCCAGGTGCCTCTCGTCGCTGTGCCAGTGGTACGCGAACTGCACGCGACCCACCCCGGCGCGCTGCAGGCGGCGGGTGAAGTCCTGCGGGAAGACGCTCACGGGCTATCCTCCTGTTCGCTCAGGCGGGCGGCGCCGCGCGCCATCCAGGGGCGCAGGGGCAGGTCGCCCAACCAGTCCTGCACGGTGGGGATCTCGCCGCCCATGTCCTCACGGACGTGCTGCTCGCCGATCAGGCGCACCGGCACTTTCTTTCCGGTACTCAGGGTCAGCGTGGGGCCGAACACCTGTTCGCACAGGAAGATGCCCAGGCTGGAGTGCAGGACGGCGCGGTGGCGGACGTCCGGCAGGTGCGCCTTGGTCTGGTCGAACCAGTTGTGGATGGGCAGGTACTCGTCGGGCGTCCCGCCGAACTGTCGGCTGGAGCTGATCGCGTGGTGGTACGGGTGCGCCATGCCCCAGGGTACGCGGGTGGAGCGGGGGCCGCGTGCTGACCTGCCCGCCTACGCCTGCGTCAGTTCTTCCTGCCGGGCGTCGATGATCTTTCTGGTCAGGTGGTCCGGGATGGGCTGGTAGGGGCCGGCGGTCACGCTGAAGGCGGCGCGGTCGCCGGTCAGGGAGCGCAGGGCGGCGCTGTAGTCGTGCAGTTCGGCCTGTGGGACGAGGGCGGTGATGGTGGTGACGGTGCCAGTGGTGTCGATGCCCTGCACGCGGGCGCGGCGGGTCTGGAGGTCGACGAGGAGGTCGCCGGTGAAGCGGGCGGGCGCGCGGACTTTCAGGTGGCGGGTGGGTTCGAGCAGGCCGGGGCGGGCGTGTTCCAGGGCGCCGCGCAGGGCGAGGGCGCCGGCGGCGCGGAAGGCGAGGTCGCTGCTGTCCACGTCGTGGTAACTGCCGTCGAGGACGGTGACGTGCAGGTCCTGGAGGGGGTATCCGGCGAGAGGGCCGCGTTGCATGGCGTCCTGCACGCCTTTCTCGATGCCGGGCAGGTACTTGCCGGGGATGGCGCCGCCCACCACGGCGGAGCGGAAGCTGAAGCCGTCGCCGGGTTCGATGCGGAGGTGGCAGTCGCCGTACTGGCCGTGCCCGCCGCTCTGTTTCTTGTGTTTGCCCTGTGCCTGGGCGGGCGCGTGGATGGTTTCGCGGTACGGGACGCGGGGGGTGGTGGCGGTGACGTTCACGCCCAGCGCGGCGAGGCGTTCGGTGGCGATGCCCAGGTGCAGGTCGCCCATGCCGGACAGCAGGCCCTCGCCGGTCTGGGGGTCGCGGGCGTAGTGCAGGGTGGGGTCCTCGTCGGTCAGGCGGGTCAGGGCGGGACCCAGGCGGTCCTCGTCCTGGCGGCTGACGGGGTGGATGGCGACGGTGTGCGCGGGTTCCGGCAGCCACAGCGGGTCGTACAGGATGGGGTCGGCGGGGTCGGCGAGGGTGTCTCCGGCGTGCAGGTCCGGGAGTTTGGTCAGGACGCCGATGCTCCCGGCGGGCAGTTCGCCCACCTCGGTCAGGTCGCGGCCGTTCGGGAGGTACAGGTGCGCGGCGCGCAGGTCGCCGCCCTGGGTGGTGTTGCGGATGGTGTCGCCGGGGCGCAGCGTGCCGCTCCAGACGCGGATGAACGCCTGCTTGCCCACGAAGGGGTCGAGGCTGACGCGCCACACGCGGGCGCTGAAGGGGGCGTCCGGGGTGGGGTCGCGGGTCTGGCCGTCCACGCCGCTGACCGGGCCGCGTTCGCGGGCGCTGCGCAGGCCCGTGACCATCAGGTCCAGCAGGGCGTCCACGCCCACGCCGCTGTGCGCGCTGACCGGAATGACGGGGTAGAGGGTGCCGGCGTGCACGGCGCGCGTGAAGGCGGCGTGCAGTTCGTCGGTGCTGATGGGGCTGCCGTCCAGGAAGCGGTTCATGAGGTCGTCGTCGGTCTCGACGATGGCGTCGGTCAGGGCGGCCTGCGCGCCGGCCAGGGCGGCGCGGTCGCTGGGCGGCAGGTCCTGTGGGGGGCTGACCTCGCCGGTCAGGACGTCGATTACACCCCGGAAGTCGGCGCCCTCGCCGAGCGGCAGGAACGCCGGGGCGACCGGGCCGCTGAGGCTGGCCCGCAGGTCGGCGAGGACGGCGTGGTAGTCGGCGCGCTCGCGGTCCATCTGGTTCACGGCGATCAGGCGCGGCATGCCGAAGCGGTCGGCGGTCGCCCAGACGCGTTCGGTGCCGACCTCGACGCCGCTGACGGCACTGACGACGATCACGGCAGTGTCGGCGGCGCGGATGCCGCCCCGGATCTCGCGCACGAAGTCCGCGTAGCCGGGCGTGTCGAGCAGCGTGATGTCCGTCCCGCAGTGGGTCAGGCGCAGCACGCCGGTCATGACGCTGAAGCCGTGGGCTTTCTCGATGTCAGTGTGGTCGCTGTGGGCGGTGCCGTCCTCAACGCGTCCGGCGCGTGAAATGGCCCCGCTGCGCAGCAACAGGGCCTCGGAGAGCGTGGTTTTACCGGCGCCGCTGTGGGCGGCGAGACTGACGATCCGAACGGGCACACGAACCACCGATCCTTTGTGGGGGACTGGGAGGCGGGCGAACGCACACCGGCAACCGTGAACGTGCAAGCTGGGTACTGCCGAGTGTACACCCCGCGCCCCCAGCCTCATGGACCGGCCGCCTGTCCCTGTGCCGCAGCGCTGGCCCTCCCGTATCGTGGGGGGTGATGCCGGACGACGCCTCTCCCCTTCCAGCCCTGCCTGACGCCGCGCCCGGCGGGATTCTGCTCACGCCGGACGGGTCGCGCACGGCGCACAACACCCGCTTCGGCGAGGCATACGGGTCGCGGCACGGCGCGGCGGCGCAGGCGCGGCATGTCTTTCTGGAGGGCACGGGCACGCACGTTCACCCGGCCCCGCGCGTGCTGGAGGTGGGGTTCGGGCTGGGCGTGAACTTCCGCGCGACCGTGGCGGACGCGGCGGCGCGCGGCGCGGCCCTGGCCTACCACGCCTTCGAGTTCGACCCGGCCCCCCGCGACCTGCTGCGCGAGGTAGGAAACGGCGGGCAGGGCGCGGCGCACCCGGTCTGGGAGGCGCTGCTCGCGGCGTGGCCGGAGGCGGGACTGAGCCCGCAGGACCTGCCGCAGGAACTCCAGGTGCAGGCGGGCGGCGTGAGCGTGACCGTCACCTTCGCGGACGTGCTGACCGCCGCGCTGCCGGACGCCTGGGCCAGCGCGCTGTACCTGGACGGATTCTCGCCGTCCCGCAACCCGGAGGTCTGGACGCCGGAGTTCGTGGCGCGGGTGGCGGGCACGCTCGCGCCGGGCGGGGTGCTGGGCACGTACAGCGCCGCCGGGCACGTGCGCCGCGCGCTGGAGGCGGCCGGGCTGCGCGTGGAACGCCGCCCCGGCGCGCCCGGCAAACGCGAGTGCCTGCGCGCCGTGCGGGAGGGCTGATGCACGTCGTCGTGATCGGGGCGGGGATCGCGGGGGCGTCGGTGGCGTACTTCCTGGCACGGGGCGGGGCGCAGGTGACGGTCGTGGACGCCGCGCAGCACGCGGCCAGCCGGGTGCCGAGTGCGCTGGTGAACCCGGTGCGCGGGCAGTCGGGCGGCGTGGACGCGCGGGCGCTGGAGGGCATGGCCTTCACCTGGGCGCTGCTGCGCGACCTGGGCGCGGCGGGCTGGTCGGTGCCGCACGGGCAGACGGGCGTGCTGCGGCCCATCCCGGACGACCGGACGCGGGCGCGCTTCGAGCGGAACCTGCCGGCCGCGCTGCGCCACGAGTGGCTGGCCCTGGCCGACGCGCCTGCACCCCTGGCAACCGGCTGGGCGCACGCGCTGCACCTGCCGGAAGGCGGCTGGCTGGACGGCGGGGCGCTGGCGGACGCGCTGCTGGGGGCGTCGGGCGCACGGGTCGTGCGGGGGCGGGCGCAGGACTGGACGGCGCGCACGGTCACGCTGGCGGGCGGCGATACCCTGCCAGCCGAGACCCTGCACGCCGACGCCGTGGTCTTCTGCGGCGGCTCAGTGGGCAGCGCGTGGCGGGGCGAGGCGGGCACGCACCGCATGGGCACCCTGCTGACCCTGGACCGCGCCGTGACCGGCGTGCCCGTCAGTTTCGGCGCGTACCTCGCCCCGGCAGCGGCGGGCGGGGTGCTGGGCGCGACCTTCGAGACGCCCGCGCCGAGCTGGGCGCCGGAGAGGTTGCCGCTGGGATCGCTGGGCTGGCTGCTGGGCAAGGGTGAGGCGCTGACCGGGCTGCGGGGCGCGCGGGTCACGGGCCGCTGGACCGGGTCGCGCCTGTCCGGGCTGCGCGCCGGGCCGCAACCCGACGGTTCGTGGCGGCTGAGCGGCCTGAGCAGCAAGGGCTTCCTGCTGGGGCCGCTGCTGGCCCACGGGCTGGCCGGGCAGATCATGGCCTCGCCGGAATCCCCGCGCCCAGCCGGATGAAACGCTTCCAGCAGGGGGTGCGTCACGCGGCGGGTGACGTGCCACGACCCCCGTAAGGGTGAAGAGGAATACAAAGGTGCATTAGACTGTGCAGGTTATGGCGACTTACCGCATCTGTTTAATTGAAGGCGACGGCATCGGCCACGAAGTCATTCCCGCGACCCGCCGCGTGCTGGACGCCGCCGGCTTCAGCGCCGAGTACGTTCACGCCGAGGCCGGGTACGAGTACTTCCTCGACCACGGCACCAGCACCCCGCAGGCCACCTACGACGCCGTGGAGAACACGCACGCCACCCTGTTCGGCGCGGCCACCAGCCCCACCGGCCAGAAACCCGCCGGGTTCTCCGGTGCGATCCGCCACCTGCGCCAGAAGTACGGCCTGTACGCCAACGTGCGCCCCACCAAGACCCGCCCCGTGCCCGGCGCGTACGAGAACGTCGACCTCGTGATCGTCCGTGAGAACACCCAGGGTCTGTACGTGGAACAGGAACGCCGCTACGGCGACACCGCCATCGCCGACACGGTCATCACCAAGGACGCCAGCGAGCGCATCGGCAAGTTCGCCGCCGACCTCGCCATGAAGCGCGACAAGCGCCTGACGGTCGTGCACAAGGCCAACGTGCTGCCCGTCACGCAGGGCCTGTTCCTGAACACCATCCTCGACCACGCCGCGACCGTGGATGGCCTGAACACCAGCACCATGATCGTGGATAACGCCGCCATGCAGCTGGTCCGCAACCCCCAGCAGTTCGACGTGATGGTCATGACCAACATGTTCGGCGACATCCTCTCGGACCTCGCCGCCGGACTGGTCGGCGGTCTGGGCATCGCCGCCAGCGGCAACGTGGGCGACAAGTTCGGCATCTTCGAGTCCGTGCACGGCAGCGCCCCGGACATCGCCGGGCAGGGCATCAGCAACCCCACCGCGACCATCCTGGCCGCCGTGCTGATGCTCGACCACATCGGTGACCACGAAACGGCCCGCCGCATCGACAACGCCGTGAACAAGGTCATGATCGAGGGGCCGCGCACCCGCGACCTCGGCGGCACCGCCGGCACCGAGGAATTCACGAACGCCGTCATCGCCGCGCTGGCGTAAACGCAGCGCAACGAGAACGCAGCACAACGAGAAGGGGGGCCGGACACGCTGAGCGTCCGGCCCCCCTCCTATGCACGGGTTTTGCAACCCATTCAATCGGAGTCGGTCTTACAGCTTGACGATCATCTTGCCGGTGTTCTGGCCCTTGAGCAGGCCCATGAACGCGGCGGGGGTGTTGTCGATGCCGTCCAGGACGGTCTCGTCGAATTTCATCTGGCCGCTGGCGATCCAGCCCCCGACTTCCTGCGCGAAGGTGTCGAACAGGTCGTAGTGGGGGGTGACCAGGAAGCCGCGCACCGTGAGTTGCTTGCCGATGATCTGCACCATGTTGCGGGGGCCGGGGGTGGGTTCGGTGGAGTTGTACTGGCTGATCATGCCGCAGATGGCGACGCGGCCCATGGAGTGCATGGCGCTGATGGCCGCCTCGAGGTGCTCGCCGCCGACGTTGTCGAAGTACACGTCGATGCCGTCCGGCGCGGCCTTCTTGAGCTGCTCGCCGACGGGGCCTTCCTTGTAGTTGAAGGCGGCGTCGAAGCCCAGCTCACCGGTCAGGTGTGCGACTTTCTCGGCGCTGCCGGCGCTGCCGATCACGCGGCCCGCGCCTTTCAGGCGGGCGATCTGGCCGACGGCGCTGCCGACCGCGCCGGCCGCGCCGGACACGAACACCACGTCGCCGGGCTTGAATTCAGCGGTGCGCAGCAGGCCCGCGTAGGCAGTCAGGCCGGGCATGCCCAGCACGCCCAGATAGGCGCTCAGGGGCACGCCGTCGAGTTCCGGGAGGACCTTCACGCGCCCGGCGTCGATGTTGGCGTGGGTGCGCCAGCCCTGGTCGTGCAGGACGTGCGCGCCGACGGGCACGCGGGCGTCCTCGCTGTGCGTGACGACGCCGACGGCCCCGCCGGTCATGGTTTCACCCAGCGCGAAGGGAGGGGTGTAGCTCTTGACGTCGTTCATGCGGCCGCGCATGTACGGGTCGACGGTCAGGAACAGGTTGCGCACCTGAATCTGACCCTGGCCAGGGGCGGCCAGTTCGATGTCCACGATGTTGAAATCGCTGTGCTGGGGTTCGCCCTGGGGCCGGGCCGCGAGTTGCACTTCTCGTGAAGTCGTCATGCGGCCCACTGTGCACCTTCATGAGAACCCAGCACGGTGAGGCAGGTGACGTTAGGGGTGTTCCGCACCCAAGGACACCCCTCCTGCCCCTGTGCTGTTTTCTGCGGCTTCCGTCTGTTCCGTTGACAACCCGGAAATCCGCCGGGTTGCCAACTCCACGCCCGGAACCCGCTTCTCTCCTTCTCTGCGGGGCAGCTCTACGAGTCGCATCCGCTCGGATTGAACGGTTTGGGCAAACCATTCAATCGGAGTCCGTATTACGCGTCCAGCGCGGCCTCGAAGTCGCCCAGCAGGTCGCCGATGTCCTCGATGCCGATGCTCAGGCGCAGCAGGTTCGGTGTGATGCCCAGGCGTCGGCGTTCGGGTTCCGGCAGCGGGCGGTGCGAGGTGCCCCACGGCCAGGACAGCGTGGTGATCACGTCGGCCAGGGACGGCGCGAGCGGAATGCGGCCAGCCAGGGCCCTGACGAAGCGGGGCGCGTCCTCGATGTCGGCACTCAGCATCCCGCCGAAGCCCTGCGGGAACAGGTCCATGGCGAGGTGGAACTGCGGGTGGTCGCTGAGGCCGGGGTGGTACACGGCCTTCACGCGCGGGTGGTTGACCAGCACGTCCGCGACCGCCTGCGCGTTGCCGCTGTGGGCGCGCATCCGCAGGCCCAGGGTCTTGAGTCCCTGCATGGTCATCCAGGCGTCGAAGGCGCTGATCGTGCCGCCCAGGCGCAGCAGGCGCGTGCGGGCCAGCGCGACCAGTTCCGGCGAGGCGCACAGCACGCCCCCGAACGCCGAGGAGTGCCCGCTGAGGTACTTGCTGACCGAGTGCGTCACGAGGTCCGCGTCGTGCTCGGCGGGGCGGAACACGGCGGGACTGGCGAAGGTGTTGTCCACACTCAGCAGCGCGCCGCGTTCATGCGCCAGGCGGGCCAGCGCGGGCACGTCCGGCACGGTCAGCAGCGGGTTGGTGAGGCTCTCCACGTGCACCACGCGGGTGTTCGGCCGGAAGGCGTCCTCGACCTCGTTCAGGTCGCAGGCGTCCACGAACGACACCTCGATGCCCAGGCGGGGGAACTCCTCGGCCAGCAGCGCGTACGTCACGCCGTACACGCGGGCGTCCGTGATCACGTGATCCCCGGCCTTCAGCACGCCCAGCAGCGCGGCGCTGATGGCCGCCATGCCACTCGCGGCCACCAGCGCGGCCCCGGTGCCTTCCAGGGTCGCCAGGGCGCGTTCCAGGGTCGCGGCGTTCGGGGTGCCGTTGCGGTAGTAGAAGCTGGCGGGGTCCTCGCCGCTCATGGCGCGGTCCAGGTCGTCCAGGTCCGCGAAGGCGTACACGGTGCTCTGGTAGATGGGTTCCACCAGCGCGGCCGCGCGGTTCGGGCGGGCCTCCTCGCCCGCGCGGGCGGCCAGGGTGGTCAGGTCGTACTTCACGGGCGCCGCAGCGGGCTCGCCGGGGGCATCGGGGTTGGGTTGGCTCACGTTGCGCATTGTACGGAGCGCCGCGCCCGGTTGGGGCCGGGCAGAGGCAGGCAGGTGAGCGGACGCCCGGTCAGTGGGCGCGCCCGGCAGGGTTGCCGGATTTGCGGCGCAGTAGACACCCCGCGCCGGACAGCGGGCGCGGGGTGCCGGGTGACTCTCGTGCGGCGGTTTTACTCGGCGCCGGCCCAGAGGCCCTGCTTCTTCAGGGCGGCGACCAGGCCGGGTTCGCGGGCTTCCATGCCGCCGCCCTGGCCGAAGTACATGGTCAGCAGGCGGGCCCAGTCGCCGGGCTGATCGCCGCGCGCCGCGATGGGGTTCATGACCTGCACCGCCTCGCGAATTTCGTCGTCGCTGCCGTCGTGGTACGTGTCGGTGTGAATGACCAGCGGGCGCGGCACGCGGGGGCGGTAGGGGGCGTTCTCGGCGGGCGTGCCGATGGTCAGCGCGGCGAAGGGCAGCACGCCCTGCGGGAGGCCCAGTTCATCGATGATGGCGTCCAGGCCGTTCAGGACGCCCCCGATCCAGCAGCCCTGGTAGCCCAGCATCTCGGCAGCGGTCAGGAGGTTGGTGCCGGCCATGACAGCGTCCCCGATCCCGAAGTGCACGGCGATGGCGGGCCACTGCCCGGCCTGCCGGCCGCTGACTTCCAGCACGCGCTCCACGCGGCGCACGTCGGCGCACACAACGAACGCCTCGCTGGCCGTGGCGATGTGCGCGTTGGTGGTCAGTTCCGCGAGGCGGGCGCGCCCCTCCGGGCGGGTGATGCGGATCAGGGAATACAGCTGCGCGGTCGCGTCGGTCGGGGCGCGCTGCGTGGCGTGCAGGATGGCTTCCAGGTGATCGGCCGGAAGGGGCAGCGGCGAGCCGTCCGCGTGGGTACGGTACTGACGGACGGTGCGGTGCGCGTCGTAGAACGCGGTGACTTCGGCGGGCGTGTAGGTCTTCGTGGCAACGGTCATGCGGGCAACGATACGCGCCGCGCCGCGCCGGAACGGGAAGCTGGATCACGGCGCCCGCGCGGCTTCAGCGGAACGCGGGAATCATACGGACTGCCGTCTGTTTCGCTGACAGATCGGAACACCACCGATCTGCCAGCTCCACGCCCGGAACCCGTTTTTCTCCTACTCGCTTCGCTCGGATTGAACGGTCTTTGCAGCCCATTCAATCGGAGTCCGTATCAGACCACCCATGGCGGCGCGGCGCGGCTGGGCGCGCCAGCAGGCGCTGCTCAGCCGCTGTCCGTCGGCGGTCACGATCAGGGCCTCGCAGCCCGGAAGGTCGTTGACCAGGGCCAGCGCCGCCACCGGGCTCATGACGTTCAGCGCGGTCGCCAGCGCGTGGGCCGCGGCGCATTCCGGCGCGGTCACCGTCACGCGCGGCGCGGCCTGCACGGGCGCGCCGGTGCGCGGGTCGATCACGTGCGAGTACCGGCGGTCCCCCACCTGATACCCCCGGTGCGGGCATCCGCCGCTGGCCAGCGCCGCACCCCGCACCCGCACCTGCGCGAGGGGTGGCGCGTTGTCCCGGACAGTGAAGGGGTCCGCAACGGGAACCTGCACGCCCGGCCCGCCGATGACACGCAGGTTCCCGGCCGCGTTCACGAGGACGCTGCGCACGCCTGGGCAGCGGGAGGCGACCGTGGCGGCGCAGTCCACGATGTACCCCCTGGCGACGGCGTGCAGACTCAAGGGGTAACGGGCGTGCAGGGTGGCGCTGCCGTCGGCGTGCAGGGTCCACGGTTCGGCGCGCAGGGCGCTGGCCTGCCGCGCCAGCGTGCCCGGCGCGGGCTCCTGCCCGGTGGCGCCCGCCTGCCGCCACAGCAGGCCGAAGGCGTCCGTGCCGGGATGAAGCGCCCCGCCGCTCAGGGTGCGCCAGTGATCCGCGAGCCGCAGGACGCGCAGCAGATCCAGGCTCAGGGGGACGTGCGCGCCGGCCTGGGCCTGCCAGCGGCGCAGTTCGCTGCCGGGATCGGACGGATCGAAAACGCGGTTCAGGCGCCCTATCTCGGTCAGGGCGGCGTGTTCGGCGTGTTCGGCGTGGGCGCGGGTGCGCGCCACGACCTGCACCTCGACCTCGGTGCCCAGCAGGCGTTCGTCAGTGCTGTGCAGCCGGTGCGTGGGTCGCACGGCGTTCAGCAGCGTTGTCAGGATCACGCCGGTCATTCTGCCTGAAAAATGTTGAACCGGGTTGAAAAAACAGCCCCCCCCATCGCGAGACCGCTGGGGGTAGCGCACCGGCACCCCCGCACTCGTACGGATTCCGTCTGTTTCGCTGACAATCCGGAACTTCACCGGTTTGCCAGCCCCACGTCCGGAGGGGCGTTTCTCTCCCACTCTGCGGGGCAGCTCTACGAGTCGCATCCGCTCGGATTGAACAGCCTTGTAAGCCGTTCAGTCGGAGTCCGTATCAGGCGGGCGGCTGGGTACTGGCCGAGTAGAAGATCAGCGCGATCAGCAGAATGTCCAGCGCCCAGCCCGCCGGCCGCCGCAGCCGCTCGTCCCGCCGGGCACGCAGAAACTGAATGCCCAGCCGCACCACCAGCAGACCGGCGATCAGGAAGGCGCTGGGCGCCGGGCCGCCGCTGATCAGCGGCCACAGCAGCAGCCCCGCCAGGACCGCCAGCAGCACGAGGCTCGCGGCGGTCAGGGCGTCCGGGGCGGGCCGCCCGGAACCCGGACGGTCAGGAGCAGAGGGAGACGGCGTCACCGCCGCATTAAAGCAGACCCGCCCCGGCCGGCGCGAGCACCAGCACGCTGTTCGGCGGGAGGTTCAGGCGCAGGTGGTGCGGCTGACCATGCCAGCCTTCCGCCCTGGCCGTCAGGTCCGGCTGCTGCGTGCCGAACCCGCCGTACCCGCCGTCATCGGTGGACAGCAGAACGCGGTACTCGCCGCCCTGCGGCACGCCCACCGGGTAGAAGTCACGGTACACCGGGGTCAGGTTCGCCACGACCAGACTCCACGCGCCGCCCACCGGATCGCGGCGCAGGAAGGCGTACACGCTGTTCTCCACGTCGTCCGCGCTGATCCACTGCAGGCCCTCGTCGCGGGTGTCGGCCACGTGCCAGTCCGGGCGGCCCCGGTACAGGCCGTTCAGGTCCCGCACCAGGTGCATCACGCCCCGGTGGTCCGGCTGGTCCACGAGGTGCAGCGGCAACGCCTGATCATGGTTCCACTCGGTGGGCTGCGCGAACTCCTGCCCCATGAACAGCAGTTTCTTGCCGGGCGTGGCCCACATCAGCGCCAGGAACGCGCGGTACCCGGCGCGCTGCGCGTACCAGTCGCCGGGCATCTTCATGACCATGCTCTTCTTCAGGTGCACGACCTCGTCGTGGCTGATCGCCAGCACGTAGTTCTCGCTGGTGCGGTACGCGTTGAAGAAGGTCAGCGCGTGGTGATGATGACGGCGCCACAGCGGGTCCTGCTCGAAGTAATGCAGCGTGTCGTTCATCCAGCCCATTGCCCACTTGTAATCGAAGCCCAGACCGTGCGGGCTGGGGGTGGTCACGCCGGGGAACGACGTGCTCTCCTCGGCCACGATCATGCAGCCCGGCGCCATGTGATGCACGACCTCGTTCAGGCGCCGCAGGAACGCGATGGCCTCCAGGTTCTCGCGGCCGCCGTGCACGTTCGGAATCCACTCGGTGCGCGAGAAATCCAGGTACAGCATGCTCGCCACGGCGTCCACGCGCAGGCCGTCCACGTGGAAGTCCTGCAACCACTTGAGGGCCGACCCGATCAGGAACATCACGACCTCGTTCCGGCCGTAATCGAAGATGTAAGTGTTCCAGTCGTAGTGGTAGCCCTTGCGCGGGTCGGCGTACTCGAACAGCGGCGTGCCGTCGAACCGGCCCAGGCCCGCCGGGTCCGTCGGGAAGTGCCCCGGCACCCAGTCCAGAATCACGCCGATGCCCAGCGAGTGCAGGTGATTCACGAGGTACTTGAAATCCTCCGGGCTGCCCATGCGGCTGGTCGGCGCGTAGTACCCGGTCACCTGATACCCCCACGACCCGTCGAACGGGTGCTCCATGACGCCCAGCAGCTCCACGTGCGTGTACCCCATGAACGTCACGTACTCGCCCAGCCGGTGCGCCAGATCGCGGTAATTCAGGAACCAGCCGTCCTCGCGCCGCGCCCAGGACGGCAGGTGCACCTCGTACATGCTGACCGGGCAGTCCAGGCCCGCGCTGCGCTCCCCCATCCAGGTGCCGTCCGTCCAGTCGAACGGCTGCTCCCACACGATGCTGGCCGTCGCCGGGCGCACCTCGAAGAACGACCCGTACGGGTCCATCTTGTCCTCGGTGCGGCCGTCCGGGCCGGTAATCCGGAACTTGTACCGCTGCCCGTTGCGCGCCGACGGCACGAACACCCCCCAGAACCCGAACTCCAGGCGCTGCATGGGATTATCGAAGCCGTTGAAGCCGTTGAAATCGCCCACCACGCTCACGTGATGCGCGTTCGGAGCCCACACGCCAAAGCGCACGCCCTCCACTCCGTCCTGCGTAACAGGATGCGCGCCCAGCAGATGATCGGGCCGCACCAGATCCGCCGTGACGAGCTTCTGAAGGTGACCATGGTCCAGCGGAAGCGCTTCACTCATGCCCACGAGTGTAGCCGCGCCCCACGCCACACACGCCGCCCACACGGCGAACATGAAGAAACGGTCAGAGAGTGCCGGGGCGGCATGTGCGCCGTGAGAGGCGGAACCTGCCACGTATGCTGCCCCCTGTGACACTCCTGCCCGCCACCTCGCCCGACGCGGCCCTCCCGGCGCTGGCCGCCCTGCTGGGGTGCGGCGCTGACGATCTGCGCCCCCTGCTGCCACAGTTCACAGCCGCGTGGCTGGCGGCCGATGGAGCAGGCGTGATCGCGCTGCGCCGCACCCCCCGCGCGGACCTGGAAGTACTGGGAGGCGCCCGGCCCGGACCGCAGCAGGCAGAGGTCGCAGCGGCCCTGCTGCGCGCCGCCTCGGCGACCGGCACACCCCTGAGTGCCTACGCGGACGACACCCTGCTGCCCGGACACGTCTTACAGACGCTCGGCTGGGAGCAGGCGGGGCAGTACACGGAGTGGCGCGGCCCTCTGCCCACCCCGGAAACGTCTGTCCCGGCGGGGGTGCGCATCCTGCCGCTGGCAGACGCACCTGACCTGACCGTCCGGCGGGAAGCGCAGGACACCTACGCCGACCGGCTGGGTCACACGCTGGTCAGCGACGCCGACATCGTTCCGGGCGCCCACGAGGCCGACGACCGCGTGGGCCACATCGCACTGGACGGGGCCGGTCGGGGCGTCGGCATCTGCCGCGCGTGGCTGGACGGCGACACCCTGACAATCGGCAGTCCCGGCATCTACCCTGACTTGCGGCACACCGCGCTACGGCACGCGCTACTACGGGCTACCTGCGACGCCGCCCGCCTACACGGAGCGCAGCGACTGGTCATGCAGGCCTGGGGCGATACGCCCGCAGAAACACAGGCGGACACAGATCTGGGCCTGCAAGCCGTGACCGTCACCCCCATCTACCGCTCCCGGCCGGCATGAGGCGGGGGGCGGCCCGCGCACTGCGAACCCGCCCCCCGCCTCCGGTGCCGTTGTACGGATTCCGTCTGCTCCGTTGACAACCCGGAACTGCACCGGGTTGCCTACTCCACGCCCGGAACCCGTTTTGCTCCCACTCGCTTCGCTCGGATTGAAGGGTCTTTGCAGCCCCTTCAATCGGAGTCCGTATCACACCTTGACGATCCAGCCTTCGGGCGCTTCACGGTCGCCGTACTGGATGCCGACCAGTTCGTCGTACAGGCGGCGGGTGACGGGGCCGACCTCGGTTTCGCTGTGGAACACGTGGAAGGTGTCCTCGTGCTGGATGCCGCCGATGGGCGTGATGACGGCGGCGGTGCCGCACGCGCCGGCCTCGGCGTACTCGTTCAGGCGGTCGATGAACACGTCGCCCTCAATGACGTTCAGGCCCAGGCGGTGCTCGGCGAGCCAGAGCAGGCTGTACTTGGTGATGCTGGGCAGGATGCTGGGCGACTGCGGCGTCACGAAGGTCTGGCCGTCACGGGTGATGGCGAAGAAGTTCGCGGCGCCGACCTCCTCGATCTTGGTGTGCGTGGCGGGGTCGAGGTAGATGGCGTCCGCGAAGTGACGGTCCTTGGCCTGCGCGCCGGGCAGGAGGCTGGCGGCGTAGTTCCCGCCGACCTTGGCCGCGCCGGTGCCGTGCGGCGCGGCGCGGTCCATGCCGGACGTGATGAAGTTGTGCGGGGTCAGGCCCCCCTTGAAGTACGCGCCGACGGGAATGGCGAACACCCCGAAGATGAATTCCGGGGCGGTGCGCACGCCGATGTTGTCGCCCACGCCGATCACGTAGGGACGCAGGTACAGCGCGCCGCCCGTGCCGTAGGGGGGAATCCAGTGTTCGTTGGCTTTCACGACCTGACGGCAGGCGTCGATGAACTGCTCGGTGCTGACCTCGGGCATCAGGATGCGGCGGCAGCTGGCCTGCATGCGCGCGGCGTTCTGGTCGGGGCGGAACAGGTTGATGCTGCCGTCGGCGGCGCGGTACGCCTTGAGGCCCTCGAAGCACTGCTGGCCGTAGTGCAGGGCGGTGCTGCCCTCGCTGATGTGCAGGACGTTGTCGAGGGTCAGGGTTCCGTGGTCCCACGCGCCGTCACGCCAGTGCGAGAGGTAGCGTTCGTCGGTGCGGATGTAACTGAATCCCAGCGTGTTCCAGTCGAGGTCCACGGGCGGGCGGGGGGTCTGGGTCGTCATGCCGTTCATTGTGGCTCAGGCGCGCCCCGCCGGTCTATTGCCCGTTGCGGATGGCGGGACACGGCGCCCACGGGGTCTACCGGCCGTCAACCCTCCAGCACGTTGCGGCGGAAGCGGTCGAGGATGGCCAGTCCGACCTCGCCGCTCTTTTCCGGGTGAAACTGCGTGGCGTGCAGGTTGCCGTGGCTGAGGGCCGCCCAGAACGGCACGCCGTACTCGGTCAGCGCCCCGGCGTCCACCTCGACGGTCAGGGGCACGTAGTACGAGTGCACGAAGTACGCGTAGGCGGGGCAGGCGAGGTCGGCCAGCAGGGGGCTGTCGCCGACCTTGTCGAGGCTGTTCCAGCCCATCTGCGGCACCTTGCGCTGCGCGTCGTGGGGGAAGCGCAGGACGGTGCCGGGAATCAGGCCGAGGCCCGCCACGCCCGGCGCCTCCTCGCTGCCTTCGAGGAGCATCTGCATGCCCACGCAGATGCCCAGGATGGGCGTGCCGGCGGCGGCGGCGTCCAGGACGGGCTGGCGGAAGCCGCTGCTGTCGAAGGCTTCCATGACCTGCCGGAAGTGCCCCTGGCCGGGCACGACCAGCGCACGCGCGCCGGGCACGTCGGCGGGGTCGCTGCTGACGCGCACGGTCATGCCGGCGCGTTCCAGGGCCTTGGCGGCGCTGCGGACGTTGCCGGCGCCGTAGTCGAGCAGCAGGACTTCCGGGCGTTCGGTGGTGGGGAAGCTCACAGGCTGCCCTTGGTGCTGGGCATGGTCTGCGAGGTGACCTGCACGGCGTCGCGCAGGGCGCGGGCGACGGCCTTCACGATGGCCTCGATGACGTGGTGAGCCTCGCGGCCCGCGAGGAGACGGACGTGCATCGTGATGCCCGCGTGGTTGCACAGGCCGCGCAGGAATTCGCGTAGGTGATAGTGGGTCATGCCGCCCGCGTCGCCCCAGACGTTCAGGGTCTCGGGTTCGAAGGCGAGGTGCGCGCGGCCCGACAGGTCCAGCACGACGTGCGCCAGGGTCTCGTCCATGGGTACGAAGGCGCTGCCGTAGCGTTCGATGCCCTTGCGGTCGCCGAGGGCCTGCGAGAGCGCCTGCCCGAGGGTGATGCCGGTGTCCTCGATCAGGTGGTGCGGTTCGATGTGCAGGTCGCCGGTCGCGCGGACGCTCAGGCCGATGCGGGCGTGGCGGGCCAGCGCGTCGAGCATGTGGTCCAGGAAGCCGTGCCCGGTGTGCGGGTGCTCGTAGGTGGTGGTGTCCAGATCGAGCTGGACGGTGATGTCGGTTTCGCTGGTGGTTCGGGTGACGGTGGCCGCGCGACTCATGGCACGCATGGTAGAGGGCGCGGCGGGCCAGGAGTGTGGGGTTGTCGATGGAAGGGGGAGCAGGGAGAGGCGGCGGTGGGGGCAGGCATGGGCTTCCGGACGCCCGGTCATTCTGTCTTGACCGTAATTGCATTCTGTTATAGACTAAATCCATGAAATTGAGCGATGTTCAGAAACGACTCCAGTCCCCGTTTCCCGCTCACATGGTGGCGTGGAAAGCCGTCGCCATCAGCAAGGACCGCAGCCGCGCCCTGCTCCTGGCCCACATCGACGCGCGCGCCGTCCAGGACCGACTGGACGCCATCTGCCCCGACCACTGGGAATTCAGCGTGGAAGTCATCCCCGGCACACCCGTCCCGACCGTCAAGGGCCGCCTGACCGTCCTCGGCGTCAGCCGCGAGGACATCGGACAGGCCCCGGACGGCGACCTGAGCACCCTGAAAGCCGCCGCCAGCGACGCCCTGAAACGCTGCGCCGTGCACTTCGGCATCGGCCGCTACCTGTACGACCTGCCCCGCACCTGGGGCGACTGGGACGACACGAAACGCCAGCCCACCCACACCCCGGAACTGCCCGACTGGGCGCGCCCCGACCACGAACGCACGCCCGGCGGCGCGCACCTGATGCAGGCCATGGACCAGCTGCGCTACGAACTGCCCGAGGACCTCGACCTGCAACGCGAGGTGTACCGCCACCTGAAAGCCGCGCTGGGCAGCCTGCACCCCGACCCGCAGCAGCCCCCGCTGGGGCAGCCGAAGGGCGGCCATACCGGACGGGCCGCGTGACCAGCGGCGACATGACCGGCGACGACCGCCGCGCCCCGAACGCCCGGCAGCTCCTGAACGCCACCCTGACCCTGCTGCTGCTGATGCTGCTGGGCGGCACCCTCGCCCGCCTGCTGTAGACGGCCCCTGTGAACCCCGGCCCGCCTCTCCCGGCGGGCTTTCTCCTGCCCGGCTCCCCCCTGCCGGGCGCAGGTCGAACAGCGTGTGCCCGGTGCGCACGCCCAGCGGGCGGGTCGTCCAGTGCTCCTGCGCCTGCACCTGCAATCCGGCGGCGCGGAACAGGGCGTGCCAGTCGGCCTGCGAGCGGTGCGCGTGCGGGTGCCCGGCCTCCAGGTTCAGCAGGGCGTCCAGCCACTGTCCGGCGCGGCCGGGCCTGCCCCCACCCGCCTCCAGGTCCTCGATGACGATTACGCGGCCCGAGACGCGCGCCGCCTCGCGCAGCACGGCCAGCGGGTCCGGGCAGTGGTGCAGCACGAACGCCAGCAGCGTCACACCGAACTGACCGTCCGGGAACGGGAGGGAACCCTGGAACAGCACGCGGGTCAGACCGCCGCGCCGAGCGAGCGTACGGGCGCAGGGGTGCGCGATCAGCCGCTGGCCGAATGCGCCCGGGTGGGGCGGCACGTCCGCCAGCGTGACCGCCCAGCCCTGCCGGGCCAGCAGCGCCCCGGTGTGCCCGGTCCCGGCCCCCAGGTCCAGCAGGGTACAGGCAGTGGGCAGGTGCGGGCGTAGCCTGCGCACGACCCACCGGGCGCGCGGCCAGCCGACCGGGCCGTACAGCGCGGCGATCAGGGCGTCCCGGCGCGCGTCCGTCACACGCCCCGTTTCTTGGTGCCTTTCATGGGCGCGTGCGTCCAGGGATCGTCGGGCCAGGGGTGCCTGGGGTAACGGCCGCGCAGGTCCTTACGCACCTCGAAGTACGAGGAGTTCCAGAATGAGCGCAGGTCCTGCGTGACCTGCACGGGCCGCCCCGCCGGGGACAGCAGGTGCAGCAGCACGGGCGTGCGGCCCCCGTTCACGGCGGGCGTGTCGGCCAGCCCGAACAGTTCCTGCAACTTCACGGCCAGGATGGGCGCCTCGCCGGGGCGGTACGTCAGCCGGATGCGGCTGCCGGTGGGCACCGTCAGGTGCGTGGGAGCCAGTTCGTCCAGCCGGGCCGGGAGGGGCCACGGCAGCAACGCCTGCACGGCCGGCAGGAGGTTCAGGCGGCCCAGGTCCTCCCGCGAGCGGGCCGCGCCCAGGTGCGGTCCCAGCCAGTCCTCCAGGGTGTCCAGCAGGCCGGCGTCACTGAGGTCCGGCCAGTCGGTCTCGTCGGGCCGCCACGCCCGGACGGACTCCACGCGGTCCCGCAGCGCCTGCGCCTCGGGGCTGAAGGTCAGCAGGTGCAGGCCCCCCTCGCGGATCCCCCCGGCCAGCGCGTCCAGCCGCGCCCCGGCGGGCAGGTCACGCAGGGGCCGGGCTTCGAGCACCAGCGCCCCGAAGCGCCGCTCGCGCTGCGCGACCAGCGTGCCGGTGCGGGCGTCCCAGCGCACCGCGTCCACCCACGCAGCCCCGGCGTCCAGCGCGGCCGGGTCGAGCGGCGCCGCCAGGAAGATGCGGCCCTCGGCCTGCCCGGCACTCATGGGGGAGGCGTCCATGTGCGCGGCGACCAGCGCCCGCACGCCCGCCAGACCGTCCCCCTCCGGCAGCGCCGCCCCCTGCCCGCCCGCCAGCAGGAACCGCCCCCGGCGCAGGCCGCTGGTCTCCTCGCGCGCGAGTGCGGCGCGTTCCGGGTACGCCCGCAGGACCAGCGCGCCCACCGCGAACCCGTCCGGGGCCGAATCGTCCGGCCGGACCTTCAGGAGGGTGCGCCACTGCCGCGACAGCCGCTCGACGCGTTCCAGCACCGCCACGTCGCCGGGCGTGCGCTCCCCGCGCCGCCACGCACGCAGGACCGCCACGCGGTCCGTCAGGTCCGCCCCGGACCCCGGCGGGAGCGGGTCGCGTTCCTCCAGCAGCGCCGCCACATCCGCCGCGAGCGCCGCGTCGCCCGGCGCAGTCAGCAGGTGCGCCAGACGCGGGTGCGTCGGGAAGTCCAGCAGCCGCGCGCCCTCCGGGGTCACGCGGCCCGCTCCGTCCAGCGCGCCCAGGTCGCGCAGCACGCCCCGCGCCGTCTCCACGCGCCGGGCCGGGGGTACGTCCAGCCAGTGCAGGTCCGCCGGGTCCGGCACGCCCCACTGCGCGAGTTCCAGCGTCAGCGGCGCGAGGTCCGCCTCCATGACCTCCGGCGGACGCGCGGCCGGCAGGAGCGGCTGCGTCCGCTCGCTCCACAGGCGGTACGCGACGCCCGGCGCGGTGCGGCCCGCGCGGCCCGCACGCTGCGTCGCCGCGTCCCGCGTGACCCGGCCCGTCACCATCCGCGAAAGCCCACTGGCCGGATCGAACTGCTGCGTGCGGCTCAGGCCGCCGTCCACGACCACCCGCACCCCGTCGATGGTCAGCGACGTCTCGGCGATACTGGTCGCCAGCACCACCTTGCGCCTTCCACCCGGATCGGGCCGCAGCGCCCGCGCCTGCTCCCGCACCGGCAGGTCGCCGTACAGCGGCAGCACGGCCGCGTCCACATCCGACAGCGCCGCCGCCGCCGCGCGGATCTCCCGCACGCCCGGCAGGAACGCCAGTACGTCCCCCGGCTCCGCCTCCAGCGCCACCCGCACCTGCCGCGCCACGAGATCCTCCACGCGCCCCACCGGATCAGTGGGCAGGTAGCGAACCTCGACCGGGAACGCCCGCCCCGCACTCTCGATCAGCGGCGCCCCCAGCCGCCCCGGCAAACCCGGATCCAGCGTGGCACTCATCACCAGCACCCGCAGGTCATCCCGCAGCGCCCCCTGCACCTCCCGCAGGAGCGCCAGCGCCAGATCCGCGTTCAGGCTCCGCTCGTGAAACTCGTCCAGAATCACCAGCCCCACACCCGACAGCTCCGGATCCCGCTGAAGCCGCCGCGTCAGGATGCCCTCCGTCACCACCTCCAACCGCGTCGCCGCCGACACCCGCGAATCGAACCGCACCCGGTACCCGACCGTCCCACCGACCTCCTCCCCAAGCCCCTCCGCCAGCCGCGCCGCCACCGCCCGCGCCGCCACCCGCCGGGGCTGCAGCATCACGATCCCACGCCCCGCCAACCACGGCTCACCCAGCAACTCCAACGGCAACCCCGTACTCTTCCCCGCCCCCGGAGGCGCCTGCACCACAACCAACGAATGCGCCGCCAGCGCCCCACGCACCGCAGGCACCACCTCCGCAATCGGCAACACGAAAGAACTCACACCCCCGATGGTACGCGCCGCAGGGGCGCGGAGCGTAGGAGGGGAGTGTGGGAAGGGCGGCTGCTTCGCAGCGGAACACAGCTGCTTCGCAGGGGACCCCTCAGTCGCCTGCGGCGACAGCTCCCCTTAAGGGGAGCCTTGAAACATGACCGTCGTCGCCACGAGGCCCGTCGTGCGCGCAGCGCGCGGGGCGAACGGCGCGGGGACGAAGGATGGCGTGTGAGGCGTGGCCGTCCCCGCCCGATCTCCCCACCACGAACGCCCGCGAAATACCTGCCCAGTGCCAACGAAAGCCCCCCCGTCCCCCCTGGGGATGGGGGCTGGGGGGTGGGGCAGCCCGCCGCAGGCGCCCACCTACAACCCCAGCACATCCCGCAGATCACGAAGAATCACGTCCGGAGCCTCGCCCTGAAGCGGGTGCGTGGTGGGGAGCCACGCGGCGCGCAGCCCCACCGCCTGCGGCCCGGCGATGTCGTTGCGGGGCGAGTCGCCCACGAACCACGTGTGCTGGGCGCTGACGCCGAGGCGGTTCAGCGCGAGCTGGTAGATGGCGGGGTCGGGTTTGCTGAGTCCGATGGCTCGGCTGATCACGAGGTCGTCTATCAGGTCGGTCAGGCCGCAGCGGTCGGCGCAGGCGCGCTGGAGGTCTTCCCAGCCGTTGGTGACGACACCCACCCGCACGCCCCGCGCGCGGAGTTCGCGCAGGACGGCGTGTGCGTGGGGCATGGGGACGGCGTGCCGGACGTGGTGGGCGTAGGTGTCGAGGAGGGTCTGGGGGTCGTGTGGGAGGCCGAGTTCCTGCACGAGCTGGGGGATGACCTGGGCTTTGGGGCGGTAGCCGTGGTCTTCGAGTTCGAGGAAGCGGGGGGCGTAGGTGTCGGGCAGGCCGAACTGCCGGGTGTGTTCGGCCAGCCACGCGCGGAGGGTGGCAGCGCGGTCGTGGAGGGTGCCGTCGAGGTCGAAGAGAACGGCATGAATACTCACACGAGTATGCTACTCGTCGTCGGGCTCAGGGGGGCGGGTCACTTCTGCGCCGTCATCGGGGGTCTTGTGGAACGCGGCGCCCAGGGAATGCACGGCCGCGTGGATGAGGCGGGTGTTGATGACCTGCGCGGCGTGCATGCCGGCCGCGGCGGCCTGCACCACGTACTGCGGCGCGCCGGTCATGTCCCCGATAGCGAACACGCCGGGAACGCTGGTTTCCTGATGGTCGTCGACCTGCACGCGGCCGCGGTCGTTCAGCTGGCAGCCGAGCGCGGCGGGCAGGTGGCTGCCCTGCTGCTGTTCGGGCGCGAGGAACACGGCGTCCACGAGGAGGGGCGGCGCGCCCCGGAAGGTGACGCACACCGACTGGTCTTCCAGGGGACCGCCGCGCAGGTGCCGGACGGGTTCCGTACGGATACGGACGCCGACGCGGCGCAGGTCGCGGGTCTGTTCGGGCGTGAGGGCCGGGTCGCCGTCGCACAGCAGGGTCACGCGGTCCGACCACGCCCGGACCGTCAGGGCCAGGTGGTGCGCGCTCTGGCCGCAGCCGTACACAGCCAGGGCGCGGCCCTCGTGTTCCCAGCCGTCGCAGTACGGGCAGTGGTACACGCCCTGCCCCCAGCGTTCCCGCAGGCCCGGCACGGGCGGCAGGAGGTCCCGCACGCCGGTGGCGAACAGCAGAACGCGCGTGCGGTGCCAGTCCTGACCGACCCGCACGGCGAACGCCCCGTCCGGGTCGCGGCGCACCTCGCGCGCCCCATCGGGGCGGACGGTCACGTCGTACGGCGCGAGGTCCGCCAGTGCCTGCGCTTTCAGGTCTGCCGGGTGCATCCCGTCGCGCGTGAGCAGTCCGTGCGCGGCTCCCACGGGCGCGTTGCGGGGCGGGCCGCCGTCCAGCAGCAGCACCCGCCGCCGCGAGCGTCCCAGCGTCAGCGCGGCACTCAGGCCCGCCGGACCCGCCCCGACGATCACCACGTCCAGCAGGTCCGCCTGCACCCGACCCGCCCGTGGGGGCGGCAAGTCCGCCACCGACTCCGCCATCAGCGGGGGCCGGGGCGCACGCTCACGTCCGGCAGCGTCGCGTCACGCGGGGCGTTCAGCACGAACTCGATGGTGGCCGCCACCGAATCCGGATCGATGAACGCCTCCGGCGTGTACGCCGCGCCCTCCTGAGAGCGCACCTTCTCCTGCATGGGCGTCGCCGTGCGGCCCGGGTACACGCTCGACACGCGCACCCCGGCGCCTGCCTCCTCTTCCCGCAGGGCGTCCGCCAGGGCCTTCAGGCCGAACTTGCTGGCCGCGTAACTCCCCCACCCCGCGTTCGCCCGCAGGCCCGCGCCACTGTTCACGAACACCACCGAACCCCGCTCAGCGCGCACGCGCGGCAGCAGCAACCGCGTCAACTCCGCCGGGGCGACCACGTTCACCGCCAGCGTGTGCGACCACACCGCGTGCCCCTGCTCCGCCACCGCACCCAGTTCCACCACACCCGCGTTATGCACCACGTTCGACACGCGCCCCACACCCGCCAGGGCGTCCGCAAACGACTCCGGGCACGTCAGGTCCAGCACCAGCGCCGCCCCCCCCACCTCCGCACACAGGGCCTCCAACGCCCCCACATTCCGCCCCGACAGGATCAGATCATGCCCCGCAGCCAACCGCCGCGCCAACGCCGCCCCAATCCCACCCGCAGCTCCCGTCACCAACGTCACCGGCCGAACGACACTCATAACCAGATGGTAAGGGGGAAGGAAGCACTGGGATGTGGGAAGGGCAACCCAGCTGCTTCGCAGGACCCCTCAGTCAGCTTCGCTGACAGCTCCCCTCAAGGGGAGCCTGGGGACTGGCTGACGTAACCGTCATAGCCACCAAGCCCGTCGTGCGCGCAGCGCGCGGGGCGAACGCAGCGAACTCGGAGGATGGCGTGTGAGGCGTGGCCGAACCCGCCCAACACCCGCCACCAACCTCAGAGAAATACCTGCCCAGTGCCAACGCTGGCTCCCCCGTCCCCCCTGGGGATGGGGGCTGGGGGTGGGGAAGCCCGCCGCAGGCGCCCACCTACCGCCCAAGCCCCCGGTAATACGCGAGAACCCCCGCCGCGATGGCCTGAGCGAGCCGTTCCTGTCCGGCCGGGCTGTTCAGCAGGCGCAGGTTGCCGGGGTCGGTCAGGTACCCGGTTTCGATGAGGACGCTGGGTTGGCTGGTGGGTCGGGTGAGGGCGAGGTCCGCGCCGGGTTTCAGGCCGGCGCCGGGGCCGAGGTCGGGGAGGCCGGCGCGCAGGGCGGCGAGGAGGGCGGCGGCGAGGGGTTGGGCCTGGGGGTGGGTGTAGTACAGCTCGGGACCTCGGATGCCGCGTGGGTCGCGACCGTCGGGGAGGGCGTTGGCGTGGACGCTGATGAGGAGGTCGCTGCCCGTGTCGTGGGCGAGCTGGCCGCGGTCGTACAGGCCGACGGTGGTGTCGGTGGTGCGGGTGAGGTGGATGGTGGCGCCCTGGGCGCGGAGGAGTTCGGCGGCGCGGAGGGTGATGGGCAGGACGAGGTCTTTTTCGGGGGTGCCGAGGCTGCCGGCGCCGCCGCCCTGGGTGCCGCCGTGGCCGGGGTCAAGGGTGAGGGTGCGGCCCTGGAGGGGTCGGGTGGGGTCGGTGGTGGGGGGCGTGCGGACGCTCAGGCGCAGGTGGGGGCCGTCGTGGTCGGCGGTGAAGCCCCAGAGGGGGGCGGTCAGGGTGAGGGTGAGGCGGGTGGTGCCGGGGGTGGTTTGCAGGTCGGTGCGGGTCAGCAGGGGGTGCGGGGCGGGTGGGGTGAGGGGTGTGATGGGCGGGCCGAACAGGGTGAGGACGAGGGTGCGCGGGTCGGTCTGTTCGAGGGTGAAGGGTGGGCGGGCAGGGCCGGTGGGGATCAGGAGGGTGAGGCGGGTCGGGTCCGCCGGGGTGGGGATGACGGGCGGTGTGACGGGCGGGGCGGGTGGCGAGGCCGGTGGGGTGGCGGCGTTCCCGGCCTCGGTGGGGGGCAGCGCGGGCAGGTCGTTCACGCCGGGCGCAGCGGCGGGGCTGGGGTCGGGCGTGGATGCCAGGATGGGCGCGTCCAGGCGGGCGGTTTCTGGGCGGGCGGGCTCCAGTTGGACGGGACCGCCGGTCCAGGCGAGGGGAGCGCTGTCGGGGGCGCCCAGGTCGAGTTGCGTGGCGGTGATCAGGGCGCTCTGGCCGCCGCTCAGGCGGACGCGCAGGTCGCCTTCCTGCCGGCCGACGACGGTGAAGGTCATGCCGGTGCGGGGGTAGAGCAGGGACTGGCCGGTCAGGGTGGTCAGGACGGTGCTGCTGGCGTTCAGGCCGGGGCCGGGGACCTGTCCGGGGCGCTGGGTGCCGCTGCGGGCGGCGCCGCTCTGCACCGTGACGCGGCCGGGCGCGGTGGCGGTCACGGTGCGGCCGTCCGGGCCGGTCAGGCTGACGGTCAGCGGGGTGCTGGTCTGGGGGGCAGCGGGGACGGTCAGGTCGGCGCGGTACGTGCCGGGCGGTCCCTCGCGCATGGGGGTGGGCGGGGCGCTGCCCAGGCGGACGCTGGCGCGCGCTCCGGCGCTGCCCTGCACGCTGACGGTCACGCGGCGTTCGGCGGGCGTGTCGCCGGTCACGTCCCAGAATTCGACCGGCCGGGCGGGTGTGACGCTGCCGGGCAGGATGCGGGTGGGCCGGGCGGGCAGGATGGGCGCGGCGGCGCGCGTGACGCGCAGGGTGCGGCTGCCGGTCACACGGCTCCCCTGCCGGGCGGTCAGGGTGAGGGTGTTCGCGCCGGGCTTCAGCGGCCACCATTCCATGAACAGACCGTCGGGTCCGGTGGGAACGGCGCGGCCGGACACGCTGAGGCTGGAGCCGGGCGGCACGTGCCCCTGCAGGATCACGTTGGCGTGCGCGACCCGGTGGCCTTCCGGGGGGTACGAGACGAACACGCCGCTGGCGTGCGTGGCGCCCGCCGGGGCGCAGAGCAGGGCCAGTCCGGTCAGGGCGGCCAGGGCAGGGGAAGCGCGCATGCTCCTGGGTGTAGCACGCCGGGCGCGGGCGTCCGTGTGTGTTGCCGGTCACCGGGCGGGCAGGTGGGGGCGGCGGGCGGGCCGGGCGGGAGTATGCTGCGGGCACTCATGAACGACGTGCTGGTGAAGGACTACGAGACGAACCTGCCGCAGTTCGAGGGGCTGCGGGACGCGGCGGTGGCGCACACGTCGCGGCTGCTGGAGCAGGCGGGCCTGAACATCCATCACGTCACGGGCCGCGTGAAGAAACCCATGAGTCTGGAGGACAAGTTGCGCCGCAAGCCGGGCCGGTACCGGTCGCTGTCGGACGTGACGGACCTCGTGGCGGTGCGCGTGATCACGTACTTCGAGTCGGACGTGGGAGCGGTGTCGCGCCTGATCGAGGCGAACCACCGGGTGGACTGGGAGAACTCCATCGACAAGAGCAAGATGCACGACCCGGACCGCTTCGGGTACATGGGCGTGCATTACGTGGTGCAGGTCACGCCGGACACGCCGGAACTCGCGGCGTTCGCGGGCCTGGGCTTCGAGGTGCAGATCCGTTCGATCCTCCAGCACGCCTGGGCCGAGATCGAGCATGACCTGGGGTACAAGAACCGCGAGGCGATCCCGCGGGAGGTGCAGCGGCGTTTCTACCGGCTGGCGGGCCTGCTGGAGATGGCGGACGAGGAGTTCATGGCCCTGCACCGCCTGTCGCGCGATTACGCCGCGACGCTGCCCGAGCGGGTGCAGGAGGCGCCGGACAGCGTGTTCATCGACGCGCAGAGCATGAAGCACCTGCTGACCATCGCGCCCGTGCGGGACCTGGACGACGGGGTGGCGGCGGCGCTGAACGTGCGCCTGCTGACCGGCTGGCCGGACCCGGAGCGGCCGCAGCGGCTGGCGAGCCTGCTGCATTACGTGGGCGTGCATTCGGTGGGGGCGCTCCAGAAGGAGTTGCGGCGGCACCATGACGAGATCCTGGCGTTCGCGGCCCTCCTGATGCCCATGCTGCGCGAGGCGTGGACCCCGGCGGGCGGCGCGCGGCCCGGCACCAGCGTGGTGCATTACGGGCTGCTGCGTGCCTGCGCGAACCCCAGCCTGGACCCGCATGAGATCGTGAGCATGCTGGACATGCGCGGCGTGCTGGGCAGCGATCAGCTGGTGCGGGCGGTGCGGGGCGCGTACGCCGAGGCGCAGCACAGCCTGCCGGACGGCGCCCGCTCCGGCGCGTGAGGGCCAGTCCGGTGCAGGTGCAGCAGTGGGGCGGCTTCACCCTCCCCTGACGTCGGGGGGGCCACTCCCCCACCGGCTGACGCGGCGCTGACAGGGGCGCATCACGCTGCATTCAGCAGGAACCCGCGCGGGCGGCCCCGCGTTTCTCGCCCTCCAGGCCGCCCTTCCTCCGGGCTCCTGCCAGGAGCCGGTCATGACAGGAACCGCGCGCACCCTCCCCCTTTCCGGTCAGCAGACCGTCAGTTATACCGCCGCGCTGACCCACTATGAATTCCCGCCCGCCATGCTGCGCCGCGCCGCGCAGGAACACGGCTGGAGCCCCACCTTCACGGACCGCGCCGCCCAGGAGTACCGGCGGTTCCTGATCCTGGCCGCTACGGCCGGACACCCGGTCACGCCGTCACGGGCGGTGGACGCCCTGTGGCACGAGCACCTGACCTTCACCCGCGACTACTGGGAGCGCCTGACGCCGCTGCTGCCCGCGCCGCTGCACCACGAGCCCGCCACCGGCGAGGCGGGCGACACGGACTTCGCCGCGCAATACCGCCGCACGCTGGACAGCTACGCCAGCCTCTTCGGCGAGGCGGCCCCGGTCGATGTGTGGCCCGATCCGGCAGTCAGGGCGGACCCAGCCGCGCACACATTCACGCACACGGCCACCCGCACGGCCGGCGGCGTACGGGTGTCGGCGCTGCTGCTGGCGGCCCTGGCGGGCGGCGTGGCGTTCCTGACGTTCCTGTCCACGCGCTTCGGGGTCCTGGCCGCGCTGGGCGTATTCGTGCTGGCTCTGATTCTCCTGACGAGCGCGCAGGCGAACCCGGCCGGGACCGGCGCCCGGCGGGATCGTCGGGGCAGTGACGGGGGCGGCATAGACATCGGCGGTTCGGACAGCGGCGGTTCAGATGGCGGCAGCAGCTGTGGAAGCAGTTGCGGCGGCGGGTGCAGCAGCTGAACCCCCGCGTGACGGCGGCCTGAGCGGCCCTACCGATCGTCTCTGTGCCGGTCGTCACGCAGACGGCCGAACAGGTCTTTCAGGAGGCGGGCGGCCTCGTGGGCACGCACGCCGCCCGTGACGGTCGGGGTGTGCCCCCAGTGCGCGGCGAGCAGGTCGGTCACGCCGCCCAGCGCACCGGCCTTCGGGTTCGCGGCGCCGTACACGACGTGCCCGACGCGCGCTTCGAGGGCCGCGCCGAGGCACATGGGGCAGGGTTCGAGCGTGACGACCAGCGTGCAGCCGTTCAGGTACGGGGTGCCGAGGGTGCGGGCGGCGTCCCGCAGGGCGGCCAGTTCGGCGTGGCGGGTCATGTCGCCGTGCTCGCGGCTGGTGTTGCGGCCCCGCCCGACCACCTGACCGCCGGGGCCGAGGACGACCGCGCCGACCGGGACTTCCTGCGCGCGGCCCGCCTCGCGCGCCTGGGCCAGGGCCTCGCCCATCGCGGCGTGCAGCGGGTCCGGGGGCTGGGCGGCCACCTCGCGCGCCCCGACCGCCCAGACGGGCGGCTGGAGGCCTACCCACTGCACGCCCTGATCGCTGACCAGCAGCGGCACGCGGTCCCGGTCGGCGCGGGGCACGTGCCAGTCGGTCAGCACGTCGCTGAGTTTGCGCGTCCCGCCGGACAGGGTGATGCGGTCCCCGCTCTGCCGGGTGCGGAGTGCCCAGCCGGGCGGAATGGGAAAGTCCGGTCCCGGGTACGGTTGCGGGGTCAGGTGCAACTGCCCGCCGGTCACGGTCACGTCTCGCCCGCCGGGCAGGGTGACGTGTGCGGTCTCCCCCGCCCGCAACGCCCTGGCCAGGATGTCCAGGTGCGGCGCGTGAAAGTCCAGTCCGGCGCGGCGCAACTCGGCGCGCAGCCAGCGGC
The DNA here is from genome assembly GCF_002017875.1 of Deinococcus sp. LM3. Lineage (NCBI taxonomy): Bacteria > Thermotogati > Deinococcota > Deinococci > Deinococcales > Deinococcaceae > Deinococcus > Deinococcus sp. LM3. Next base: position 2,211,355 of record NZ_MUFV01000001.1, on the reverse strand, counting down.
GCAGCACCGCTGGGGGCACGCTGCGGCGCGGGGCGTGCGCGCTCAGGCGAGCGGCCTGACTGGTCAGGGCAGCGTCGTCCTCGGCCTGCGTGCGGGCCACGCGGGCCAGCGCCTCCCCGGCGGCCGGGTAGCGGGCGGTCAGGACCGGCATGACCTCCCGGCGAATCCAGGCGCGGGTGTACGCGGGGTCGTCGTTCGTGGGGTCCTCGCGCCAGTCCTGGCCCTGCGCGCGCAGGAACGCCTCAATGTCGGCGCGCGGCACGTCCAACCAGGGGCGGCGCACCCGTCCACGCTCGGCGGGAATGCCGTGCAGGATTGCCTCGCCGCGCAGCAGGGCCGCCAGGACCGTCTCGGCCTGATCGCGCCGCGTGTGCGCCGTCAGGATCACTTGCGCCGCGTGCGCCTTCGCCGTGCGGGTCAGGAAGTCGTACCGCAGGCGCCGGGCGGCGTCCTCGGTGTTCCAGCCGCGCCGCGCCGCGACCGCCGCCACGTCCACCCGCGCCCCCATGAAAGGCACGCCCAGCCGCGCCGCGAGCGCCCCCACCCACGCGGCGTCCGCCGCCGAGTCGGGCCGCAGCGCGTGATCCAGGTGCGCCGCGACCGGCCGCGCCCCTACCAGTAGCAGCCCCCGCAGCAACGCCACGCTGTCCGCGCCGCCCGACACGCCCACCACCACGACCTCTCCCGCGTAGGGACGCAGGGGCCGCAGCAGAGAATCAGCAACGTCAGACACCGGCGCATTGTAGGACGGCGCGTACAATCGGGCGCATGAGCCTCCAAGTCGGTCAGCCCGCCCCGGACTTCACGCGCCGCAGCGACGACGGCCGCACCGTGTCCCTGCAGGCCCGGCGCGGCCAGTGGACGGTGCTGTACTTCTACCCGCGCGCCAGCAGCGCCGGATGCAGCATCGAGGCGCAGCGCTTCGAGGCGGCCCTCCCGGAATTCGAACGGCACGGCGCGCAGGTGATCGGCGTCAGCACCGACACCGAGGCCCGGCAGGCCCGCTTCCGCGACACCTGCTCCCTGACGTTCCCCCTGATTCCCGACAGTGACCGCAGCCTCGCGCAGGCGTACGGCGTGATCGGCGGCCTGAGCGGCCTGCTCGGCATGACCGGCCGCGCCACGTTCCTGATCGACCCGCACGGCACCGTCACCTGGATTCACCGCAGCCCCAACCCCATGACGCACGTCACGGGCGCCCTGAAGGAACTGGAAGGGCGAGACTTACATCCAGTCACGCTGAGCTGATCTTCAGATTATACCCCCAATTGGGGGTATAAAACCTTCTCAAGCGGTAGATTTGAGCTGTACCCAGATGGTTAACACCTGAAGGCTGTCGGCACAAATGCCTTCTCAGACACATATGTCGCGCCAATCTCATCTAGAGGATTCTACGGTGGACAGCCCCGGTCACGGTGCGGTCACTGTGGAATTGCCACGATTCACTCAGTCCGGTCACACATATGAGGCAACGGGCCGATAGTGAATTTCTTACGATCGGAATAGGGAGGGGAACTTATGAAAAGAGCGCTACCCTATCGGGCTTCATGACGTCCTGAATGCAGTGGTCTGGGCGCAAGTAACGCATTTGAGTTGGACTGCCCTCTGACCCCCAAACTTCACGCGGATTGAACGGAGTCCCGTTTAATTCCTCACAGATCCTTCGCACCCATCGCAGTGCGTTGCTTGTACCGTCCCGTCTCGTGCGGGCTGGGCAGTGACCTATTGCCCTGATGCGTGAGGGTTCCAGCTGCAAGGAGTGTTCATGCCGAGATTTCGATTGCTGCTGCTGAGTGCGGCACTGCTGACGGCCTGCGGTGGGCCGGGCACGCCGCACACCACACCGCCGCCCGGCCCGTCCCCGACACCCGCGCCCTCTCCAGCGCCCGCCAAGCAGTCGCGGCCCTTCCGGGTGACGATCATGGGCCTGGGGTCGGGTTCGCCTACAGCGCAGGTCACGCGGCCCGGCCTGAGCACGCAGGCGCTGAACGGACTGGATCAGGTGGAGATCGGGGACGTGCAGGTGCGCGCCACGACCGACTTGGTGCCGCCGGGGCAGACGCGCACGGCGGGCGCGCGGTACGTGTTCGTGACGCTAGCCGTCAAGAACAACGCCTACGGGAACGTGCCGAACCTGACGGTAATCCCGACGGGCCTGGACACGAACACCGCCCAGTCGGCGTTCACGGACCTGCAACGCTACCCCGGACTGCCAGCGTACTCGGCGGCCGAGGCGCAGACGCTAGCGCTGAGTATCCACCCGGCCAGTCCGGTCACGCAGGACCCCCTGACGCTGCAACCGTCCCTGCTGCCCGGCGAGGAGGACACCCTGCAACTGTTCGACGAGTCCGAGGTGTCACTGCTGGGCATCGCGAACGGTTTCGGCGGCGAGAACCTGCCGTACGGGTTCGTGGCGCACAACCGGAGCAGCCGCACCATTCCGGGGTCCGACGGAACGAATCCGGGCATGGGGACGGTCACGCTGGGCTTCCGGGTACCGCTGCAGGCGCAGGCGAAGGATGACCTGTACAGCCTGAGCGGCTGGTTCACGTTCGCGCAGGACACCGTCACGAGCGCGACCGAATCCCTGGAAGCGCAGCTGCCGGGCAACCGCGCGGCGTTTGACCGGATGCTGTCGCAACTGTTCCCGCAGGGGCAGCAACAGCAGGTGCGGGTGTTACCCGGAACAAATCGGCGAACCTACTTCAATCCATATAGCTACTCCAATGTGAATGTGCGGCCGGTGTGCGGCGTGCGCCTGGGCGGCACATCCGCGAACCCCACAGGCCTGATGCTGAACAGCCCGGCCGTGTTCGCGCCGGACGGCCCGCGCCTGGATCGGTACTCGCCGCTGTCGCTGGCGCTGTGCCGCACGAACCTGCTGGACGACACGTCGGTGGACGGCGTGACGGTCGTGAATCACTGGTCGCAGAATGCCCCGTCGCGCGGCACACCGACCGTGGCGGGCAACCGCGTGACCGTGCCGGTCTGGACGGACAGCAACGGGAATCAAAATGGCGGCTTCACCTCTGGTCAGACGGTGGACGTAACGCTGACCGCTGGCGTGACTGCCGGGGGGCAACCCGCGCCGGGCCTGCCGTTCGTGTACCGCACCCGCGTGCAGACCGCACCCGCCAGCGGCACGTATGCCGATAGCTACAGCTCCCAGGTCTACGATCCCACCAACAGTCAACAGCTGACCAACCTCTCCGCGATTGCCCTGGCAGACCTCAGCGGTGCGGGGTATGGAGGCAATTACACGCTGATCACCAGTCGCGCCGCGAACAGACTGTGGCTGGCATCCGGCAGCGTCTATACCGTCGGCACGGCTCCCAGTGACGTGGGAACCGGCGACCTGAACGGCGACGGGCAGCTGGACGCCTTCACCAGCAACGCGGGCAGCGGGGATGTCTCGGTCCTGCTGGGCAACGGGGACGGCACGCTGCAACCCGCCACGAGTGTCGCGGTGGGGGCCGGGCCGGAAAGTATCGACCGGGCCGACCTGAACGGCGACGGGCAGCTGGACCTGATCACCGCCAACCGCACGGCCAACACCGTGTCGGTGCTGCTGAACAGCGGCGGCACCTTCAGCGCGCAGCCTGCGGTCAGCATGGGCGCGCAGCCGTCCGATGCGGTCACGGCAGACGTGAACGGCGACGGGCGCATGGACCTGCTGGTCGCCGCGACCGGCGGGAACGCCGTGAACGTGCGCCTGGGCGCCGGGAACGGCACCTTCAGCGCGGCCGCCGACATCCCGGTCACGGCCCCGATCCGCGTGGCGAGCGGGGACTTCAATAACGACGGGCGTGAGGACGTGGCGGCCCTGAGCAGCGCCGGGGTGCACGTGGCGCTGGGGAACGGGGACGGCGCCTTCGCCGCGCCGACCACCCTGAGCGTGGGCAGCGACCCGCGCGACCTGCTGGTCGGGGACACGAACGGGGACGGCTGGCTGGACGTGCTAACCGCCGATCACGGCAGCAGTTCCCTGAGCGTGCTGCTGGGCGGCGCAGGTGGTTTCACCGCGCAGGCTCCCATGCCGCTGACGAAGGCTCCGAACCGACTGGCTCAGCTTGGAGGCTATTACTACTACGGCAATCGCCTGACCCCCTTCACGCTCGGCGACGACACGTACACGCAACTCACCCCCCAGTGACCACCGCAGTGACCGGCCCCCACCAGGGCAAAGGACCATGCATGAAACGACCCCTTCCGTTCCTGCTGACCACGGCGCTGCTGCTCGGCGCATGTGCTCAGCCCGCCCACACCAGTACTCCCCCACCGCCCACCGCCAGCAACCCCGGCGGTCCCGTGACGCCCGCCGGGGCAGCGTTCACGCTGCGCTTCAGCGGGCTGGGCACCCCGGACTTCGCAGCCAGCATTGAGCCCACGCTGGGTGCTCAGGCCCTGACCAGCGAGCAGGGTAACGTGACGCCCGTACGGGTCGTCTCGCGCGGCACCATGGACGTCCTGCCCGCAGCGGGCCGCCCCCGCACCGAGGGCTACCGGTACATCTACGCGGTCGTGTCGGTCACCAGTCCGGGCGCGCTGGAGAACGTGTCGTTCCTGGGCGTGCGGACGCCCGGCACGCTGCCCGCCGCCACGCACGACACGGCCATCAGCACCTTCGTGCGGGCGCCCGGCGGGGCCGCGTACACGGCCGCCGAACTGGACGCCCTGGCGCTGAGCGTGCGGCCCGCGCAGGCCAGCGCCCTGAACACGGGCACCCTGCGTGTTCACACCATTCCCGGCAGTGACGACAGCGTGCAGTTCCTGCCGGAAGACGAACTGACCTTCACGCCGCCCGGTTTCGTGGGTCTGCTCCCATACGGGTTCACGGTCATGAATCCGCAGGGGGGCCGCACGCTGGCGACCGGCACGGAAGCGAACCGCATGATCGTCGGGATGCGCCTGCCCCTGCAGGCCACCCCGCAGGACGACCCGTACGGGTTTGCGTTCACGGCCGTGCCCGTGCGCGACAGCACCCGCCGCGTGACGCAGACGCCCGAGGGACTGCGCAGCGGCAACAGCCTGAACGTGCGGCAACTGGCCGCCAGCCTGAACGCCACGTTGCAGGTGCAGCCGTTCAGCCCCGTGCCGGGCGACCCCATGTGCAGCGTGCGTAGCGCAGGCAGCGCCGCCGCGCCCACCGGCCTGGTGTTCACCGCGCCGCCCCTGGCCGTGCCGGGCGCGAACGGGCACGCGGTAGGCCTCACCGACACCCTGACCGCCCGTTTCTGCGGCGTGACCCTGGACTCCGCCAGCGCGCAGGCGACCAGCGTCAGCGTGCGCCCCAGCCAGAGTGCCCCGGCGGCCAGCACGCCCAGCGCCAGCGGCGACCGCCTGCTGATTCCCGCCCGGACCGGCGGGTACCACGCGGGCGAACAGGTCGAGGTGACGCTGCACAACACCCTGACAGCCGGGGGGAGCGCCGCGCCGGGAACGCCGTTCGTGTTCTCGTTCCGCGCCGCGACCGCGCCCGCCACCGCGACCTTCACCGCGCAGACCGAACGGGCTGCTGGGCAGGACGTGCGCGACCTGCTGACCGCCGACGTGAACGAGGACGGCAAACTGGACGCAATCAGTACCGACAGCAGCGCCAACACCGTCAGCGTGTTCCTCGGGAACGGCGACGGCACCCTGCAGGCCCGCACCGCGTACACCGCCGGAACAGGCCAGGCCCCGACCGACCTGGCGGCCGCCGACCTGAACGGCGACGGGCGACTGGACCTGACTGTGCGCCGCAACGACAGCACGCTGGGCATCCTGATCAACAAGGGCCTGGGCAAGTTCAACCCCATGACCAGCCTGGAGATTGAAGCAGGTGTGACGGACCTCAGCGGGTACACCCTGAAGGACGTGAACGGCGACGGGAAGCCCGATCTGGTTGCCTGGATACGCGACGCCAGTTACGCCAACTACGGTCTGCGCACACGCCTGGGGAACGGGGACGGCACGTTCGCACCTGCCATCGATGCCCTGCCCAATCTGATCAACCCGCTGTACTACTACGCCAGTAACTCAGCGCCTCCACTGGCCGACCTGAACCACGACGGTCGCCTGGACTTCGCGGCGTCTTCAGACCGGCTGTACGTCATGTCCGGCAACGGCGACGGAACGTTCGCCGCAGAGGTGGCCGCCACTGGGCCAGCAAATCTGTACTACTCCGATCTGATCCCAGCGGATGTCAACGAGGACGGGCACGTGGACCTGTACTCGCGTCAAACCTACACGCTGCTGCTCGGCAACGGGCAACTGGGCTTCACGGTCACGCAGCTGGACTCCGGCGGCTCCGCCCTGGCAGATCTGGACGGCGACGGGCACCTGGACCTGATCAACAGCGGACAACTGATGCGGGGCTTCGGGAACGGCACCTTCGACCGCACGCCAGCCAACACGAACTTCTACAGCGGTTACACCACTCCTCAGAACAAGGCCCTCGGGGATTTCAACGGAGACGGCAAGCTTGACGGTCTCAACAACTACTACTCCTACACCCTGAACAGCCCCACCGTATCGGTCGCCCTCAACCAGTAAGCCTCTCCTCTCTCTGCATGTACAGGAGCGCACCATGAAACGAACGGCACTGATCATCACCGCCCTGCTGGGCCTGTCCGCCGCCGCCCACGCGCAGGAAGTCATTCCCACGCCCGTCGGCATGACCCTGACCTCCGCCGACGAAGGCAAGATCGTGATCGTCCGCAACGGGCAACTGGTCCTGATCGACCCGCGCACCGCGCCCGAACTGAAAGTCATCCAGGGGCCAGCCGGTCCTGCTGGTCCCGCCGGTCCGAAGGGTGATACGGGCGCAGCCGGTCCCGCTGGACCTGCGGGAGCCAAGGGCGACACCGGCGCCGCAGGGGCCGCCGGACCCGCAGGCGCGAAAGGTGAGGTCGGCGCGACTGGTCCTGCCGGAGCTAAAGGTGACAAGGGCGACACCGGCGCCGCAGGTGCTGCCGGACCCGCAGGCGCGAAAGGTGAGGTCGGCGCGACTGGTCCTGCCGGAGCTAAAGGTGACAAAGGCGACACCGGCGCCGCAGGTGCTGCCGGACCCGCAGGTGCGAAAGGCGACATCGGTCCCGCTGGTCCTGCCGGAGCTAAAGGTGACAAAGGCGACACCGGCGCCGCAGGTGCTGCCGGACCCGCAGGCGCGAAAGGTGACATCGGTCCCGCTGGTCCTGCCGGAGCTAAAGGCGACAAGGGCGACACCGGCGCCGCAGGTGCTGCCGGACCCGCAGGCGCGAAAGGTGAGGTCGGCGCGACTGGCCCTATCGGCCTGACGGGACCGGCCGGACCGCAGGGCGTGAAAGGCGACAAGGGTGAAGTCGGCGCCGTTGGCCCCATCGGCCTGACTGGTCCCGCTGGTCCCATCGGTCCGCAGGGCATCAAGGGCGAGGTCGGCGCGGTCGGGCCTCAAGGGCCCATCGGCCTGACCGGCCCCGCTGGTCCCATCGGACCGCAGGGCATCAAGGGTGAAGTCGGCGCGGTCGGCCCGATCGGTCTGACTGGTCCTGCTGGTCCTATCGGTCCGCAGGGCATCAAGGGCGAGGTCGGCGCGGTCGGACCCGCCGGGGCAACCGGACCTGCCGGGGAGAAGGGTGACGCCGGACCTCAAGGGCCGCAGGGCGTAAAGGGTGAGGTCGGCGCGACCGGCCCGATCGGCCAGACGGGACCGGCCGGGCCGCAGGGCGTGAAGGGCGACAAGGGTGACACCGGATCGGTGGGACCGGCCGGGGCGACCGGACCTGCCGGGGAGAAGGGTGACGCCGGACCTCAGGGGCCGCAGGGCGCGAAGGGGGACAAGGGCGACAAGGGCGATACCGGCCCGACCGGCCCGCAGGGGCCGCAGGGACCCCAGGGACCTCAGGGGCCGGCTGGCCCGTCCGTGATTCCGCTGACGGAACGCCGTGAGCAGGAGATGACCGGCCTGATCTGAACCCACGTCCGGTCACGAACAGAGGACCGCACGCTCCGGCTGGAGGTGCGGTCCTCTGCCCTGTCAGCGCAGGACCCGTGATCGGCAGTAGCTGACCGTGCTATTTCAGGTGGGTTACTTCAGGGTGCGCAGCGCGTCCCGCATGATCTCCAGGCCCGTCGCCGCTTCCTCACGCGTGAGGATCAGGGGCGGGCTGATGCGGATGACGGCCTCGCCGCAGTCGAGGTTCAGCAGGCCGCGTTCGAACATCGCCATGCTGGCCGCGTCACGCAGCTTCCCGTCGGGGCTGCCGTCGGGCTTGATGAACTCGATGCCGATGAACATGCCCGCGCCGCGCACGTCCCCGATGAACGGGAATTCCACCTGCATGGCCTTCAGTTCGGCCATGATGAACTCACCGACCTGCGCGGCGTTCTCCATCAGGCTGTCGCCGCAGCCGGGGTGCTTGACGACGCCTTCCAGCAGGTCCAGCGTCGCGTGCGCCGCCGCCGCCGCCACGGGGTTCCCGCCGTACGTGCTGCCGTGCGACCCGACCGGCCACGTCATCACGCTCTCCTTGGCCAGCATCGCGCTGATCGGCATGCCGGACGCGATGCCCTTGGCGACCGTGATGATGTCCGGCTGGCAGTTCATGCCGTTCTGCCCGTCGAAGTGCTGGAAGGAGTACATCTTCCCGCTGCGGCCCATCCCGGCCTGCACCTCGTCGAAGATCAGCATGATGCCGTGCCGGTCGCACAGTGAGCGCAGCTTCGGCAGGAAATCGGCCGGCGGCACGATGTACCCGCCCTCGCCCTGCATCGGCTCGATGATGATCGCCGCCACCTCGTCCGCCGGAATGATCGTCTGGAACAGCCCCTCGATGTGATCGATCACGGCCTGACCGCACGTCCCGGCCGTCGCGCCCAGCGGCGGACGGAACGGGTTCGGGTACGGCACGTGCGACACGTTCGGCAGCAGCGGCCCGAACCCCCGCTTGTACTTCGTCTTGCTGCCCGTCAGCGTGATCGCCCCATACGTCCTCCCGTGGAACGACCCGATGGTGCTGATGATGTGCGACCGCCCCGTGTGATTCCGGGCCAGTTTCACGGCCGCCTCGACCGCCTCCGCGCCGCTGTTCCCGAAGAACACCCGCCACTTCTCACCGGGCTTCTCCACGTGCCTGACCATGCGCTCGGCGAGGCTGGTCGTGATCTCCTGCGGGTAGTCGGTGAGGCACACGTGCGTGAACCGCGTGACCTGCTCCTGCACGGCCCGCACCACATGCGGATGCGCGTGCCCGGTCGTGCTGACCGCAATCCCCGCGAAGAAATCCAGCATGGTGTTACCGTCCACGTCGGTCAGCCACACGCCCTCACCGTGATCCGGCACGAACGGATAAGGCCGCATGTACGAGGTCGAGAGGTGCTGCGAGTCGCGCTCCATGATCGCGGCGGTCTTCGGGCCGGGGAGCGAGGTCTTGAGTTCGGGTTGGCGGGGTTTAGGAAGGATAGTCATAGGAGTTCTCCTGGGGGAGGGACGGCAGAGTCGCGGACGACCCCTCCGCCCCTTCGGGGCACCTCCCCTCAAGGGGAGGCGTGATTTCTGGCTCCCCTTGAGGGGGAGCTGGCCGCCCAGCGGACTGGCTGGTATCCCTGCGAAGCAGGGGGGTCGCCTTTCGCTCAGTCGCCGCTGACGGGTTGCGCGGCCTGCACCATGCCGTCGGGCGCGGTGTCGGTCACGGTCACGTCCAGGCCGATGCCGTGGGCGGCCCATTTGTCTTCGCGGCTGTTGAGGCGGTGTTTGGTCGCGCCGGGGCGGTTGCGGCTTTCGCTGAATTCTTTGGGTTCGATGCTGATGCGTTCGCCTTCCATCAGGCCGTAGATGCCGCTCTGGCCGGGTTCCTTGCGTTGCCACTCCTGGGGCACGAGCATGTCGGGGCCGGTGTAGTCGGTGGGTTCGCTGTACGCGGCGATGTAGCCCTCGAAGTTCCGCAGGATGAGTTTTTCGGGGCTGTGGCTCAGGACGTAGTTGGGGGCGACGGGGATCTTGCCGCCGCCGCCGGGTGCGTCGACGACGTAGGTGGGCACCGAGTAGCCGCTGGTGTGACCGCGCAGGCTTTCCATGATTTCCAGGCCCTTGCTGACGGTGGTGCGCAGGTGCCCGGCGCCGTGGACGAGGTCGCACTGGTAGATGTAGTAGGGGCGGACGCGGATCTTGACGAGTTCCCGCACGAGCTTCTGCATGATGACGGGGTGGTCGTTCACGCCGCGCAGCAGGACGCTCTGGTTGCCCAGCGGCACGCCGGCGCGCGTCAGGCGGTCGCAGGCGTCGGCGACTTCCGGGGTGATCTCGCGGGGGTGGTTGACGTGGATGTTCATCCAGACGGGGTGGTTCTCGGCCAGCACGTCGCAGAGTTCCTGCGTGACGCGCATGGGCATGAACACGGGCACGCGGGTGCCGATGCGGATGATCTCGATGTGCTCGATCTTGCGGAGTTCCGCGAGCAGGCGGCCCAGGACTTTCGGGGCGAGCGTGAGGGGGTCGCCGCCGCTGAGGAGCACGTCGCGCACCTGGGGGGTGTTGCGCAGGTAGTTGAGTTGCGCCTCGTACTCGGCGGGCTTGAAGGTCTCGCTGGGGTCGCCGACGATGCGGCTGCGGGTGCAGTAGCGGCAGTAGCTGGCGCACTGGGTGGTGACCAGCATCAGCACCCGGTCCGGGTAGCGGTGCACGAGGCCGGGCACGGGGCTGTGCTTGTCCTCGGCGAGGCTGTCTTCCATCATGCTGGTGAACGGTTCCAGCTCGTGGTGCGTGGGGATCACCTGTCGCCGCACGGGGCAGGTGGGGTCCGTGGGGTGCATCAGGGACGCGAAGTACGGCGTGATATCCAGGCGGAAGATGCCCTTGGCGCTGGCGCCCTGGCGTTCACTGTCGGTCAGGCGGATGACCGATTCGAGTTCCTCGACGGTGTTGATGCGGTTCTTGAGCTGCCATTTCCAGTCGTACCACTGTTCGTCGGGCACGTCGGCCCAGCGGGGCGCGCGGTGGTTGCGGGGAAGCATGGTCTGGCTGTCGGTGGTAGCGTTCGGGTGAATGGGCATGGCAGCCTCCGGGGTGCTGGGGGGCGAAACGTGAATTGGGTGCCCGCCTATTGTCCTCGCCGGGCGACCCACTTTGGAATGCGCGCGCACCCCGCCTGCGGGCTGGTTTTGCCCACACAAAACTCTCAAACGCCACCCTCGACCTTCCAAATGCTAGGCTGGGGGTATGAGACAGTCCGGCGGCCACCTCGACCCCCTCGATCACAGCATCCTTCAGGAACTTCAGACCGACTCGCGCCTCAGCATGCGCGAACTCGGCCGCCGCGTCGGCCTCAGCGCCCCCGCCGTCACCGAGCGGGTCCGCCGCCTCGAGGACGCCGGCGTGATCCTCGGCTACGGCGTGCGCGTCGCCAGCAAACCCCTGGGCCGCACCATCACCGCGTTCATCGGCGTGCAGGACTCGGGGCGCAACGACCCCACCCTGGTCCGCTGGGCCACCAAACACGACGGCGTGCTGGAATGCCACAGCGTCACCGGCGACAACTCCTGCATCCTGAAAGTCGCCGTGCCGGACGTGGGCGCCCTGGAAAACATGCTGACCGAACTGATCAACATGGGCTTCACCTGCGACACCAGCATCGTCCTGAGCACCCCACTGGAAGGCAAACTGCTGCTGCCGCCCCGGTAAACGCCGGCCGCCGGGTAAGCTATTCCCATGCTGCCTGAATTGCGGGATCTGTTCGTGCGGGATCTGGAGAAGCTGACGCTGGAGCTGGAGGCGTACCCGGACGAGGCGTCGGTGTGGGCCGTGCCGGACGGCGTGACCAATTCGGGTGGGACGCTGGCGCTGCACCTGATCGGGAACCTGTCGCAGTTCGTGGGCGCGGATCTGGGGGGCGTGGCGTTCGTGCGGGACCGCCCGGCGGAGTTCGCGCGGCGGGACGTGCCGCGCGCCGAGTTGATCGCGGGTGTGCGGGGGGTATCGACGCTGGTGGCGGGTACGCTGGACGGCCTGGACCCGGCCCGGCTGGACGCGTCGCACCCGGCGCAACTGCCGGGCTTTCCAGAGGGCATGACCACCCGCTTTTTCCTGATTCACCTGTACGGGCACCTGAACTGGCACCTGGGGCAGGTGAACTACCACCGCCGACTGCTGTAACGGTCAGCGGCAGTCGGCGGTGGCGGTCGGCTCAGCGGCGGGTGTAGGTGGCGTAGCGTTCCAGGGTGCTCCAGCCGGCGCCGCTGCTCATGACCTCGCGGGCCAGTTCCACCCCGGCGCGGATGGAGTCGGCGGCGCCCGCCGTGCGCAGGGCCGCCCCGGCGTTCAGCGCCACGATGTCCCGCTGGGCGGGCGTGCCGCCGCCGGTCAGCAGGGCGCGGGTGATCTCCGCGTTCTCGGCGGGCGTGCCGCCCACGATCGCCTCTCTGGGGTGCAGGTCCACGCCGACCTCCTCGGGGTGCAGGGTCCGGTCGATGATCTGGCCGTCCCGCAGGCCGGAGACGGTGTTCACGCCGCTCACCGTGAACTCGTCCAGGCCGTCGCCGTACACGACGGTCGCACCGCCCGCGCCCAGCAGGCGCAGCACCTCGGCCAGCGTGCGCGTCAGCTCGGGTTTGAACACGCCCACCACGAGGTGCGTGGCGCCGGCCGGGTTACTGAGTGGCCCCAGGATGTTGAACACCGTCCTGGCCGCCAGGTCCGACCGGACGGCCGCCGCGTGTCGCAGGGCCGGGTGGTAGTTGCGGGCGAACATGAATCCGATCCCCAGGGTGTTCACGGCGTCCGCCACGACCTCCGGGGGGGCGTCCAGGTTCACGCCCAGCGCCTCGAGCACGTCGGCACTGCCGGCGCGGCTGCTCGCGGCGCGGTTGCCGTGCTTGGCGACCGGCACGCCCGCGCCCGCCACCACGAATGCCGTCGTGGTGCTGATGTTGAAGGTGTGCGCACCGTCGCCGCCGGTGCCGACCACGTCCAGCAGTACCGGGCGGGGCGTGACGTTCACGCGCACCGCGTTCTCCCGCATGGCCTGCGCGAAGCCCGCGATCTCCTCGGGCGTCTCGCCGCGTACCCGCAGGGCCGCCAGGGCCGCCGCGAGCCGCACGCCGCTCATGTCGCCCTCCATGACCTCGCGCATGAACGCCGCCGCGTCCCCCTGCGAGAGCCGCTCGCCGTTCATCAGTCTGGCGTGAATCATGCGCCCGCCTCCCCCACCCGCGCGGCCCGCGCCGCCTGGAAGGCCCGCACCTCCGCCAGGAAATTCCGGATCATCTCCATGCCGTCCTCCGTGGCGATGCTCTCCGGGTGGAACTGCACGCCGAACACCGGGAATTCACGGTGCCGCAGCGCCATCACGACCTCCTCGTCCGGGTCGGTCGTCCAGGCGGTCGCCACCAGTTCCGGCGGCAGGTCCCGCACCACCAGCGAGTGGTACCGCGTGACCGTCACCCCGTCCCGCAGGCCCGCGAACAGCCCGGACCCGTCATGCCGGACCGGGCTGGTCTTTCCGTGGACCGGCAGGATCGCCCGGCCCACCTGCGCCCCGAACGCCTCCCCGATACTCTGGTGGCCCAGGCACACGCCCAGCGTCGGCACGCTCGGCCCCAGCTCGCGGATCACGGCCACGCTCTGTCCCGCCTGGGTGGGCGTGCACGGCCCCGGCGACACCACGATCGCGTCCGGATTCAGGGCCCGCACCTCGTCCAGCGTGAACGCGTCGTTGCGCCACACGGTCAGGTCCGCGCCCAGTTCGCCGAAATACTGCACGAGGTTGTACGTGAACGAGTCGTAATTGTCGATCAGCAGGATGCGGGGGGTGGGTTGTGGGCTGTGGGGGGTGGTCATCGTGATTGTCCTTTCATGCGCGCAGAGCGGGTGTCCGGGTGGGCGACGGCGCTGGAGATTCGGCACTGGAGATTCGGCGGGTCGGGACGGTCAGCGCCTGAACGGCAGGGCCGGGCGGTGGGCTGCCGGGCGTGGCCGACCCACTCCCGACCGTGCATTCACAGACCGCCCGCCGCGAGTTCGACGGCGCGCATGAGGGCGGCGGCCTTGTTGCGGGTTTCGAGTTCCTCGCTGGCGGGGTCGCTGTCGGCGACGACGCCCGCGCCGGCCTGGATGTGAACCTGACCGCCCGTGATGACCATGGTGCGCAGGGTGAGGGCCATGTCCATGCTGCCGTCGTGGGCGATGTAGCCGAAAGATCCGCCGTAGGGGCCTCGGCGGGTGGGTTCGAGTTCGTCGATGATTTCCATGGCGCGGATCTTGGGGGCGCCGCTGACGGTGCCCATGGGTTGCACGCTGGCCAGCGCGTGCAGGGGCGTCTGGTCGTCCCGGAGGGTGCCGGTGACGCTGGAGACGATGTGCATGACGTGGCTGTAGCGTTCGATGGTGAAGGCGTCGTGCACGCGGACGCTTCCGTAGCGGCTGACCTTTCCGAGGTCGTTGCGGCCCAGGTCGACGAGCATGAGGTGTTCGGCGCGTTCCTTCTCGTCGGCCAGGAGTTCGGCGGCCTGCGCGTTGTCGTGTTCGGGGGTGGTGCCGCGCGTGCGGGTGCCGGCGATGGGGCGGGTGGTGACCGCGTGGCCGTCGCTGGCCAGCAGGCTCTCGGGGCTGCTGGCGACCAGCGTGACCGGCCCGAGTTGCAGGTACCCGAGGTACGGGCTGGGATTCACGCGGCGCAGCGCGCGGTACAGCGCGAAGGGGTGCAGGTCGCCCAGGGGCGCGCTGAAGCGCTGGCTGGGCACGACCTGGAAGATGTCTCCGGCGCGGATGTACTCCAGGGCGCGGTTCACGGCGTCGCGGTAGGTGTCGGGCGTGAAGTTGCTGGTGAAGGTGGGGGCGGGCGTGGGATTCTGGCCGGGCACGTAGGGCAGCGGGCCGCGCAGGCGCTGCACGAGCGCGGCGACCTCGGCGTCGGCGTCGACCTGCTGTGGAGCGGTCGCGACGGCGATCAGGCGGTGCTTGAGGTGGTCGAAGATGACCATGCCGCGCGGCGCGATGAAGCACGCGTCGGGCACGCCCAGTTCGTCGGGGTTGCTGTCGGGCAGGGTCTCGTACGCGCGGATCAGGTCGTACGCGGCGTACCCGACCGCCCCGCCGATCAGGGCGGGCAGCCCGGCCGGGACGGGGGCGGGGCGGGTGGCGGCGGCGTACAGGTGCGCGAGGGGATCGGGCACGGGGCCGTCGTGCGTGCCGAAGGTGCCGCTGCTGGTGACGTGCGTGCCGCGTGCCTCGAAGCGGCCCTGTTCGCCCACGCCGATGAACGAGTACCGGCCGAGTTTCTCGCCGGCCTCGACGCTCTCGAGCAGGAAGGCGACGGGTTCGCCCTGCGCGGCTTTCAGGTACGCGGTGACGGGCGTGTCGAGGTCGGCGTTCAGTTCCTGCGTGGCGACGGCCAGCGGGGCGCGGCTGGCCTGGGCTGTGGGGGGTGGGGTGCGCTGCGTCATGGGTCTCCTGTGGGCGGGGCATGAAAAAACGCCCGGGTGGGAAGTTCCACCTGGGCGCGTCCGGTCAGGGTACGGCGGGATCAGACCCAGGCGAGACTGGGCCACCACCACGCACCGTGAACGGTCATACCGGGCAGGATAGCGCGCGGCGGGCGGGGTGAGTGGGCGTGTCTACACAGTGCGCCGGCACGGCGCGGCTGCACGGTGCTGCACGGTGCGGGCGGGCGGGCGGGGGCGTCATACGGATTCCGTTTGTTTCGCCAACAATCCGGAACTTCACCGGATTGCCGGCTCCACGTCCGGAACCCGTTTTGCTCCAACTCGCTTCGCTCGGACCCAGCGGGCTTTGCAGCCCATTCAATCGGAGTCCGTATCATGGGGTCAGGGCCATCTCGCCCTCGGGTTCGTCTTCCAGCGGCGCGAACAGACGGTCCAGGTCGGCGGAGGTGAGCTGCGTCGCGTCACTCAGGCCCCCGTCGAGGATGCCGCGCGCCAGACTGGCCTTGCGCGCCTGGAGATCCAGGATGCGTTCCTCGACGCTGCCCGCCGCGATCAGCTTGTACACGAACACCGGTTTGTCCTGCCCGATGCGGTAGGCGCGGTCGGTGGCCTGTTCCTCGGCGGCCGGGTTCCACCAGGGGTCGTAGTGGATGACCGTGTCGGCCGCCGTGAGGTTCAGACCCACCCCCCCGGCCTTCAGGGTGATCAGGAACACGTGCGTCCGGCCGCTCTGGAAGGCGTCGATCTGACTCTGGCGGTCCTGGGTGCTGCCGGTGATCATGGAGTACGGGATGCGCTGCTCGCGCAGCCAGTCCTCGAGGTGGCCCAGCAGCGTGGCGAACCCGCTGAAGATCAGGACGCGGCGGCCCTCCTCGACCATCTGCGGCAGGTGCGTGCTGAGCCACTCGAATTTCGCGTTGCCTTCCACGCTGCGCGCCGCGTCCAGTTTCACGAGGCGCGGGTCGGTGACCGCCTGCCGGAGTTTCAGCAGGGCGTCCAGAATGGCGATGGTGCTGCGCGACAGGCCGCGCGCACGCAGCTCCTCGCGCACGCGGGTCTCGGTGGTCACGCGCACCGTCTCGTACAGGTCACGCTGATCGCCGTCCAGCGTGACGCGCACCGGGATCTCGGTCTTGGGCGGCAGTTCGCGCGCCACGTCCCGTTTCTCGCGGCGCAGGATGAACGGCCGGACCCGCGCGGCCAGGGCCTGACGGCGGCCCGCCTCGCCGCGTTTCTCGATGGGCGTGCGGTACAGCTCCCGGAAGGTCTTCTCGTCGTGCAGCAGGCCCGGCGCCAGGAAGTTGAACTGCGACCACAGCTCGCCCAGGTGGTTCTCCAGCGGCGTGCCGGTCAGCGCCAGGCGGTGGCGGGCATTCAGCGCCCCGGCGGCCTTGGCGGCGGCCGTGCGGGCGTTCTTGATGTTCTGCGCCTCGTCCAGGATCACCAGGTGGTACTCGAAGGCCCCCAGGTCATCGATGTCGCGCGGCAGCAGCGGGTACGTCGTCAGGATCAGGTCGTAACCGGGAATGCGCGGAAAGTGCGCGCGGCGGTCCTTGCCGTGCAGGGTCAGGACCCGCAGGTCCGGCGCGAACTTCGCCGCCTCCGCCTGCCAGTTCCCGATGACGCTGGTGGGCGCCACGACCAGACTGGGCCGGTCGGCGCGGCCGGATTCCTTCTCCAGCAGCAGGTGCGCCAGGGTTTGCACGGTCTTTCCCAGCCCCATGTCGTCGGCGAGGATGCCGCCCATGCCGTACTCGCGCAGGAATTGCAGCCAGGAGACGCCCTGACGCTGGTAGGGGCGCAGGTCGGCGTTCAGTCCGGCGGGGGGCGTGACGTCCTGCACGCCGCTGAAGTCGCGGAGTTTCCGGCCGAGTTCCAGCAGGCGTTCGGCGCCCAGCCAGCGGGCCTGCACGGCCTCTTCGAGTTGCGCGACGCGGGCGGCGTCCAGCAGCGGCAGGCGCAGCGGGCCGGGTGGCAGGTCGCGCAGGTTCAGTTCGACCAGCACGCCCAGGATCGCGCGGATGCGGCCGGCGGGCAGCGCGATGCGGCGGCCGTCGTCGAGGGTGGCGTGCAGCGTCTCGTCGTCTGCGAGGTCGGCCAGCGCCTCGGGCGTGAACAGGCCCGGCTGCCGGGCAATCAGGTCGGCCAGGATGGGGATCAGGCTGATGCGGGTGCCGTCCACGACGATCCCGAGGTCCAGCGTGAACCAGCCGCCGAAGGCGTCGTTCGTC
Organism: Deinococcus sp. LM3; assembly: GCF_002017875.1. NCBI lineage: Bacteria > Thermotogati > Deinococcota > Deinococci > Deinococcales > Deinococcaceae > Deinococcus > Deinococcus sp. LM3. The sequence continues at coordinate 2,193,728 of NZ_MUFV01000001.1, read as the reverse complement.
TCGCCGTACCAGTCGGTGATCTCGGCGTAGTTCAGGGGGAAGTCCGGCAGGACCTGCACGGCCACGCCCTGCGCTTCGAGGTCGGCGCGGCCGTGACGCATGAACTCCATCCAGGCGTCCTCGTCGCCGAGGCTCAGCAGGGCGTCCCGGTCGGGCGCGGTGAGGTGGTACCCGTCTCCGAGGGCTTCCTCGATCAGCATGAAGCCGGCCAGGGCGACGGCGTGTTCCGCGTCGCGTTCGGCGTCCCGGTCGCGGGCCACGCGGGTCAGGACGCCGTCGCGGTACACGGTGGGACCGGCGCTGCCTTCCAGATGGGTGTCCGGGACGGTCAGGCCCGCGTAGGCGTGGCGCAGTTGCGCGGCGGGCAGCGTCACGGTTTCCGGGCGGGCGGCCCAGCCGTGGCGGGCCGCGGTGCGGGCCGTGAGTTGCAGTTGCGGGGTGTACGGCAGGCGTTCCTCGCGCACCCGGACGGTCTGCGGGATGGGGAGGTTCAGCCCCGAAGCCGTGATGGCGTGTGCCAGGGCGACGGCCTGCGCGGGCGGCAGGACCGGCCCGGTCAGGAACCGCGCGACCTGATCGGGCGGCGAGTCGGTCTGCACGCGGCTCAGCAGGGTCTGCCCGCCCGGCGCGGGGGTCTGCACCGCCCAGGGGCGCGGGGTGGGCAGCACGGTCGCGCCGGGGGCGTCGGGCAGGTGCAGGGTGGGGGCCTGCGCGCCGCGCGCGTCGGACATCCACGCGAGGTGCCCGTGCAGGTCCGGGCCGCGCGTGAGGGCCGCGTCCGGACGTTCCCAGCACAGGCGGCCGGATTCGAGCATGCTCTCGATCAGCAGGTCGGCGGCCGGGTGGTCGCCCAGGACGTGCAGTTCGTCCTGCCAGCGGCCGGGTTCGTGCGTGGCGGTCGTGGCGACGTCCAGCAGGCGCAGCAGGTGCGTGTCGCGCCGCACGAAGGCCGGGGCGCTCGCGAGGTTGCGGGGCAGCGAGTACCGTTCGGCGGCCGACAGGTCCGGCTGCTCGGCGCGCAGCGGCACGCGCGTCAGTTGTACGGCCACGCGGCGCGTGCCGCCGACGCTGGTGCCGGGCGGCAGGAACCGCAGCACGTACCGCAACTCGAACTGCCGGCCACGGGCGGCCGAGCGGGTCTCCGTGAACGACGCCAGCCACTGCTGCGTGCGGGCGTCCAGGGGTTCCTCGGTGGTCGAGTCGTCCGGCGCCGCCTCGGTCTGCGCGGGGCGGGGGCCGTCGGGCGGGTCGGTCGCCAGGACGAGCGCCGCCACGTGCCGGCAGCGGTAGCGGCCGCAGGTGCAGCTGCTGCCGCGCAGTTGCGGGTCCGGGGGGGGCAGCAGGTCCACGGTGGCGTGGTAGGCCTGCCCGGCGTCCATGACGGTCGCCTCGGCGTGCCAGCCCGCGTCGGTCCAGTGGCGCGTGACGTTCTGCACGCTCTCCTCCCGCAGCGCGAGGCCCTGCGCGGCCGTGTCGAGCGCGAAGCCCGGCGGCAGGCGGCTGAGTTTCACGCGGTCACCCGGCCGTCCGCGTGGACGCGCCATGCAGGCGTCCGGCCGGTCGAGCGGGACGGGAAGGACGGAACGCCAGTAACAAACACGCCCTGGAGTCTAGCGCGCCGCTGCCCTGAACGAAGCTGCACACCGACACGAAAGGACGTGCCTGCCGCCGGGCGGATATGGCCCACTGCCTCCCCTCGGCGGCCCGTTGCCTGCGGCCCTCAGCTTTCGAACTTGCTGAGAACCTGCTCGGTGCGGGCACTCTTGACGCGGTTGACGAGACGTTCGTACTCGTGTTTGTCGCGCAGGCTCTTACTGAGGGTCAGGGTGCTGGCGGTCAGGAACAGAGTACCCATGTACAGGTAGCCCTTGACCCACCAGTCGACGGGAATGAAGAAGATGCCCAGCAGCATCAGGCTGATGCTGACCAGGAACGCGATCCAGATGAAACTGAGCCACGCGGGGGAATCACCGACGAGATCGGGGGTGTTGAACTGCGTCATGGTTGGAACCTCCTGTGATGGTCGCGGCCGGGAACTGCGGAGTCGCTGCGGCGGTCACTGCTGCGGATTCTGCCCCGGGCGGACCGTGCCGCGCCGCGCAGTTGCCCTTGCGCCGGTCTGGCCGGGCGTGCTAGTGACCTGCCGCCCAGTTCTGCCCGGTCCACTCCAGCATAGGAGTGGGACAGACGTCCCACGCCGGCTTCTGAACGCACTCCAGAAAAACGCAACCGGCGCTGTCCTGAACGGAAAAAAGGCCGCCCCGGACTGAGGGCAGCCTCGCCGTGAGTGCCTGAGCGGGCCGCGTCAGGCGCGCGTGGCTTCCGGGTACTCGAAGCGGGCGCCCAGCTCTTCCAGATGCCGGAAGAACAGCGGGTAACTCTTGCGGATGTGGTGCGCGCCCGTGATGCGGATCGGCGCGGCCGCACTCAGGCCCAGGATGGTCAGCAGCATGATCATGCGGTGATCTCCGTGCCCGTCCGCCGTGACGCCCCCGGCCAGCGCAGACGTGCCCGTGACCGTCAGGCTGTCCTGCGTTTCACCCACCGTCAGGCCCAGCCGCTCCAGCTCACGGCGCGTGTCGCTGATGCGGTCACATTCCTTCAGGCGCAGCGTGTACACGTTCTCCCAGGTGGTCGTGCCGCCCGCCAGCGCCGCCGCCGCCGTCAGCGCCTGCACGGCGTCCGTGAAGCCGTCCCCGTCGCGCACCACGCCCTGCAGGGGCCGCCCGCCCCACACGGTCAGCACGTCCCCGTCCCGCACGATGTCCGCGCCCATCTCGCGCAGCACAGCCACCGCCTCCCGCTCGCCCTGAAGGTCCTGCTCACGCAGGTTCGACAGGCGCACCTCGCCGGGCCGCGTGACCGCCGCCGCCAGGATCGCCGCGCTCCCCGGGTAATCCCCCGGCACCAGCACCCGCCCCGCCCGGAACGCCTGCCCACCCGGAATCGAGATGCGGCTCAGGTCCTCACTCGCCGACGCCCGCACCCCGAACGCCGCCAGGGTATCCAGCGTCTGCCGCAGCGGCGCGTGACTCTTGATCTCGCCCGTCAGGCGCAACTCCAGCCCGTCCGGGAGGAGTGGCCCCAGGAACATCAGCGCGCTGGCGTACTGACTGCTGCGCTCCGCACTGACCTCCACCACCCCGCCCCGCACCGGCCCCGAGATGGACACCGGGAACATCCCATCCCGGCTCTGCACCCGCGCCCCCAGCCGCGACAGCGCCTCCAGCAGATCCCCCTGCGGCCGCCGCCCCAGCGAATCCGGGTAATCCGTCACGAACTCCGTCCCGGTCGTCAGGGCCGCCACGCCCATCAGGAACCGCGCCACCGCCCCCGCATTCCCCGGATTCAGCGTCACACCCGAGCGCGGACTGCTCCCGAACCCACGGATCACCGCGTCCCCACCCACCAGCTCCACGCCCGCACCCCAGTCCCCCAGGCACCGCAGCATCGCCCCGGCATCCTCACTGGTCGCCACACCCACCACCCGCGACTCCCCCTCCGCCAGCGCCGCCGCCAGCAGATACCGCGTCGTGTAATTCTTACTCGGCTGCGCCCGCAACTCGCCCCGCAGCTCAGGCGCAGGATGCACGATCACGTCAAACTTCTCCGGCAGGCCATCAACACTCATGGGGCCAGCGTAGCCCGCACACCCCCACGGCGCCGGGCCGCTGTACAGGAAGGGGCGCGGGTGGTGGGAAGGAAGGCTGCTGCGCAGGACCCCTCAGTCAGCTTCGCTGACAGCTCCCCTCAAGGGGAGCCTTGAACCACTGCTTCTGCCGAAGCGAAAAAAGTAGAACCTCACGGCACGCACCAGGACACCCAGCCACTCTGTTGTCACGGCAACCCGGCCCGTCGTGCGCGCAGCGCGCGGGGCGAACGGCGCGAGAGCGAAGGATGGCGTGTGAGACGTGGCCGTCCCCGCCGATGACCCGCCAAGCAGGCCAGAGAAATACCTGCCCAGTGCCAACGCAGGCTCCCCCGTCCCCCCTGGGGATGGGGGCTGGGGGGTGGGGCAGCCCGCCGCAGGCGCAGACCAGCAACCGTTACAACTCCCAGATCACCCCCCCCGCAATCAGCCCCGCGCCCGTGCCGACCAGCAGCGCCGTGTCCCCCTCATTCAGCCGCCCGGCTTCGAGTGCCTGATGCAGGGTGAGGGGGAGGCTGGCGGCGATGACGTTCCCGAGGGTGCGCAGGGTGACTTCGACCTGTTCTTCGGGCCAGCCGTAGCGGCGCATGAGGTCGAGGCCCGCCTGGCTGGCCTGATGCGGGATGACGCGGGTGATGGCGGGCAGGCCGTGACTCAAGCCGGGGCGGAGGCGTTCGAGGAAGGGGGGGACGACGCGGCTGGCGAGTTTCAGGACTTGCAGGCCCTGCATGTCGAAGGTGAAGTCGGTGGGTGTGGTGCCGGGGTGGCTGGGGTGCCGGAGGGTGCCGCCGCCGGTGATGCGGGTGTGGTCGGCTCCGGCGGGGTGGGTTTCGGTGCGGGTGGCGTGCACGCCCTGGCCGGGGCGGGTGGGGGGGCCGAGGAGGACGGCGGCGGCCCCGTCTCCGATCAGCAGGGTGCTCTCGGGCTGGTGGGGGTTCAGGCCGACGCTGCCGCCCTCACTGCTGATGATCAGGACGTGCCGCGCCTGCCCGGTGTGGATGAGCAGGGCGGCGTGCTGGAGGGCCAGCAGGAAGCTGAGGCAGGTGCCGTGCAGCGAGTAGGTGGCCTTGCCGTGCAGGCCGAGTTCGCGGGCGTACAGGGCGGCGCCGTCGGGGATGGGTTGCAGCTGGCTGCCGCTGGCGTTCAGGAGGACGTCCACGTCGCCGATCTCCAGGCCCGCGCGGTTCAGGGCTTCGCGGGCGGCCTGCGTGCCGAGGGTCAGGGCGGTCTCGGTGCCGGACAGCCAGCGGCGCTCGTGGACGCCGGTGCGTTTGATGGCGGTGGCTTCGGGCACGCCGCAGAGCCGGGCGACCTCGGCGGTGGGGACGCGTCGTTCGGGGAGGGCCTGCGCGGTGGCGAGGAGGCGCACGCCGAGGACGGGGTCGGGTGGGTTCATGCGGGCCTCCAGCTGCGGGTGACGCGGCGGCGTTTCGTGCCGGGCGGGGGCGGTTCGAGGGGTCGGGTGTCGAGGGTGAGGCGCCCTGGGTCGGCGTGGCTGCGGCGCAGGGCGTCCCGGACGGCGCTCAGGGCGTGCGCCTGCGTGTCAGGTGTGTGCGGGTCGAGGTGCAGTGTCAGCCGGGCGGGGCCGGTCTGGTCGGCGCGGTACTCGCGCAGGCCCGGCACGGCGGCCAGGGCGCCGCGCAGGAAGTCCGGCCAGACGGTCACGCTCTCCCCTGCCGCGCCGGGCAGGTGCAGGGCGTCGTCCTGGCGGCCCGCGATGCTGTGAATGCGACGCGCGGCCTGCCCGCAGGGACACGGGTCAGGGTGCAGGCGCAGGGCGTCGTCGAGGCGGTGGCGGATGAACGGCTGCGCGCGGCGGCGCAGGTCGGTGATGACGGGGCGGTGCAGGCCACCCCCCAATGATTCGAGGTCGAAGTGGACGTGCGCCTCGTTCAGGTGCAGCGATCCGTGCGGGCACGGCAGGGCCAGCAGGCCCTCGGTGGCCTGATAGACCTGCACGACGTCACCCCAGCTCCGCAGGGCGGCCTCGTCGTCGGGGTCGAGGACTTCCGCGACGCTGATCACGCGGGCATTCAGCCGGATGCCGGTGCGGTGCAGGGCACGCAGCACGCCGGGCGGCCCGACGATCAGGGTGGGCGCGTAGGACTGGGCCTCGGCGGCCAGTTCGGGGAGGGGGCGCAGCAGGTCGAAGAAGCGGAAGTCTAGCCGTCCGCGCCCGACGCTGCGGTACAGGGGGCTGTCGGCGCGCAGGAAGAACGCCACCCGTTGCGGACGCAGCAGGCCCCACAGTCCGCCGGGCAGCAGGTGGCGCAGGACGGTCCCGGCCCAGCGGGCCTGCTCGGCGCGGCTGACCAGAAAGACGCCCTGGGTGCCGCTCGTGCCGGTGGACAGGCCGACCGTGACCGGCCCGGCGGGTGTGGCGAGGGTCGGGGTGAAGTCGCGGGTGCGTTCCGCCTGCCGCCCGACCGCCAGCGCGCGGTCCAGCGTGACATCGACGGTGTTCAGCGTGTCGAACGTGGCGAGCATGGCGGCCTTGTCGGTGGGGGGCAGGTCGCGCCAGCGGCTCAGGGGGAGTCCGGCGGCGCGGAAGCGGGCAGCGACGGCGGGGCTGTGCGCGGCCACCCAGCGCAGGTGTCCGTGCGCGAGGCGCTCCTGGTGGCGGTCCAGCGCCGCGCGCGAGCGGAAGGTCAGGCGGGCGTCGTCCAGCGCGCCCAGCAGGGTCAGGACGGCGCTCAAGTCCAGCCCTCGGGCGCGTCGTGGCTGACGTGCAGCCGCGCACCGGGATTGGCGTGCAGGAAGGCGCGCAGGGCGGCGCCGCTGGTGGCCTCCAGGGCGGGGTCGTGGAACGCCACGCGGGCCAGCGGGTGCACGGGGCGTTCCTCGCGGCCCGCGCGGACGCTCCAGGCGGCGTCGGCGGCCAGGACGGTCAGGCCCGCGTCCTCCTGAGCCAGGAGGCCCACCATGCCCGGCGCGTGACCGGGAAGTGGCACGGCGCGCAGCAGGCCGTCCCCGAACACGTCGGCGACCTCCGGGAAGGGGTGCAGGTCGTCCCCGGCGCCTCCGAAGTCCAGCCACGCGCAGCGGTCCTCGAAGTCGTCAGGAAGGAGTTCCGGCAGGTACGCGCGCCGCACCGCCCGCACACCCCGCAGCGCCCGCAGGGGCTCCCAGGCGCGGCGATCCAGGTGAAAGGTCGCGTGCGGGAAGTCGCGCAGCCCGCCCACGTGATCGGCGTGCAGGTGCGAGACGATCACGTGCTGCACCTCCTCCGGGGGGAAGCCCAGGACGCGCAGTTGCTCGCGCGCCGAGTCGTGCGGGCCGAACTGCACGGGGGTGATCAGGCCGTAGATCACGCCCGGCCAGCGGCGCATGGCGGTCACGACGTCCGCGCCGTAGCCGGTGTCGAACAGCACCGGGCCGCGCGTGGGGTGCAGGATCAGCGTGAAGCCCGCCGGGTACGCCTGCACCCGCCACGGGGCGCCGCGCTCGGTGATCGCCGCGAGGTTCAGGCACGATCCGGCCCGCAGGGGAATGACCCGGACGCTCACGCCGTCCCTCCGCGCAGTCCGGCGAACACGTCCGCGAAGCCCTGCTCTGGCGTGACGACCGGCGCGTAGCCCAGCCGCTCGCGGGCGCGGGTCAGGTCCAGCGTCATGGGCCGCGTCAGCAGGCGCACACCGCTGGCGGTCAAGGGCGGCTCGGGCTGCGCGGGGTGCAGGCGCGCGCCGAGTTCCAGCGCCGCCGCGAGCCCCTCCAGCAGCCGCGCGGGCACGCGCCGCGTCGGTCTGGGGACGCCCAGCGTGTCGGCCAGCCGGTCCAGCGTCGCCCACAGCGGGATGGCCTGCCCGTCGGTGATGTTGAACACGCCGGGCGCGGGGCGGGCCAGTGCCAGCGTGATCGCGTGCGTGACGTTGCGCACGTCGGTCAGGTCCGTCCAGACCTCGCTGCCCGTCAGGCGGGGCAGGCGGCCCGCGCGCAGCGCCGCCGCCAGCCGGGGCACGATGCTGGTGTCCCCCACGCCATAAATGCCGCGTGGGCGCAGCACCGTCGCGTCGGGCAGCGCCGCCCGCACCGCCTGTTCGGCCTGCCACTTGCTGCGGGCGTACAGGCTGTCGAAGCGCGGGCCGACCAGGGTGTCCTCGCGCACCTGATCGGTCACTCCGGTGGCGTTGTACACGCTGGGCGTGCTGACATGCACCAGCCGCACGCCGCGCCGCGCGCACGCCCGGGCCAGCGCGGCGCTGGGGGTCACGTTGTCCGCGTGGAAGTCCGCCGCGTGCCCCCACAGGGTCGAGCGGGCCGCCGCGTGCACCACGCCATCCACACCGTCCAGCAGGGTGTCCCAGTCCGCGCCGCGCAGGTCGGCCGCCACGAAACGCACACCGTCCGCCTCCAGCGCCGCGCCCCGCGCCCCGTCCCGGCCCAGGCCCGTCACGGCGTGCCCGGCCCGCGCGAGTTCACGGGCCGTCACCCCACCCAGGAACCCGGTCGCGCCCGTCACCAGAATGTTCATCGCCCGTGATTATGGACGCCCGGCCCGCCCCGCACCGCCGAATCTGAACGGCGTTCAGGCCAGAGCACGTACCCACCACTGCGCCATTCGGGTGAGGGAACACCCCGGCGCCGCCCGGTACGCTGCGTCCCATGACGACTCCCCATGGTCAGGCCGACTTTCAGGCCGGTCAACGCTGGACGTACCGCACCCGCCCCGGCGAGGACACGAGCACGGCGCTGATCCTGCGCCGCGACGACGAACCGACCGGGACGGTGGTGCACGTCGCGCTGGACGGGTTGCGGCTGGGGAACCCGCACCTGCGGGGCGGCGTGCAGCCGCACCTGGCCCACGCGCCGGTCACGGCCGAGGCCCTGCTTGCCAGCGTGCTGGAGCTGATCGGGACCGGCGCTCCCCTCCCGACCGACGACAGCGGTTACCGCCAGTGGCGCGAGGCCGCCGACCGGGGCGAGGCGGGCGTGTTCACCCTGCCCCTCGCGGAGATCCTGGACCTGATCGGGCAGGTGGTGGCCCCGGCGCCCGTGGACGGCCTGTTCGGCAAGACGAACCGCCGCTGAACGCCGCGCTCAGCCGGTCAGGTAGCGCGCCGGGTCCTTCAGGAAGCGGGCCTTGCAGTGCGGGCAGCAGAAGGCGTACGTCTGCCCGTCCAGTTCGGCGGTGTGCCGGGCCGGGAGGCTGACGGTCATGCCGCAGACCGGGTCCACGGCGCTGCTTCCGTCAGCAGGGGCCGGTTCGGCATTCAGGACGGTCAGGGCAGGCAGGTCCATCACCTGGGCCAGCAGCGCGGACGGCACGGGTGACGGTTCGCCGGGAGTCGGAACGGGCGCGGCCGGTGCCTGCTCCGGAACAGCGGTGGACGGCACAAAGGCCTGCCGGTCCAGCTGCACCAGTTCTGCCAGGACGCTCAGCGCCACCTCGTGCGGGGTGCGGGCACCCACGTTCAGGCCCACGGGCGCGCGGATGCGGCCCAGGTCCGCCTCCCCGAAGCCGCTCAGCATGGCCAGCGTCTCGCGGACGTTCGCGGCGCGTTTCGGGCTGGCCAGAAGGCCCACCGGGTTCGGCTGGGCGCGCAGCAACGCCTCGATGGCCGTCTCGTCGTAGTGTCCCTGCGACGCCACCACGCTGCGCACCCGCGCGCGCTGCGCGGCAGGCAGGGCCGACAGGCGGGCGGTCAGGGCGCCCAGCGGCACGGCGTCCGGCTCGCCCGGCACCTCGTCGTCGTCCAGCACGCGCCACACGCGGTCACCCATCAGGCGGGCGTGCGCGGCGATGGCCCGCGCGACCGGCGTGCGCCCCACCACGATCAGCAGGCGCGGCGGCAGCAGCGGTTCCAGGAACACCTCGCTCTCCCCTTCCGACGCGCAGTTCATGGGCACCGTGACCCGCTCGGCGAAGGCGTGCTCGGCGTCCGGCGCGGCGCCCGGCACGATCCGCACCAGCCGCGCCTGCCCACCCTGCAACGCCAGCAGTGCCTGCCGCCGCACGATCTCGCGCGAGCACGCGCCGCCCACGAAGCCCTCCATGCGGCCGTCCGCGTGAATCAGGGCCTTGTCACCCACCTGCGCCGACACGGGCGCGCGGCGCGATACCACGGTCGCCACGACCGCCGACGCGCCCTCGCGCGCCAGCCCCGCCAGCCGCTCGGGCAGGTCCGGAATGAATTCGGTGTCCCCGGTGGGACGCTGGGGATCAGGGGTCATACGGCCTCCGATTGAATGGGCTGCAAAGCCCGTTCAATCCGAGCGAAGCGAGTGGGAGCAAAGAGGGTTCCGGGCGTGGAGTTGGCAACCCGGCGCCCTTCCGGGTTGGTGACGAAACAGACGGAATCCTCGTCATGCGGTCTCCAATGGATACACCCGCCCGGTGAGGGGCGGGGGGAGAAGGTCGATGTCGGGGGCAACTCCTGGGTCACCTGCAACCCCTCAGTCACCTGCGGTGACAGCTCCCCTTAGAGGGGAGCCACTTCAGTTTCAGCCTCCCCTCTAAGGGGAGGTGGCCCGCAGGGTCGGAGGGGTCAGGGGGTCAGTCACTCGCGGCGGCGGCCTGCGCGTTGCGGATGGCCTTCCAGACTTTCTCGCGGGTCAGGGGCATGTCGATGTGCGTGACGCCCAGGGGCGACAGGGCGTCCATGACGGCGTTCACGAACGCGGCGGGACTGCCGACGTTGGGGCTCTCGCCGACGCCCTTGGCGCCGATGGGGTGGTGGGGGCTGGGCGTGACGGTGCTGCCGGTCTCCCAGACGGGCGCCTCGACGCTGGTGGGGATCAGGTACTCCATGAAGTTCGGGGCCATGTTGTTGCCCTGTTCGTCGTAGGGGATTTCCTGCATGAAGGCGATGGCGAAGCCCTCGGTGAGGCCGCCGTGCACCTGTCCCTCGACGATCATGGGGTTGATGACGGTGCCGCAGTCGTCGATGGCGAGGAAGCGGCGGACCTTGACCTCGCCGGTCTCGGCGTCGACGTCCACGACGGCGATGTACGCGCCGTGCGGGAAGGTCATGTTGGGCGGGTCGTAGTACAGGCTGGCTTCCAGGCCGGGTTCGTTGCCCTCGCCGGGGTTGGTGTACGCGGCGAAGGCGACTTCTTTCATGGTGACGCTGCGGCTGGGGGCGCCCATCACCTGGAATCGATGCTCGACCCATTCGATGTCCTCGGCGGCGGCTTCCAGCAGGTGCGCGGCGACCTTGCGGGCCTTCTCGCGCACGCGGCGGGCGGCGAGGGCCAGCGCGGCTCCGGCGACCGGGGTGCTGCGGCTGGCGTAGGTGCCCAGGCCGTAGGGGGCGGTGTCGGTGTCGCCCTCCTCGACGAGCAGGTTCTGGGGGTCCAGGCCGAGTTCCTCGGCGACGATCTGCGCCCAGGTGGTTTCGTGGCCCTGGCCCTGGCTTTTCGTGCCGGTGCGGATGATGCCGGTCCCGGTGGGGTGAATGCGGATCTCGGCGGAGTCGAACATCTTGATGCCCAGGATGTCGAAGTGCTTGCTGGGTCCGGCGCCGACGACCTCGGTGAAGGTGCTGATGCCGATGCCCATGTACTCGCCACGGGCGCGTTTCTCGGCCTGCTCGCGCCTGAGGTCGGCGTACCCGATCTGGTTCAGGGCTTTGTCCATGGTGCCTTCGTAGTCGCCGCTGTCGTACGTGAAGCCCAGGGCGCTGTCGTAGGGGAACTGGTCCTTGCGCACGAAGTTCTTGCGGCGTAGTTCGGCGGGGTCCATGGTGAGTTTCTGCGCCAGGATGTCCATGCCGCGTTCGATAGCGTAACTGGCTTCGGTCACGCGGAACGAGCAGCGGTACGCCACGCCACCCGGCGCCTTGTTCGTGAAGTACGCGTCGAGTTCCGCGAACGCGACCGGGAACTGGTAACTGCCGGTCACGACGCCGAACATCCCGGCCGGGTACTTGCTGGGGTCGGCGGCGGCGTCGAACGCGCCGTGGTCGGCGACCGTCTTGACCTTCAGGGCGGTGACGGTGCCGTCCTTCTTCGCGCCGATGGTGACGTCCATGTGGTAGTCGCGGGCGAAGCCGGTGGTGGTGAGGTTCTCGGTGCGGGTCTCGATCCACTTGACGGGCGTCTTGAGGATCAGGGCGCCCACGATGGCGCACACGTAGCCGGGGTACACCGGGACCTTGTTGCCGAAGCCGCCGCCGATGTCCGGGGAGATCACGCGGATCTTGTCCTCGGGAATGCCGGTCACGAGCGAGATGGCGGTGCGGTACACGTGCGGCGCCTGACTGGTCACCCAGAAGTGCAGGCGGCCCATGGCGTCGAACTGCGCGACGCAGCCGCAGGGTTCCAGTGGGGCGGGGTGGCAGCGGGGCGCGTAGATGCGCTCGGTGACCACGACCTCGGAGTCGTCCAGCGCGGTCTGGGTGCCGTCCTTGTCGCCGCTGTCCCAGTGGTAGATGTGGTTGGTCTTGTCCTCGCGGTCGTCGCGCAGGATGATCTCGTCTTTCATGGAGTCGAAGGGACTGATGACCGGGTCGAGGGGTTCGTAGTCCACGTCCACCAGTTCGGCGGCGTCGCGGGCGGCCTCGCGGGTCTCGGCGAACACGGCCGCGACTTCCTGATGCTGGAACAGGACCTTGCCGACGGCCAGGACCATCTGCTTGTCGAAGCCGTGGAAGGTGGGCAGCCACGCCAGCGACGCGGCCACGAGGTCCTCGCCGGTGATGACGGCCTTCACGCCGGGTACGGCCAGCGCGGCCGTCTTGTCGATCCCCTTGATGTTCGCGTGCGGGTAGGGGCTGTGCACGATGGCCATGTACAGCATGCCGGGCAGGCGCATGTCGTCCACGTAGTTGCCGTTCCCGGTCAGGAAGCGGGGGTCTTCCTTGCGTTTCATGCTCTTGCCCATGGTCAGGGTCTGCGGGCCGGCGTTGTTCGCGGCGTCGGTTTCGATGCTCACTGCGCTCCTCCTTCGGCGGTGCCGGTGCTGGGGACCATGCCGGCCAGGGCCTGCGCCTGCGCCTCGTCGCGCATGACGCGCGCGGCCTGCTGCACGGCCTTGACGATGTTGTTGTAGCCGGTGCAGCGGCACAGGTTGCCGCTCAGGAACTCGCGGACTTCCTGGTCGGTGGGGTCCGGGTTGTGCCCCAGCATGGCCTTGGCGGTCATGAGCATGCCGGGCGTGCAGTACCCGCACTGCAGGCCGTGCTGGTCCCAGAAGGCCTGTTGCAGGGGGTGCAGGTCGCCGGGGGTGCCGAGGCCCTCGACGGTGGTGATCTGGTGGCCCTCGGCCTGCACGGCGAACATGGTGCAGGACTTGGCGGGCGTGTCGCCGTCGATCAGCACGACGCAGCAGCCGCACGAGGAGGTGTCGCAGCCCACGTGCGTGCCTTTCAGGCCGGCGTCACGCAGGGCGTAGGCGAGCAGGGTGCGGGGTTCGACTTCCTGGCGGATGGTCTGCCCGTTCACGTTCAGGGTGACGGTGCGCAGGGCGGTGTCGGTGGTTTCGGTGGCGGTCATGCGGTCACTCCCGTGCCCAGGCGGGCGGCGCTGGCGCGAAGGCCGCGCGCGACGAGCACGCGGGCCATGTCTTTCTTGTACTCCACGCTGCCGCGCGTGTCCGCAAAGGGGTCACTGACGGCGCGGGCTTCCTCGCTGGCGGCGCGGATGACGTCCTCGGTCAGCAGCTGACCCAGCAGCAGTTTCTCGGCGCTGTCCACCCGGACCGGGCGGGGGCCGGCGGCGGTCAGGGCGACCCCGGCGTGCGTGACGCGGCCGTCGTCGCCCAGCGTGATCTGCACGGCGGCGGCAGCGGTGGCGTAATCCCCGACCTTGCGTTCGATCTTCTGGTACGAGCCGTGCGTGCGGCCGTCCGGGGTGGGAAAGCGCACCTCGACGGCCAGTTCACCCTCTTCCAGCGACGTCTGGAAGGAGTCCACCAGGAACTCGTCGATGGGGATCAGGCGTTCGCCGCTGGCGCTGCGGGCGACCATCACGGCGCGCGAGGCGAGGGCCGCCGCGCCCCAGTCGCCGCTGGGGTCGCTGTGGCACAGGCTGCCGACAACCGTGCCCAGGCAGCGCACGACCGGGTCGGCCACGACGGCGCCGGTGTCGGTCAGGAGGCTGTAGCGGGCGCGGACGTTCGCGTCGCGTTCCAGGGTCACGTCGCGGGTCATGGCGCCGACGCGCAGTTCGCCGCCTTCCTCGCGCAGGTAGCCCAGGTCCTTCACGCCGCCCAGGTCGACCAGCACGGCCGGGCGGGCCAGTCGCAGGCGCATGGCGGGGATCAGGCTCTGGCCGCCGGCCAGGATGCGGGCCTCGGCGCCGTGCTGCGCGAGCGCGGCCAGGGCCTCCTCTGCGGAATGGGCGCGGATGTAATCGAATGCAGCTGGAAACACGTTCTCCCCCTCGCCGGGCGTGGCCCGGCACGTGAAACTTCCCTGGTGGGTGGTCCTGAACGCCGTTCAGGTGAGCGGATACGGGATGAATTGAACCTGATTCACCACAGTATGAAGCCTTTCTGAAGATCCGCATAGCAAGAATGACCACAGGACCAGGGACGGGGCGGCGCCTGGAGAAAGAAAAACCCGCCCACCCCGCGTGGGGAGTGGACGGGCCGCGTGAATCACGCGTTCATGGTGTCTGGGCAGGAACGTCAGTCGCTCGTGAAGGTCAGGCCACCGGGCCGTTCACCTCACGCTGGAGTTCAGTCGTCCGCACCGACCGCGACGCTCTGGCTGGGCTTCTGGTCGCCGCCGGCCGCGTGGGTGTGCGTCTCGGTGAGCAGGTCCGTGAGTTCCGGGTGACCCTCAGCCTTCTTCTGCGCGATGCCGCTGCGGACGTTCCCGGCCAGTTCGCCGGAAACCTGTTCCAGGTGCCCGATGAAGCGGTCGGCGATGAAGGCGGGCACGTCGGCCAGCGCGCCGGCGAAGTTCATGGCGAGGCGCTGACGTTCGTCGGGCTGCATCACGCGGTACAGTTCGCGCGGCTGGCCGTACAGGTCGGCGTCGTCCTCGGGCCAGCCGAAGCGGTCGGCGAGGGCGCCCAGCGGCATGGGGGGTTCCTGCGGGGTGCCCTCGGCCACGGCGGGGCCGCCGTACGAGTTGGGTTCGTACACGGGCGTGCCGCCGAAGTTGCCGTCGAAACGGGTCTGGCCGTCGCGGTGGTAGGTCATGACCGGGCAGGCGGCCTGGTTGACGGGCAGCGCGGCGTAGTTGATGCCGATGCGGTAGCGGTGGGCGTCGGCGTAGCTCATCAGGCGCGCCTGGAGCATCTTGTCGGGGCTGGCGCCGAAGCCGCGCGGCAGGTTGCTGGGCTCGAAGGCGGCCTGCTCGATCTCGGCGAAGTAGTTCTGGGGGTTCTCGTTCAGTTCGAACTCACCGACCTGCATCAGGGGGTAGTCGGCGTGCGGCCAGACCTTGGTGAGGTCGAAGGGATTGATGTGGTACGTCTCGGCGTCCTTCTCGGGCATGACCTGGATGCTGACGGTCCATTTGGGGTTCTCGCCGCGCTCGATGGCGTCGAACAGGTCCTGGAAGTGGTAGTCGGGGTTCGCGGCGGCGATCTTCGCGGCGACCTCCTCGGTCAGGTTCTGCACGCCCTGCTGGCTGTGGAAGTGCCACTTGACGTAGAAGCGTTCGCCCTGCTCGTTCCAGAGGCTGTAGGTGTGGCTGGAGTAGCCGTTCATGAAGCGGTAGGAGCGGGGCAGGCCACGGTCGCCGAACAGGTACATGACCTGATGCAGGCTCTCGGGGCGCAGGCCCCAGAAGTCGAACTGCATGGCGGCGCTGCGGCGGCCCGTGACCGGGTGGCGCTTCTGGCTGTGGATGAAGTCCTGGAACTTGATGGGGTCACGCACGAAGAAGATCGGGGTGTTGTTGCCCACCAGATCCCAGTTGCCGTCCTCGGTGTAGAACTTCAGGGCGAAGCCGCGCGGGTCGCGGACGGTGTCGGCGAAGCCCTTCTCGCCGGCGACGGTGCTGAAGCGGGCCAGCATGCGGCACTCGTTGCCTTCCTTCTGGAAGATCTTGGCGACGGTCAGTTCCGGGATGGCGCGCGTGACGCGGAAGGTTCCGAAGGCGCCGCTGCCCTTGGCGTGCACGACGCGCTCGGGGACGCGTTCACGGTTGAAGTGCGCCATGCGCTCGAGCAGGTGCCAGTCCTGCAGCAGGACGGGGCCGCGCTCGCCGGCGGTCAGGCTGTTGGTGTTGCTGGGCGCGAGGTTGCCGGAGTGGTTGGTCAGGCGTCCCTGGGGGGCCTGGGGGGCCGTGGTGGTCATGTCGGCGGATTCGGTGGGGGCGTAGGCGGTAGCTTTCTTCTCTGACATGCGGTTCTCCTGGTTAGGGCCGAACGGGGCGGAGTGACGGGAACGGAACCCCCCTACCTTAATAGGAAGGCTTCTCAATAGCGTGAGGGAAGAGTAAGCCCCAGGTCAAGAGGCCACTCATCCGCCAGCAGTACCTGCCCGGTGACGGCCCTCGCCGCTTACTCCTGCGCCCCCCGCGCCGGCAACCGGAACTGCCGCTCGCGCTCCAGCTGCATCAGCACCGACACCTGACCGCCCTCCACCTGCACGTCACACGACAGCACCCCGGACGGTAGCGCCCCCGGCAGCGCGTCCACGCACGGCTGCCCGTACGACACGTTCACGGACGGCCCGGTCGCCAGCACCGCCGACTGCACCCGCACCGCGTACTCCCGCAGCGCCCGCCCCTGCGCCGACAGGACCGCCACCATCAGCGCGATTCCCGCCACGAAGCCCAGCACCACCAACCCGAACGTGCGGGCCGTGCGCGCCCGCATCTCCGGCGTGACCTCGCGCACCCCGCCCGCCCCCGGCCCGGACGGAACGCTCCCACCGGGCCGGGCCTTCTGACCGGACTGAACTTTCGGACGGGACTGGTCTTTCTGACGGGACTGGGCTTTCTGACTGCTCTGGCCGGGATGCTTGCTCACGCCTCACACCCTACCCTGACCAGCGGGCCGCACCCGGCACGGTAAGATGCGCGCCATGAGCAAGGTCATCATTATCGGAGCGGGCGGCGTCGCCAACGTCGTCGCCAAGAAATGCGCCCAGAACGACAGCGTCTTCACGGAAGTGCTGATCGCCACGCGCACCGTCGCCAAGGCCGACAAGATCGTCGCCGAAATCAAGGAGCACATGCCTGACAGCCGGGCCGTGTTCACCACCGCCACCGTCGACGCCGACAACGTGCCGGAACTCGTCAAGCTGATCAACGACTTCGGACCCAAGATGGTCATCAACGTCGCCCTGCCCTACCAGGACCTGACCATCATGGACGCCTGCCTGGAAACCGGCGTGCACTACCTGGACACCGCCAACTACGAACCCAAGGACGTCGCCAAGTTCGAATACTCCTGGCAGTGGGCGTACCAGGACCGCTTCAAGGAAAAGGGCCTGATGGCGCTGCTCGGCTGCGGCTTCGACCCCGGCGCCACCCAGGCGTTCACCGCCTGGCACGCCAAGCACCACTTCCAGGAAATCCACTACCTGGACATCGTGGACTGCAACAACGGCAACCACGGCAAGGCGTTCGCCACCAACTTCAACCCGGAAATCAACATCCGCGAGATCACCGCCAACGGCCGCTACTACGAGAACGGCGAGTGGATCGAGACGCAGCCCCTGGAAATCAGCCAGGACATCTACTACCCCAAGGTCGCCACCCGCAAGAGCTTCGTGCTGTACCACGAGGAACTCGAATCCCTCGTCAAGCACTTCCCGACCATCAAACGCGCCCGCTTCTGGATGACCTTCGGCGAGGCGTACATCAAGCACCTGAACGTCCTCGAAGGCATCGGCATGACCAGCATCGAACCCATCGACTTCCGCGGCATGAAAGTCGCCCCGATCGAGTTCCTGAAAGCCGTGCTGCCCGCCCCCGAATCCCTGGCCGCCGGGTACAGCGGGCAGACCTGCATCGGCGTGCAGGCCAAGGGCATCGGCAAGGACGGCCAGCCCAAGGTTCACTTCGTGTACAACGTCAAGGATCACGCCGACTGCTACCGCGAAGTGCAGGCGCAGGGCGTCAGCTACACCACCGGCGTGCCCGCCATGATCGGCGCCATGCTGATGCTGAACGGCAACTGGATGCAGCCCGGCGTGTGGAACGTCGAGCAGCTCGACCCCGATCCCTTCTTCGACGCCATGAACCAGTGGGGCCTGCCCATCAGCGAACTGACCGACATCGAGCTCGTCAAGGACTGACCCTAACCGTCAGGAACGTGCGCCGCCCCATCACCGGGCGGCGCACTCTTGTTGTCACTGGTCTGATGCAGCGTTCCGGGTCGGTTCAGTCGGTGGCGACGTGCGCGGCAACCTGAGAGCCACCGACCGGCAGCGGTTGTTGCGCCAGGATGAAGTCGGCGGCCTTCTCGGCGATCATGAGGGTGGGGGCGTTCGTGTTGCCGCGCGTGATGGTGGGCATGACGCTGGCGTCAGCGACCCACAGGCGGCTGATCCCGTGGACGCGTAACTGGTCGTCCACGACCGCCAGGTCGTCGTGGCCCATGCGGCAGGTGCCGACCGGGTGGTAGATGGTCATGGCTTCCTGCCGGATGTACTCCTCCAGGTCGGCGCGCTGCGTGACATTCCCGCCGGGCATGACCTCGTCCAGTCGGTAGGGGGCCAGGGCGGCCGTGTCGCCCACCTGCCGGGCCAGTTCCACGCCGCGCACCAGGACGTCCAGGTCGTGCGGGTCCGAGAGGTAGTTGGGTTCGATGCTCGGGCGGGCCTGCGGGTCGGCGCTGGTCACGCGGATCTCCCCCCGGCTGCGGGGCGCGACCAGGGATGGCAGCAGCGTGTAGTGGTGGCCGTCCAGTTCCCGGAAACCGTGATCCACGAACAGGGCCGCGCCGTTATGGAATTGCAGGTCCGGGGCGGGCAGTGACGGGTCCGTTTTCATGAAGCCGCCCGTCTCGCCGATGTTGCTGCACAGCATGCCGCGCTGCTCGCTCATGTACAGGCTCATCTGGGCGTCGCTGGTGGCGTCTTTCAGGCCGGGCGTCTCGGTGGCGTACACGACGGGCACGAACAGGTGATCCTGCAGGTTCTTGCCGACGCCGGGCAGGTCTTGCAGGACCGGGATGCCGGCCGCTTCCAGTTGCGCCCGCTCTCCGATGCCGGACAGCATCAGCAGGTGCGGGCTGGTGATCGCGCCCGCCGCGAGAATCACGCCCCGGCTGGCCGTGACCTGCCGCGCGCCCGCGCTGTCCAGGTACTCCACGCCCGTCGCCTGCCGGCCGTCCAGCAGGATGCGGGTCACGTGCGCGCCCGTCCGGGCTTCCAGCGTGCCGGGGCCGCTGCGGGCCAGCGCGGGACGCAGGTACGCCACGGCCGCCGAGTGCCGCGCCCCGCCCTTCTGCGTGACGTGGTAGCGGCCCACGCCTTCCATCTGCGGGCCGTTGAAATCGTCGTTGGCAGGGTGCCCCAGTTCCTCGAAACCGGCGGTGATCGCGTCGCAGATCTCATGCGTGTAACGGCGGTTCTCGACGTGCAACGGGCCGCCCGCGCCGTGATACTCGCTCTGGCCGCCCTCGAAATCCTCGCCCCGCCGGAAGTACGGCAGCACGTCGTCGTACCCCCAGCCCCGGTTGCCAGCGGCGGCCCAGGCGTCGAAATCGGCGCGGTGACCGCGAATGTAGATCATCGCGTTGATGGAACTGCTGCCGCCCAGCATCTTGCCGCGCGGCCAGTACAGGCGGCGGCCGTTCAGGTGCTCCTGGGCCTCGGTCTCGTAGTTCCAGTCGAGGGGCGACTTGAACAGTTTCGGGAAGGCCGCCGGAATGTGAATCTCGGGCGTCTCGTCCGGCACTCCGGCCTCCAGCAGCAGGACCTGCGCGCCGCCTTCCTGCAACCGGGCCGCGACGGCGCACCCGCCGGAACCCGCGCCGATCACCACGTACTCGAACTGCTCTTCCCCGGCGGCATGCGCGGACTGCTCCTGACTGACACTGACCTGCTGATCGTGGGTTGACATGACTGACCTCCCTGATGCAAAGCGAGCAGCGAGCGCAGCCGGGCCTCCCGGGTGGGCCGGGCCTGGGTCGCCTGTTTGTGTGTGCAGGCCAGTATAGGACGCCGGAGGTTGGTATCAGGCTGGCGGACAGGCAGGGTCCACCTGGACAGGGCGCACACCCCAGACTTCCCCCGGCACAGACTTCCCCCGGTACACTGCCCGCATGCACTTTCTGCTGCTGTACCGCGATCTTGTTCCCGATTACGTCGCGCGGCGTGAGTCGCTGCGGGGGGCGCACCTCGCGCACGCGCAGGCGGCCGCCGACCGGGGCGAGCTGCTGCTGGGGGGCGCGCTGGCCGACCCGGTGGACGGCGCCGCACTCCTGTTTCAGGGCAACGCGCCGGACGCTGCCGAGCTGTTCGCCCGCACGGACCCGTACGTGCTGGGCGGACTGGTGGGCACCTGGGAGGTGCGCCGCTGGCACACGGTGGTCGGGGCGGGCGCCGCACACCGGCCCTGACGGTCACTCCAGTCGGTCGAGGCGTTGCCAGCCGGTGCGGAGGCTGAGGGACGTGCCGAGGACGGTGGCGAGCAGCAGGCCGATCAGACCCAGGATGCCTTCCGGGGTGGTCAGGGCGCTGTAGCCGGGGTACAGGTCGGGCCGCAGGACGCTCCCGGCGGCGGGGCGGGCGAGCAGCAGCAGGCACAGCACGGAGTAGGCGAGGCTGAGGCCCATGAAGGCGAGGCCGCCGGGGCTGACGCCGATCTCGGCGGGGTTGTCCGCGTCGAATTTGGGGGCGGCGGCGCCCAGCCCGACGCCGAGCGCGGTGATGACCAGCGCGTTGCTGACGCTGACGAGTACGCTGAGGAGCAGCAGGGTGGGGCCGAGGCTCATGCTCAGGGCGCTGGCGACGCCCATGACGAGGCCGACGGTCAGCGTGACGGGCAGCACGCCCAGGAACTTGCTGAGGACGATCTGGCGTGGGTCGATGGGCGCGGTGCGCAGCAGCCAGTACGCCTTCGCCTCGGTGGACACGGCGGGGAAGGCAAGGCGGACGGCGATGCCGGCGATGATGAACCCCTGGAAGGCCAGCTGGATGTACCCGAGGATCCCCCGGAACTGCGGCACCGGGATGGGCACCGCCTTGACGCTGACGAGGTACACGCCGGCCAGCGCGACGACGACGAGCAGCTGGCTCCACTGGGTGGGGTCGCGCAGCGTGACGCGCAGGTCCTTGGCGGCCAGTGCGCCGCCGGGGCCGAGGCGGGCCAGCAGGCGTTCGGTGCGTCCGGCGCGGCGGGGGGTGGGGTCCAGGCGGGGGGTGCTGGAGTCCAGGGCGCGTGCCCAGCCTTCCTGGTAGGCCTTCGTGGCGAGCAGGGTGGCGGACAGCAGCAGCGTGGCGGTCAGCAGCAGCAGGGGCAGCAGGGGCGCGGCGAGGTGGCCGTGCGCGGCCTGCCAGATGCCCTGCGCGGCCCAGGAGGGCGGCAGCAGCGGGCTGGACGGCCCGGCGAAGTCGCGCAGCAGGGCCTCGAAGCGGGTGGGGTCCTGCATCTTCTGGACGAGCACCTCGGGGCGCAGGGCGCGGATGGCGTACACCAGTCCGGCGCTGATCAGCACGCCCAGCGCGGTGCTGACCTCGCGGACCCGGCCGACCGGCGCGAAGCGCATCAGGGCGACGGCCAGCAACGCGCCCAGTCCGACCGGCGCGGCGAACACCAGCAGATCGGCGAGCAGCATGACCGGGTACGCCCAGACGGGTGCCTGAAAGTACGCGGCGATCGTCAGCAGCAGCGGCAGCGTCAGGAACACCGGGACGAGCGCGGCGTTCAGGAAGGTCTCGCTGACCTTCATGGCGAACACCCGCCAGGTGGGGACGGGCTGCGTGAGCAGGAAGTTCAGGTCGTCGCTGAGGTACAGGGTACTGATGGCGGCGGTGGTGGCGCTGAAGGTGACGCCGCTGGCGAGGGTGATCAGGCCGATTTCCAGGACGCGCGCGAACACGTTCGTGCCGATGTCCCCGAAGCCGCCCAGGAAGGTCAGGGCCCGCCAGGTGCCGATCACCTCGGCCACGACCAGCAGCACGGCGAGCGTGCCGACCAGCGCGTACCCCCATTTCGGGCCGCGTTGCAGGGTGTGCCGCAGGGACAGCAGTTTCACGCGCAGCAGACTGGGCCGCGCCGGTGGGTGCGCGGAAGCCGGGGCGGGAGTGGGAGCGGTGGTCACGCGCGCTCCGCCGCTCCGGTCTGGCTCCCGTCGTGGGCCTGCGCCCCGGCCTGCGCTGCGGCCTGCTCCTCCTCGATCAGGCGGAAGAAGATACGTTCCAGACTGTCGCCGTGCACACCTCCGGCCTCGGTGCCGGTGCGGGCGCGCAGGTCGTCCATGGTGCCCTGGCCCAGCACCTTCCCGCGGTCCAGCACGACCAGCCGGTCGCACACCGCCTCGGCCAGCGGCAGCGAGTGGGTGGTGAGCAGCACCGTGCGGCCCCGGTCGGCGTGCGCGCGGAACAGTTCACGCACCTGCCGCGCGGCGTGCGGGTCGAGGCCCACCATGGGTTCGTCCACGATCAGCACGGGCGGGTCGGGCAGCAGCGCGGCGATGATCGCGACCTTCTGCCGCATCCCGTGCGAGTACGTCTCGATCAATTCGTTCCCGAAGTCGCTCAGGCGGAAGAATTCCAGCCAGCGGTCGATCTCGGCGTCGGCCCCAGCAACTCTGTACAGCTGGGCCACGAAGCGCAGCAGTTCCCGCGCCGTCAGTTTGCCGTACAGGTACGGGCGGTCCGGGATGTACCCGAACGCCGCCTTGGCCTTCAGGGGGTCCTTCCAGACGTCGAACCCCTGCACGCGCACGGTGCCGCTCGTGGGGCGGGTCAGGCCGACGAGCGCGCGGATGGTGGTGGTCTTCCCCGCCCCGTTGCTGCCCAGCAGGCCGAACACCGCGCCGGGCTGCACGTTGAAACTCAGGTCGCTGACGGCCTCGTGCCGCCCGTAGCGTTTGGTGTACCCACTGACCTCGATCATGCCCGGCAGCGTACGCCCGCGCGTCTGACGGAACGGTCACGGGCCGCCGCTCAGTCCGGTGAGGCGTCCGGGTCGCGCGGGCGGGAGCCCCGGCGCCAGCGGCGGCCCGGTTCGACCTGCGTGTCGTCCCGCACGGGGGCGCTGATGTGGGCGCGCGCGCCGATCACGGCCACGCCTTTCCGGCCGTCCACGCGGGCCGCAATCACGGCCTCCTCGTCCACGATGGCGCGGCGCACGTGAGCTCCGGTGCGGATGACGGTGTCGCGCAGGATCACGGCGTCCTCGACGACCGCGCCCGCCTCGACGATCACGCCGGGCGACAGGACCGAGCGGGTCACGCGGCCCGCCACGCGGCACCCGTACGAGATCAGGCTGTCCTCCACGCGCGCCCCGGCCTCCAGGCGGGCAGGCATGCGTGGAATGCTGCTGCTCAGGACCGGCCAGTCCGGCGCGTCCAGCGGCACCGAGCGGCCCGCGAGCAGGTCCTGATGCGCCCGGAAGTACGCTCCGGGCAGGCCCACATCCAGCCAGTACCCGCCGAGCGGGTGGGCGCGCGCGGTCCTGGCCTTTACGAACTCCGGGATCAGCGCGCGCCCGAAGTCCCCCAGGCCCTTCCCCGCGGGCGTGTCGGCGCGCAGGTTATCCAGGGTGCGCAGCAGGGCGGCCGCGTCGTACACGAAGACCTCGGTGGTGATCTGCTCGCCGCGCGGGCGTTCGGGCTTGTACTCGAAGCGCTTCACACGCCCGCCGCGTGTGAGGGTCACGTTCCCGAAGCGCGAGGCGTCCTCGCCCGCCGGGAGGTCCGTGGTGACCATCGTGACCTCCGCGCCGGTCCGCAGGTGCTCGCGGATGACCCCGGCGTAATCCAGGGTGTACACGTGATCGGCCGACAGCACCACGACCACCTCGGCCCCGAACGCGCGGATCAGGTGCGCGTGCGCGTGCAAGGCGTCGGCGTTCCCGGCGCCCTCCAGGGTACCGGTCAGGGTGTCCGGGCTGGGTGGCAGCACCTCCAGGCCGCCATACGTGCGGTCCAGATCCCAGGGCCGCCCGTTCGTCAGGTGGTCGTTCAGGGAGTGCAGCTGGTATTCCTCCACCACCCACACGTCTGACAGACCGCTGTGCATGCAGTTGCTCAGGGCGAAGTCGATCAGGCGGTACGTGCCGCCGAAGGTCAGGGCGGGCTTGGCGCGTTCCTGGGTCAGCACGCCCAGCCGCTGCCCCTTGCCGCCGGCCAGGATCAGGACGAGCACCTTGCGGCCGTCCACGCGGGTGCCGCGTCCGGCCGGGCCACTGCTGAGACTGCGGGACGAGAAGCGGGCGGAGGCTCGTGTCATCTGAGCGGCAGTCTGCCCGGCCCGCCCCCCGCCCCGGCTGAGGCGACCCTGAAGGACGTTCAGAGTTCGCCCCCACCGTCAGGGCCCCGCGATCACGGCCATCCCCTCACGGCACGGGCACCGGGTCGCTGCCGCCCTCCTGGTACGTCAGGTCGCCGGTCACGCGCACGGCCAGGGCCTCCAGCGCCGCCTGCCGCGCCCCGGCGTCCGGGGTGGTCAGTAGCGCGCGCAGGTCGTGGGCGGCGTCCGGGTCGCGCTCCTGCAACGTGGGCAGCCAGCGCTGGGGCTTGACCCGCCACCAGCCGCGCAGACCGAACAGGCCTTCCAGGGCCAGTTCCGCCGCGCGGCAGGCCACCAGCACGTGCAGCGGGTCGCCCGCGGCGGCCAGGGCGCGGGCGTCCATGACCTCCTCGATCAGCCGGAAGCGTTCCTGCCCCGTCAGGGGGCGCGGCGCGGGACCGGCGGCGTGCAGGGCGCGGGCCTCGGCCACCAGGGCGTCCAGTTCCGGGTGGGGCAGCAGGACGCGCCCCTCGGCGAACATGGTGATGGTGTCCCCCTGCCCGGCGGCGAACATCGCCCGGACCTTGCGCGCCGGGTTGTGAAACACCTCGACCGGCACGCCCTCCACCACGTAATTGGCCCGCCAGCGTTCGTCACCTCTCACCAGCACATGAAAATCCAGGTCGCTGTGCGCGTTCGCCTCGCCGCGCGCGGCGCTGCCGCACCACAGCACGCCCAGCAGGCCGGGCGTCTCCCGGATACGCCTCAGCGCGGCGGGCACGGTGGCGGCCAGGCGCGCCTGGGCTTCGGACAGCGTGGGTCGGTCAGTGGGCATGGTCTGAACGATACCCGCCCCGACCTCCGCGCAGCGTGCAAATGTGTGCAGTGTTCCGCTCGGTGTTCCGCTCGGGCGGCGGGCCGGGTCAGGCCAGGGCGGCCGCGTCGCACCAGTGCAGCTGCATGTTCCGGCGGGCCATCCAGTCGGGCAGCACGTAGCGGGCGCGGCCCAGCCCGGACAGCGCCGTGTGCGCGATGGCGACGGCGCGGTGCATCTCGGTTTCGGTCAGGTACCCGGCCTCGCGCGCGGCGAGCAGTTCGTCGGTGTCGGCAATCTCGGCCATCAGGCCGTCGTGCACGATCAGGTCCAGGTACAGGTCGCGCACCTGCCACACGTCGCCGTGGCGGCTGATGTCGGCCACGTCCAGGTAGTAGTCGTGCTCGCGCCGCCCGTGAAAGTCGTAGCGGCACACCACCAGATTCAGGGCCGGAATCAGGTGCGCCTGCCAGTGCCGGATGCGGGGGTGCTCGTGGAATTCGCGGGCCACGAACAGACCGAACGGCGTCTCGCGGTAGGTGTGGACAGGGCGCGCGCCCGTGTTGGTGTAATGGCAACGTGCAGCCACGTCGTGTGTCTCCACCTTCACCGGATGCGCCTGTCGGGTCATGACCCAGCGTACAGAACCGCTGCGCCGCCGGATGAGACCCCTTATGAGAGGCCGGTCAGCCCGGACGGGAGCTGAGACAGCGCTGCGCCGCGCTCAGCGCCTGACCGGCCCATGTTCATCGTTCCTGAAGTGTTGGGCAGGGTCAGATTCACGTCATACGGACGCCGCAATGAGGGTGAGGTGACCCCTACCGTCCGGGCCGCGCGCGGCCTCCAGGACCGCGCCTTATCCGGATTCCGTTTGTTTCGCCGACAATCCGGGACTTCACCGGATTGCCAGCTCCACGTCCGGAACCCGTTTTGCTCCCACTCGCTTCGCTCGGATTGAATGGGCTTTGCAGCCCATTCAATCGGAGTCCGTATTACAGGACCGGCAGGGCGTCCAGCGTGCCGAAGTCGTGCGGGACGAACAGGCTGCCCTCGGTCACGCCGGACCCGGCGGACAGTGTGTCCAGGGTGGCCTGCAGGTCGGCCGCCGACAGGTCACCGGCCAGGAACGCGCGGTGCGCCTCGATGACGCCCGTCACCTGCTGCGGCGTCTCGTGCACGAATTCAAGGCGCAGGTCGCGGATACCGGCGCGCAGCCACGCGCCCAGGTGCGGGGCGGCCACCTGCGGGCGGCCCTCGAACACGGTGTTGCGGCAACCCACGTCCGCCATGACCGGGTGGGTGTGGCCCCGCTCGTCGCGCAGCGCGACCCGGTGCGTCTCGCAGGGGTGCCCGCAGTTGGTGTAGTCGGTGCCGCTGCTCAGGAAGCGGCAGAACACGCAGTGCTCGGTATGGAAGACCGGCAGGTGCCCGTACGCGATGACTTCCAGATGCTGCCCGCCGACCAGTCCGGCGAGTTCCGTGATCTGCTGCGCGTTCAGGTCGTGGGTGGGCGTCAGGCGGGTCAATCCCAGGTCCAGCAGGGCGCGGGTGGTCAGGACGTTCGCGGCGTTCAGGCTGAAATCGCCGGTCAGTTCCGCCCCGCCCGACTCCTGCCCCCCGACTCCGGCCCGCGCTGCTCCTGCAGGCCTTCGAGCAGGCCGCCGCTGCGGACCAGAATGCCCGCATTCAGGGATTGCAGGAACTTCTGGAGGTTCTGCTCGGTGGGTTTCAGGATGCGGGGGCTGGCGACCCGCACGGGAATACCGGCGGCCCGCACGCGTTCCACGCTGGGTTTCAGGCCGTACAGTTCCAGGTAATCCAGCGTGACCGAGTCCGGCCGCCCCTCCAGCGCGGCGTCCAGCTGTTCGGGCGTGCGGACCAGCACGTGCAGTTGCGGGATCGCCGGGGCCGGCGCACGCTCGGTGCGGGGCAGGGCGGCCAGGGTGCTGTCCAGGCGAGGCGCGGTGCGGCGCTCGGGCGCCTGGGCGCGCAGGTCGGTCAGTTGCGCGGCCGCGTCGCGGCGCAGGGCGTTCAGGGTGCTGACCGGCAGGAACCCCGCGCCGCGCAGGTCGGTGGTCAGGCTTTCCAGGTGGTACGGCGTGCCGCCCAGCTTGCCCAGCTGCTCGCGCAGGCCCGCCTCGTCCAGCGCGCGGTTGCGGGCCTCGCCCAGCGCGTCCGGCAGGGTCGCGGTGACGCTGTGGCCGTGCTCGTCGGTCAGGGTCAGGGCGGGCGGGAAGCCCACGTGCCCCATGAAGTGCGCCGTGACCGGGCGGGTGTACACCGGGTCCGCCGCCTCGACCAGCGGTCTGACGCGCGCGGCCAGCGTGGGGTCCTGGGTGCGCCAGACCGGGTCGCCCTCGCGCACGCGTCGGCCATCGACGGCGCCGCGCCCGAAGCGCAGTTCGTACACGCCGCCCGGCCGCACGCGGGCCAGCGCCGCGTCGTCCAGCTGCTGGCCTTCCTGCCACAGGCCGTACAGGAACCCGCCCTCCTCGCGGCCCTCGGGGGCGCGCCAGTTGGCCGGGTCGAACACCAGTCCGTCGCCGGGTTTCAGGGGTTCGCTCAGTTCGACCAGCACCCCGCGCTCGGTCACGCCGCGCACGGTGCCCACGCGCACGCCCCGGTGCCTGGGCGCGCGGCCCCGCACGACCGTCTGGTGGTTCGTGCCGGCCATGAAGTGCGGCGCCAGCCCACGCGAGTACACCTGCTCCAGGTCCTGCTCCTCCTGCCGGGTGACGCTCAGCGGCCGTCCCGCCCAGGCTTCATCCACGGCCTTGCGGTACGCGGCGGTCGTCAGGGCGACGAACTCGGCGTCCTTGTAGCGGCCCTCGATCTTCAGGCAGTCCACGCCGATCCGCACGAGGTCCGGCACCTGATGCAGCGCGTACAGGTCACCGGGCGACAGCAGGTAACGGGCGTCACCCAGGTCGCGTTGCAGGCCGTCCACGAACAGGTCGTACGGCAGGCGGCAGGCCTGCGCGCACTGCCCACGGTTCGCGCTGCGGCCCCCCCACGCCTCACTGGAAAAGCACTGCCCGGAGTAACTGACGCACAGCGCGCCGTGCACGAAGGTCTCCAGTTCGATGTCCGTCTGCCCCGCGATGCGTTCGATATCCCGCAGGCTCAGTTCGCGGCCCAGCACCACGCGGCTCGCCCCGAAGCGCCGCGCGAGTTCCGCGCCCTCGGCGGACGTGATGCTCATCTGCGTGCTGCCGTGAATGGGCAGGTCCGGGCAGATCTGCTGCGCCAGCCGCGCCACGCCGTGATCCTGCACGATCAGCGCGTCCACGCCCGCCTCGGCCAGCGCGATCAGTTGCGCCTCGGCCTGCCGCAGTTCCCGGTCGAACACCAGCACGTTGAACGTCACGAACCCCTGCACACCCCGCGCGTGCAGCCCGGACATGATCTCCGGCAGGGCTTCGAGCTCGAAACCTACCTTGGCGCGCGCGTGAAAGCCCGCCCCGTCGGCCCGGCCGGCGCGGCCTGCCTGATCACGGGCCGGGTTCACGCCAAAGAACACGGCGTCCGCGCCGGCCTCGACGGCGGCGCGCAACTGGGCCTCACCGCCCACGGGGCTCATCACTTCGGGTTTAACGGGGACACGCGGCATAACGCGCCAGTGTACCGAACGGCCGCGCGGGCAACGGTGAGCTGACACCGACCCGCGCGCCCCCGGCCCGCCGCCGCTTACGCGGTGGGCGTGTGCCGCGCCGCCGGGCGGTCCGGCTCCGTGGCTGCCCACACCGCCGGCACCTGCCCGGCGCGGACCAGCATCACGGGCACCGGCGCGTGGTGCGCGACCGCCTCGGCCACGCTGCCCAGCAGCGCCCGGCCCAGCCCGCCCCGCCCGTGGGTGCTCATGACGATCAGCGCGGCGTTCTCCTCGCGCGCCACATCCAGAATGGCGCGCACCAGCGTGCGTCCGGCCGCCGGTTCCACCCGCACGCGGGCTTCCGGCACGAGCGTCTGCAACTCGGTCCGCAGCGCGCTGGCCTGCGCCGCGAACACCTCGGGATCCACCGGCGGCACATACGAGAACTCACTCACCAGCACCGCCGGGTCCGCCTGCACGCACAGCACCGTCACCGCCGCGTGCGCCGCTCCCGCCAGTGCCTGCGCGTGCCCCAGCGCCGCGTGACCCAGTTCGCTGCCGTCCGTCGTGACCAGGATTCTCGTCATGATTACCGCCTCCTGCCCGCAGCGTGCGCCCCCCGCATTACCGGGGCGTTACGGGCCGGGCTGGCACGCCCGGCCTACCGGCAAAGCGCGCTAGCCTGCGCGTCATGATCAGGTTGCTGTTTGTGGGG
The DNA here is from genome assembly GCF_002017875.1 of Deinococcus sp. LM3. Taxonomy (NCBI): domain Bacteria; kingdom Thermotogati; phylum Deinococcota; class Deinococci; order Deinococcales; family Deinococcaceae; genus Deinococcus; species Deinococcus sp. LM3. Next base: position 2,164,710 of record NZ_MUFV01000001.1, on the reverse strand, counting down.
GATGTGTTCGCTTCGCCGGGGCGGCGGGTGCTGGGGTCGCATCTGCCGTCGCTTCGTTCACGGGCGGATTTCATCGTGGTGAACATGGAGAACGCGGCGGGTGGCTTCGGGATGCACCGCGAGGCGGCGGACGGCGCGCTCAGGGCCGGGGCGCACTGCCTGACGCTGGGGAATCACGCGTGGCATCACAAGGACATCTACGTGCTGATGCAGGACGAGGGGAAGTACCCGATCGTGCGGCCCCTGAATTACAGCGATCCGGGTACGCCGGGCGTGGGCTGGCGGTCCTTCGACGTGAAGACCGCGCAGGGCACGGAGCGCCTGACGGTCGTGAACCTGCTGGGGCGGGTGTTCATGGAGGCGGTGGACAACCCGTTCCGGGCGATGGATACGCTGCTGGAACGCGATGATCTGGGCAGCGTGTTCGTGGATTTCCATGCCGAGGCGACCAGCGAGAAGCAGGGGCTCGCGCGGTACCTGGACGGGCGGGTGGCGGCCGTGATCGGCACGCACACGCACGTGCCCACGGCGGACACGCGGATTCTGCCGGGCGGCACGGCCTTCCAGGCGGACGCGGGGTTCACGGGGCCGTTCGAGTCGATCATCGGGAGTGACCCGCACGGGCCGATCGAGCGCTTCGTGACCGAGCGCCCGCACCGGTACGGCGCGGCGGACGGTCCGGCGGAGCTGAATGGCGTCTTTGTCCAGATAGAGGCGGGACGGGCGGTGGGGGTGGAACGGTACCGTTACGTGGAAGAGGCGTGAAGGCGGCCACGCTGGAACTTCTGCCGCGCGCCCACTCTCTACCGAGGTAACCGATGAGCATTCGAAGTGACGTGAACCTGCTGGGCCGCACGCTCGGTCAGGTTCTGAAGGAACAGGAAGGCGAGGCGTTCTTTGATCTGGTCGAGCGGACGCGGGCGCTGGTCCGCGAGGTCCGGGCCGGCGGTGACGACCGGGAGTTGCAGGCGATGCTCGCGGGCCTGTCCGGTGAGGACGCGGGGAATCTGGCGCGGGCGTTCACGTGGTACTTCCAGCTGGTGAACCTGGCCGAGGAGTACGAGCGGGTGCGGGTCCTGCAGGGCGCGACGGGCGTGCGCCCGCAGAGTCTGGAGCAGGCGCTGCTGGACCTCAAGGCGCAGGGCCTGAGTGCCGATGAGGTCGAATCTCTCCTGGCGCGGCTGGATCTGGGCCTGACGTTCACGGCGCACCCGACCGAGATGCGCCGCCGCACGATCCGCAACCATCTGGTGCAGGTGGCGCAGGCGATTCCGGACCTGAGTACGGGCGGCGTGGACGGCCCGCAGGCGGCGCGGATCGCGGCGCACGTGGAGGCCATGTGGAGCACGCCGGAGTTGCGGCGGCTGAAACCGACCGTGCTGGACGAGGTCAAGGGTGGCCTGAACTACATCACGAACATCGCGCGGGCGCTGCCGGAATTGCAGCGGGACCTGCGCGGAGCGTTCCAGGCGGCGTTCGGGCGGGATACGGACGCCACGTTGCCGCTGAGTTTCTCGTCCTGGATGGGCGGGGACCGGGACGGCAACCCGTTCGTGACGCCGGACGCGACCCGTGAGGCGCTGACCCTGCACCGTGAGCGGGCGCGTGAGGTGCTGCTGGGCGGCATCCGCGCGGCGTTCGCGGATCTCAGCCAGGAGCGGGGCGGGCAGGAGACGTACCGCGCGGAACTGCAGGCGCTGCACAACGCCGTGCGGGACGGGGAGCGCGTGGACCTCGTGCCGCGCCTGGAGGCGCTGTCGGCGCGGCTGGTCGCAGACGGGCAGCGCCGCACCGCCGAGCAGCTGCTCTCGCCGCTGCTGACGGTCGCGCGGGTGTTCGGGCAGCATCTGGTGAGCCTGGATGTCCGTGAGCACAGCGGGCAGACCGGCGCGGCCGTCGAGGAACTGCTGCGCGCGGCGGGCGTGGAGGCCGATTACCTGGGCCTGCCCGAGCACGCCCGTCTGGAACTGCTGACCCGTGAGCTGCGGTCGCGCCGCCCGCTGTGGCCGGCCGGAGCGGCCCTCACCGACACGCTGGAAACGGCGATCGGGCCGCTGCGCGAGGTGCAGAGCGCCGTGGCGCTGGCCGGGCCGCGCGCCTTCGGGCGGTACGTGATCAGCATGGCCGAGTCGGTCAGTGACGTGCTCGAGCCGCTGCTGCTGGCGCGGGAGGTGGGGCTGGCGATCCTGCCGGTGCCGCTGTTCGAGACGCTGGACGACCTGACCCGCGCGCCGCAGGTCGTGTGGGAACTGCTGTCGCTGCCCGAGTACCGCGCGGTGCTGGGGGACAGCGTGCAGGAGATCATGCTGGGCTACAGCGACAGCAACAAGGACGCCGGGTTCCTCGCGGCGAACTGGGCGCTGCACGAGGCGCAGCGGAACATCAGTGACGTGTGCCGCCGCGCGGGCGTGCGCTGGCGGTTCTTCCACGGGCGCGGCACCAGCATCGGGCGCGGGGGCGGCCCGGCCAGCCGCGCCATCCTGGGCCAGCCGGCCGGGACCATCGACGCGGGCCTGCGCATCACCGAGCAGGGCGAGGCGCTGGCCGACAAGTACAGCCACCCGGTCCTGGCCCGCCGGAACCTGGAACAGGCGCTGTACGGCCTGCTGATGTCCGCCGCGCGCCCGGCCGCGCCGCTGCCGGAGGAGTGGACGGACGCCATGGCCCGCGCCGCGCGTCGCAGCGCCCAGGCGTACCGGGAGCTGGTGGACAGTGAGGATTTCCTGCCTTTCTTCGAGCAGGTCACGCCCATTCACGAGATCGCGCGGCTGAACATCGCCTCGCGCCCGGTGCGCCGTCCCGGCGCGCCCACCCTGGGGAACCTGCGCGCCATTCCCTGGGTGATGAGCTGGACGCAGAACCGCGCGAACCTGCCCGGCTGGTTCGGCCTGAAAGACGGCCTGAACGAGATCGGAGTGGAAAGCGCCCGTGAGATGTACGCCGCGTGGCCGTTCTTCCGGACCGTGCTGGACAACGCGCAGATGAGTCTCGCCAAGAGTGACCCGCTGATTTTCGACGAGTACCTGCGCCTAAACGGCCAGGGCGACCACCGCCTGGCGCGGATGCTGCGTCAGGAGTACCAGGACACGGTGGCGCTCGTGCAGGACATCGTCGGCGCGGAACTGCTGGCGAACGAACCGCGCCTGAAGGAAAGCATCAGCCTGCGTAACCCGTACATCGATCCCATTCACCGCATTCAGGTGGAACTGCTGCGCCGCAGCCGCGCCACCGAGGGCGGCCTGGACGAGTTCGAGCGTCCCCTGCTGCTGAGCATCCAGGGCATCGCGGCGGGCGTGCGCAACACCGGCTGAAGCTGAGTGGCGGGTTGTGGGGGAGGGGGCGACCTCTCCCCTTCTCCGTGCGTGGGACCGGGGAGACATCCTCCATCAACCATCACCTATCCTCCATCTCCCCCATCGCTGGAAGCGATACCATGCAGCCATGCGACACCTCGCCCTGCTGGGCGCGCTGCTGACCTCCCTGGCGGGCGGGTCGGGCGCGCAGACGGCCCTTCCCCTGTCCTCGTTCGAGGGGCAGGTGATCTATCAGGTCATGCCGGACCGCTTCTTCGACGGGAACGCCGGAAACAACGCCGGGGTGAACCGCGCCGATCCGCGCGCGTGGCACGGCGGGGACCTCGCGGGCCTCACGCAGAAACTGCCGTACATCCAGCGGCTGGGCGCGACTGCCGTGTGGCTGACGCCCGTGTACGCGCAGCAGACCGTGAACTCGTTCGGGACCGCGCCGTACCACGGGTACTGGCCCGCAGATTTCCGGGCGGTGGACCCGCACTTCGGGACGCTGGCGGACTTCCGGGCGTTCGTGGATGGCGCGCAGGGCGCCGGGATGCGCGTGGTGCTCGATCAGGTCATCAATCATTACGGGTACGAGGCGGCCGCCGTGAAGCTCCGCCCGGCGTGGTTCAACACCCAGGCCCAGTGCGACGCCAGCAGGGACAAGGACGTGGACTGCGCCCTGGCGGGCCTGCCGGACCTGCGGCAGAGCAATCCGCAGGTGAGCGAGTTGCTGCTGGACAATGCGGACTTCTGGCGCGAGCAGGGCGTGAACGCCTTCCGGTACGACGCCATCAAGCACGTCGAGGGGCCGTTCCTGCGGAACCTGCTGGACCGCGACCGGCAGGCGGGCACCTGGACGCTCGGCGAGTGGTTCGACGCGGACACCGGCACCGTCGCCGACTGGCAGAAGGCGGGCTTCGACAGTCTGTTCCTGTTCAGTCTGCAGGACGCCATGAAACGCAGCGTGATGGGCGGCCAGAGCCTCGGCGCGGTGCGGGCCGTGCTGGAACGCCAGGGCGAGCTGCCGCGTCCCGGCGAGGTCGCGCTGTTCCTGGATAACCACGACGTGCCCCGGTTCGCGCAGGGCAGCCTGTTCGAGGATGAGGGGCGCGCCCGCACCCGCTACGGCCTGCGCGCCCTGATGACGCTGCGCGGCGTGCCCGTCGTCTGGCAGGGCACCGAGATCGCCATGCGCGGCGGTCCCGACCCCGACAACCGCCGCGACATGCGCTTCGAGGACCAGTGGACGCCCGAGGAACGCGAGATCTTCGAGGCCACCCGCGCCGCCATCGCCGCCCGCAAGGCCAGCCCCGCCCTGAGTCGCGGCTCGCAGACGCTGCTGCCAACCCCCGACCGCCTCAGCGGCGACCTGCTGCTGTTCACCCGCCAGCTGAACGGCCAGACCGTCCTGGCCGCGTGGCACGGCGGCCGCGAACGCCGCACGTACTCCCTGAAACTCACCTCGCTGGGCGTGAATTGGAAGGCGCTGGCCGCCACGCCCTCCCTGTTCGCCGGGCAGGACGCCCGCGTCAGCGTCAGCGGCGGCTACCTGCACCTGAGCCTCCCCGCGCGGGACGCCGCCGCCTTCCGGGTCGAGTAGGGAGCAGGAAGCAGGCAGCCGGGCGAGTCACGCAGACTCGCCCGGCCACACTGTCCGGTCAGGCCCGCAGGGGGCGGGGCACGGGCAGGGCGTACGTCGCGAACGGCTTCCACACGCCGCCCTCGTGGTGACGGGCGATGGGCTGGTCTTGCTCGTTCACGTACACCATGCGGTAGCGCACCCGCCCCAGTTCCAGACCGCCGCGCTGCCGCCAGAGCATCTGCACGTCGATGTTCGTGGCGGCCGGATCGGTATCACGCGCCGCGAGGATACTGAACTCACGCAGGCTGCCGGGGTACGCGCGGCGCACCTGCCGCACGCTGCGCCGCCCACCCGGAAACACCCGCGCGGGCATGAACAGCGCCATGGCGCGGTACTCCTGACCCTGCCAGTGCGTCAGGAACGCCTGGAGCGCCTGCTGGGGCGAAGGGTTCACCACGCTGGTCAGCATGTCGTTCATGCCACGCAGCATGGCACGCGCCGGCCCCCCGCACCACTGCCCGAATGGCGCAGCCCGCCGGGGGCGACCCCTCCCCCATCTGGCGGATGCAGACGAGCAGCCGACGGAATCCGGATCAGTTCAGGGTGAACACGATGGCCGACAGGACGCCCGCCCCGATCAGGGGGATCATGATCTGCGGCCAGGGCAGGCCCGGCGCGCTGTAGCCTTCGCCCAGGCGGGCGCGCATCTCGCCCTCGATGCGGCCCTGACCGGCCTGCGAGTACGCGACCGCGCCGGACAGGAACCCCAGGATCAGCGCGCCCCAGCCGAGCGCGTCGGCGGCCCCGGCGCGGGTCAGCCCGCCGTTCAGGACGGCGCTGACGATCAGGGTCAGCAGCCCGGCCACAGCGGCGGCCGCCACGCCGTACAGCGCGATCTGGGCGAGGCGGGCCGGGACGGACTGGGGCGCACGGGCTGGGTTCATGCCGTGACTGTAGCGGGCCTGACGGGGGCTTTCCAGCAGAGTTGCCCGTGCTGACGGCTCCGCTTAACCGGCCCGGACCTCGCCGGGCTGCTTGATGCTCAGGACGCGACTGGCGCCGGTCTGGTCGGTGGTGACGCCCCACAGGGCGTGCGCGATCTCCATGGTGGCCTTCTGGTGCGTGACCAGCAGGAACTGCGCGCCGCGTTCGCTGAACAGTTTCAGGAAGGCGGTGAAGCGGCGGATGTTCGCCTCGTCCAGCGGGGCGTCCACCTCGTCCAGCACGGCCAGTGGGAGGCCACCCGCACTGCCCTCCCCGCCGGCGTGGTTCAGGGCGAACAGGAAGCCCAGGCCCGCCATGGTGCGTTCCCCGGCCGAGAGCAGCGTCATGGAGCGGGTGCGTTTCCCGCGTGGTTGCACGGCGAGGCGCAGGCCGCGCAGGCGGCCCTGGTCGTCGAGTTCGCGTTCCAGTTCGCCGGTCCCGCCGAGCAGTTCGGCGCTGTACTCGCGGAAGGCGGTGTTCACACGGTCGAAGGCGGCGGCGGTGGCGAGTCCCTCGGCGGTTTCGAGGTCGTGCAGGTGCGCGCGCAGTTCGGCGGCGGCGCTGTCGGCGTCGTTCAGTTCGGCCTGCTGGGCATCCAGCGCGGCCTGTTCGGCGTGCAGGTCGGCCTCGGCGCGGGCGTTCACGGGTCCCAGGGCGTCCAGCGCGGCGCGGGCGGCGTTCAGTTCGGCGGTCCATTCGCGGGGCGTGCCGGGCGGCAGGCAGCCGTCGGGAATGGGTTCCAGGCTGCCCTCGCGCCGGGCGATCAGCACGCGCAGGTCTTCCAGGCGGGTGCGGGCGCGGTTCTGCGTGGCGATCAGGTTGCTGTACGTCTGCGCGGCCTGTTCGCGGGCGTAGTCGGCGCGGGCGGCCTCATGTTCGTCGAGCGTGCCGAGCGCAGCCTCGCGGCGGGCGACCTCGGCGGCGGCGGCGTGCAGGTGGGCGTCCTGCGCGGCGATGGCCTGCGTGCTGGCGTTCAGGCGCTCGCGGAGTTCGCCGGCGCGGGCGCGGCCGGTGCGGTAGGCGCGCCACGCGGCGTCCGTCTCGCGGGCCAGGGCGAGGGCCTCGGCGGCCCCGCGTTCGGCGGCGCGCTGCGTCTCGGCGGCGGCGCGTTCGGTGTGCAGGTCGGCTTCCAGGGCGATCAGGTCCGGCAGGGGCGCGCCGGGGGGCGGCAGATCAGCGGGGGCGGGGTCGGCGTCCGGGCCGAGGCGTGCGGCGAGGCGGTCGCGGTTGGCTTCCAAGCTGCGTTCCTGCGCGGCGAGTTCCGTGACGCGCCGCTCGGCGGCCTGCTCCTCGCGGGCGGCGTCGTCCAGCGCGCGGCGCAGCGTGGCGTGGCGTTCGTCGCTGCCGGTCAGCGTGGCCTGCACCTTCTTCAGTTCGGCGTTCAGGCGTGCGCCCTGGCGGCCTGCGTCCTCCAGTTCCGCGTCGAGTTCCTGGAATCTGCGCTGGTCGGCCAGAACGCCGCTGCCGGTATCGCGCGCGCGGCCGCCGGTGATGGCCCCGCCGGGTTCGACGAGTTCGCCGTCCAGCGTCACGAGGCGCGGGCGGCTGGCGTGCGTGCGGGCGATGCGGTTCGCGGCACGCAGGTCACGCACGATCAGCGTGTCGGCCAGGATGCTCTCGGCGACCAGGGGCGGGTCGCTGGGGCACAGGTCCGCGAGGTTGCCGATCACGCCGTCCTCGCGCAGCAGGGCCGCGTCGCGGCGGGGGCGGGCGCGGATCAGGTCCAGCGGCAGGAAGGTGGCGCGGCCGCCCGTGCGTTTCAGTTCGTCGATGATCTCGCGGGCGTCGTCCGCCCGGTTCACGACGACCTGTTCCAGGCGGCGGCCCAGGGCGGCGCCCACCGCGACCTCGTACTCGGCGGGGACGGTCAGCAGGTCCGCGACCGATCCCACGATGCCCGGATGGTCGAGGCGCAGGGCGTTGCGGGCGCCCTCGCCGTAGCGGGCGTAGGAGTTCAGGGCCGCTTCCAGGCGTTCGCGTTCGCGGCGCAGCGGGGCGACGCTGGCGTTCACGCGGGCCAGTTCGGCGTTCAGGTACCGTTCGTGCGCCGTGGCGGCCTCACGCTCGGTGTGCAGCGCGGCGTACCCCTGCGCGGCGTGCGCGTGGGCGGTGCGGGCGGCCTCCAGGCGTTCGCGGGCCGCCGCGAGGTTCTCCAGCGTGACTTCCAGGTTGCCCTGCGCGCGGTCCAGTTCGGCGCGCAGCGTCTCGCGGCTGGCGTCCTGGCGGGCGTGCGCCTCGGCGGCGCGGGCGACCAGGGTGCGGGCGCGGGTCAGGTCGGCGTCCAGGCGGCGGGCGCGGGCCTCGGCGGCGGTGGCGGCCTCGCGGGCGGCGTGCAGCGCGGCGTCCAGCGCGCCCAGGTCCGGGGCGGGCTGGTCGGGCATGCGGGTGGGCAGCGCGGCCAGTTCGGCGTTCAGGCTGGCCTGCTCGCGGTCCAGGTGGTCGCGGTAACGGGCGGCCTGTTCGTGCGCGGCGCGGGCGGCCCGCAGGGTCTCCAGCGCTCCGGCGTGCGCGTCGCGGCGGGCGCGGGCGGCCTGCGCGGCCTCGCGGGCGGCCTCGACGGCGGCGGCGGCGGCCTGCACCTCGCCGCCCAGCGCGGCGCTGCGGGCCTCCAGTTCGGCGGCCTCGGCGCGGGCGGCGGCGATCTCGCGGGCCAGCGCGGCCTGCCGCTCGCGTTTCAGGGCGTCCTGGAGGGTCAGGGTGCGCAGGGTCAGGTCGTGCCAGCGGCGGGCGTCCTGCGCGGCCCGTTCCAGGCGGGCCAGGGTCGCGGCGCGTTCCTGCAGCACCAGCCGCAGCGCGTCCAGATGGGTGTCGGCCTCGCGCAGCCGCGCCTCGGTGTCCTGGCGGGCGGTGACGGCGCGGGACAGTCCGGCGGCCTCCTGCACGTAGCCCAGCAGGGTCTTCCCTTCGGCCTGCACGACGCCGCTGACCTCGCCCTGCCCGATCACGGCCAGTCCGCCCGGTCCCAGGCCGGTGCCGCGCAACGCCCCGTGAACGTCACGCACGCGGGCGGGGCGGCCGTTCAGGTCCTGTTCGGCCGTGCCGTCGCGGTAGATGCGCCGCGCGAGGTTCACGCGTTCCCCGCCGGGCGTGCGGAGTTCCAGCTGCACTTCCGCCAGTCCCAGCGGGGCCTTGCCGCCGCTGCCGTGGAAGATCAGTTCCTGGGCGCGCGCCGCCCGCAGTTCACGCGCGCGGGCCTGATGGGTGGCCCAGCGGATCGCCTCGACCACGTTGCTCTTGCCGCTGCCGTTCGGGCCGATGACGGCGCTCACGCCGGGACCGAAGTCCAGGCGGGTGCGGTCAGCGAAGGATTTGAACCCCTGAAGGGTGACGCTCTGAAGCATAGTCGGGAACCGGCGCGGAGGCACTCGGGCGGGGGCCGAGGCTCAGGCCGCACCTCTGGGGGTGACGGGACGGGCGGCGCGGGTCACTGGTCGGCGCAGTCCTGCCGCGTGAACGGCTCGCGCAGGTCGATGTGGCCCAGGCTGTCCACGTTCTGCCCGGCCAGCAGGAACGTGACGTCCTGACCGCGTTCCTCCAGCAGCGTGCGGGTGATGGTGCAGGCCAGCATGCGTTCGCCGCTGCTGCCGTAGCGCAGGTTCTCGTACGAGGCCGGCAGATCCACGAAGAAATGCTGCCCGCGCAGGTACACCTTCGGCGCGGCGGTCTTCGCGGGCACCACACCCAGCAGCGCCCGGTCGAAGGGACCCTGCGCCCAGACGTTCAGCGCGGCCTGCGCGACCACGCGGGCGTTCGTCTGCGTGACCTGCAGGGTCCGCGTTTCGGGTTTCAGGGTCTGCACCTGCGCGTCCGTGAAGTACACCTTGACCTTCACGGCGGTGCGTTCCGCCAGTTGCAGCTGCGGCGGCGTGGGCGCCTCCGGGGGTTTCTGCACCGCCTGCAGGGCCAGGAATGCCGCGGCCAGCAGCGCCGCCGAGACGACGTTGAACAGCGACATCAGGCGGCGCAGGACGTTCACTGGGCCGCTCCCTGCGCCGAGATGTTGGCGTTGTTGTTCGCGCGGGCGGTCAGGTACGTGGCGACCGAGCGGGCCACGGCGACGGCCATGACCTGCAGGCGGTCGTCGACGGTCAGGTTCGCGAGGTCCTTGGCGTTGCTGCTCCAGCCGAGTTCCAGCAGCAGCGCCGCCTGCGGGGCCTCGCCGAGCGTCAGCAGGCGCGAGGTCGTCTCCTGCCGGGCCGTCACGCCGCCCCCCTTGAGTTCCCCGCGCAGCAGTTCGCTCAGGCGGCGGGTGCTGCCGGTGCCGGCCACGACCAGCCCGCCGTAGGGGGCGGCCGTGCCGGTCCGCAGGGCGTTCACGATCTGCGTGGCCGAGCGGCCCGTCTGCTCGTACACGGTCACGCCGCCGCGCGGCGAGCCGGGGAAGCGGCCCAGGTCCAGGCCCAGGTACACGTCGCTCTGGCGGGTCAGTTGCAGCGCCTGCTCGCGGGGCAGGGCGGCCGCGCTGTCCCGCGTGACCCGCACCTGCCACCCGGCCTTGCTGAGCAGCTCCGCCGAGCGGCGCGCGACTTCCAGCGTCACGTCGCGGCCCACCCCGCTGACCTTCATGGGGTCCAGCACGATCAGCGGGCGAGTCACGCGCTCCAGCAGCTGGGGGCTGCGGCGAGACACACCGGGGCCGGCGTCCACGACGACGCGCACGCTGCCGGGCCGCACGACCTTGAACACCCGGTAACCGCTGCTGGCGTTCACGGGGATCGTCAGGGTCAGGTCGCTGCCCGTGCGGGTCACCTCGGCGCTCGCCACGAACGCGCCGCGGGTGGTGTAGCGGCGGGCGTCGCCGCTCAGGCCGCGCAACGTGATGACCACGCGGTCGCCGCGCTGCTCGTCGATGATCTCCACATCGCGGCTCAGGTCCAGCACCAGGCGGTCACTGTCACTTCCGGCGCGGCTGCTGACCGACAGCAGGGCCGGGGCCGGCACCCGGAAGTCACCCTTCTGGTACTGCGCGCCCAGTCCGCTGGCCAGGGTGTCCAGCGGCAGGTACAGGTTGCCGTTCACCAGGGTCGCGGCGCGGGCGTTCAGGCGGCGCGTGTCGAGCTGCACGGTGTTGAAGTTGGTCGTGGCCCGCTGCTGGTCCTCGTCGATGGGCAGCAGCAGCGTGTGTCCCAGGCCGGTCACGCGCACCAGTCCGCCGTCCCGCGCGACGGTCAGCAGGCCGCTCAGCGCCGACTGGCTGGCGTACTCCGCGCCGTACAGCTGGATGCTCTCCACCTGCTTGCCCGCCAGGTTCAGGCGGCTGAAGGCGATCTGCGCGCCGGCCAGCCCCACCAGCAGCAGGCTGCCGGCCAGGACCGTCCAGGCGGCGCGGGTGCGGGTGCCGGCCTTCACAGTTCGCGCAGCTCCCGGCGCACGGTCTTGTCGGCCTCGGCGCGGCGTTTGTCGTGCAGCTTCTTGCCGCGCGCCAGAGCCAGTTCCACCTTGAAGTACCGGCCCTTCTGGTACAGGCGGGTGGGCACCAGCGTCAGGCCCTTCTGTTCCAGGCCGCGTTTCATCTTGCTGATCTCCTCGCGGTTCAGCAGCAGGCGGCGGGTGCGGCGCGGCTCGTGGTTGTTGTAGGTCGCTTCCTTGTACGTGGGGATGTACAGGCCTTCCAGGTCCACGTTCCCGCCGCTCAGCCGCGCGAACGCGTCGCGGAAATCCACGCCACCGGCACGGATGCTCTTGACTTCACTGCCGGTCAGGCTGATGCCTGCCTCGAAGCGCTCCAGTAGTTCGTACTCGTAATGAGCGCGGCGGTTCGTGTACACCCGCGCATTCTAGCAGCACGGGGAAAAGCTGTTGATGGTCAAAAGGTGATGGTTGATGGACCGGGCTCTCCCCTGTCCATCAACCATCAACCGTCACCCATTTACTTCTTCGGGGGTCGGCTGGGGCGCACCTCGACGCGGCTGGGCAGGGTGCGTTCCGGCATGTGCAGCAGGTCCACGGTCAGCTGCGCGAGGTCCTCGGGCTGGATCTTCCAGGCGTCCTTCTCGGCGTCCGGGGTGTGCCCGGCGAAGTGCGTGGCGACACTGCCGGGCATGATCTGCGTGACCTTGATGCCCCGGTCGCGCAGGTCGAGGTTCATCACTTCCGACAGGCCGTTCAGGCCGAACTTGCTGGCGTTGTAGGCGCCGCCGCCCGGCAGGGGGTTCTTCCCGGCGAGGCTGGACAGCGTGAAGATGTACCCGCCGCGCTGCGACAGGGCCGGAATGGCGGCCTTGACGGTGTAGAACGCGCCGCTGAGGTTGGTGTCGATCACGTCCTGCCACTCCTGGATGCTCAGGTCCGCGATGTTCCCGAAGTGCCCCACACCCGCGTTCACGAACAGCACGTCCAGCCCCCCGAAGGCCTGCACGTGGGCGTCCACCTCGGCCTGCACGGCGGCCGGGTCCTTCACGTCGCAGGCCACACCACGCGCGCCCGCGCCCAGCTCGGTGGCGACCTGCGCGATCTCGGCGGCGTTGCGGCTGGTGATGGTCACGGCGTACCCGTCGGCGATCAGGGCGCGCGCGACCGACAGGCCGATGCCCTTGCTGGCGCCGGTGATGAAGGCGCTTTTCTTCGTGCTGCTTGTGGAATTACTGGAATCCGTCATGTCCGGACGTTAACACGCCCCCGCGGGGCCACCCTGTGAGCGAGCTTCCGAATGAAGGTTCTCTCAGGGCGTGGATCAGGACGGATGGGCGGTGTCGCCCAGCGTGACCGTGTCGGGCAGCATGACGGGGCCCGGCAGCACGTCGTCGGCGTGCCGCCGCCAGGACTGCGCGGCGATCCAGGCGGCCGCCGTGACCATGCCCAGCAGCAGTCCGGCGGCGGCCAGCACGACCGGCAGGCCGAGCGCGGCGATCACGGCTCCCAGCAGCAGACCGCTGAGGACCACGCGGCCCAGTCGGCGTCGGACGCTGATCAGTACGCAACGGGTCAGATATTCTTTTCGGTTCATCCTGGCCTTCACCTCCACATCCTGCACAGTGCGCCCGGTCGTTCAGTCGCGTGTCATGGATCGTTGCCGTGGGTGTCGGTGCGGCCGGGGCGGTGGGCGGCCCGCTCCGGCCTCCCCCGCTCTGTGACCCGGCGGTCAAATGAGAGGCTCTGCGGCCAGCGTACAGCAAAACGCCCGCCCGTTCCAGACGGGCAGGCGCGGCCCAACAGGGCGACCCGGACGAGGCAGCCCTTCAGGTGGCAGGGACGTTCAGGGCAGGCGCTGGGCCAGCACGTCGTACATGTAGTTGGCCGCCTCGGACTGCTTCTGCCAGAGGGTCAGTACGCCAAAATCCTGCTTGAGGATCACGTTGTTCCCGGCCGGCATGCGGAACTCCAGCTGCGCGGTCAGTTTGTTCCAGGGGGCCAGCACGGACGGCGTGACCAGCACGGGCCGGACCTGCACCGCGCCGGGCGTGGCGGGATCGGTGGCGATCACCGCCTTCGGGTAGCGGCGCTTGATCGCTCCGGCCGAGTCGCGCTTCATGGCTTCCAGCACACCCTGACGCTGCTGGGCGCTCACGGCGTTCGGGTTGCCCTGAATCTGGGGGTCCAGGATCACGTAGGTGGCCGACGACAGCGAGCTGCCCCAGTTGACCGGCACGCTCTGCGCGCCGCCCACCTGCAGGCCGGCCGCGAGAAGCAGAGCGGCGGGCAGGAGGATGCGGGGGGAGGTGATGGTCGGGGTGATAGTCATGGCAGCAGTGCACCACACTCCACCTGACGCGGCGTGAAGTGAACGTGAGGGGCGGCCTCCCCGACCCCGCCGGGCCTCATGTGGCCGGACGCACGGACGCACGGACGGACCCGCAGGCGTGGGCGCTACAGTGACGGTATGCAGGACCTGCTGACGATCATGCGCCGCCTGCGCGCCCCGGACGGCTGCCCCTGGGATCAGGAGCAGACCCACGACTCCCTGCGCCCCTACCTGCTGGAAGAGGCGGCCGAGGCGGCCGACGCGGCGGGCAGCGGCGACCCGGCCGCCCTGAGTGACGAGCTGGGCGACGTGCTGCTTCAGGTGGCGTTTCACAGCGTGATTGCCGAGGAGGCCGGCACCTTCGACTACGCGGCGGTCGAGCGGGGCATCGTGGAGAAACTGGTGCGCCGGCACCCGCATGTGTTCGGTGAGGTGAGCGTTCAGGACAGCGCGGACGTCATGAGAAACTGGCAGGAGATCAAGGCGCAGGAACGCGGGGGCCGGCCGCGCCGCGCCGAGGACCGCGTCCCGGCCGGTCTGGGCGCCCTGGCCCGCGAGGCGAAAACGCAGAAACTGGCGGGCGTTCCGAAAGTCGCGGCGCCGCAGGGGCGCGCGGCGGTCGCGCAGGTGGTCGCCGCAGCCCCGGACACCCCGGCGGGCGTGGCCGACGTGCTGGCCGCCGTGGTCACCTGGGCCCGCAGCGTGGGCGTGGACCCGGAACTGGCGTTGCGGGACCGTTCGCTGGGCACGCTGCGCGCCCTGCCTGACCAGGGGCCGGACGCTTGAGCGGCGCCGACCCGCTGGACCGCGCGCTGGCGGACCCCTGGGCGCTGTGGGTGGGCGAGCGGGGGCGGCGCAGCCTGCACCTGCCCACCTACCGCCGCGCGGCCGTGCTGGTCGCCCTGACCCGCGAGGTGGACCCGCGCGTGCTGCTCACGGTGCGTTCGGCGGACCTGCCCACCCACCAGGGGCAGATCAGTTTTCCCGGCGGCAGTCTGGAACCCGGCGAGACGCCCACGCAGGCCGCCGTGCGTGAGGCCTGGGAGGAGGTGGGCCTGGAGCCCGCGCAGGTGACGGTGCTGGGTGAACTGGACGACGTGTTCACCCCGGTCGGTTTTCACGTCACGCCGGTCCTGGCGCGCATTCCGGCCGAACCGACCCTGACCCTGGGCGGTGAGGTGGCGCAGCTGCTGCTGCCGTCCCTGGCGGACCTGCGCGACCTGCCCGTGACGCGGGAGGTCCGGACCCTGCCGGACGGTCAGCGGGTGCCGCTGTACCGCTACCCCTGGCAGGGCCACGACATCTGGGGCATGACGGCGCGGGTCCTGCACGACCTGCTGACCGACGGACCCGGCTGAGCGCAGCCCTCACAGCGGTGGCACGGAATGCGGCGTGAAAGCCGTGGGTGAAGCCCCGCCAGAGCGAACAACCCACGCACATGAACGACAGGTGGCGGCCCCCACCCACCGGGTATCGGTGGGCGGGGGCCGTCAGGACTCTGTCATCAGACAGGGCTCTCTGTTCAGAGGGGAGCGCGGATCAGCGGGTGGGGGTGATGGTGATCTGGCCACCCTGGGTGATGTTGTAGGTGTTGCTGAAGGTGCGGTAGCCGGGAGCGACCATCAGGATCTCATGGGTGCCGCGCGTCAGTTGCAGGTTCAGCAGGCCGCCGCTGACGGTACCGGCTTCCTGGCCGTCCACGAACACGCGGGCGCCGTTCACGCTGGTGCGGATGGTGACGGTGAAGCGGTTGGCGACGGGGGCGGGGGCGGGCGTGACGGCCTGGGCGAATTCCACGTTCAGGTTGGTGGTGCTGCCGGCGCGGACGGTGATGGTGGTGGTGTAGTCACGGTAGCCGGGGGCCTTGACGCGCACCGGGTACGTGCCGGCGCGCAGGCCGCTGTACGTGACGTTCGCGGCGCCGAGGGTGCGGCCGTTCATGATGACGCTGGCGTTGGCGACGTTCGTGCCGACGAACAGGCTGCCGGTGCTGACCGGGTTGCGCGCGGCGACGGTGTAGAAGGCGGTGTCGCTGACCCAGCTGTTCTGCGGCAGGGGCGTGACGACGATGCTCAGCGCCTGCGCCAGTCCGTTCTGGTTCTTGGCGGTCACGGTGGCGAACTGGTCCTGGGCGGTCTTGAAGGAGCTGATCTGGTCGAGGTCCAGCGGGGTGAGGCTGGCGAGCGCCAGGACCTTGTTCTGGCCGACGGGGCCGGCGACGGTGTACGTGAAGTTGTCGCCCGGTGCGGGGAAGCTCTTGGTGGTGCCGGCCTTCACGAAGTTGCTGTCGCTCAGGCGGTTGGGGAGGATCTGGTCGACGCTGCCGTCGGGGTTGACGTTGAACAGGTACACGTACGCGTCGCGGTTGACGGTGGCGCTGATGCTGATCTTGTCGTCCACGCGGTAGGCGGGGTTCTGGTTGCCCGTGGTGTCGCGGTCCACGCGGACGCTGACGTTCAGGTCGGGCGTGGTGGGGTTCACGATGATGCTCTGGGCGCTGATTTTCGGTGCGGCGGCGGCGGTGCTGAGCAGCAGGGCGGCGGGGATCATCAGGAACTTTTTCATGGGTTCAGCGTAAGCGCCGTCACATGACGGACCATGAGTGGGGCGCCGTGAAACATTTATAGGGGTTCAGCTGACGATCAGACAGCGCGGCCCGCGCTCAGCGGATGATGCGGGCCGGTTCGATGCTGGCGGCGCGCCGGGCGGGGATCAGCGCGGCCAGCAGGGTGGTGAGCAGGCCGATGGCGTTCACGCCGAGCAGGTCGCTGACGCGCACCTCGACCGGCAGGCTGGTGATGAAGTACAGGTCGCCGGGCAGCGTGAAGGGCCGCACCGTGAAGTACGCGCTGATGCCCAGGCCCAGCACGTTGCCCAGCAGCAGGCCGCCCAGGCCCAGCGCGAGGCCCTCGAGCAGGAACACCTGCGTGATCAGGCGGCGGGTGGCGCCGATGGCGCGCAGGATGGCGATTTCCTGGGTCTTCTCGAAGACGGCCAGCGTCAGGACGTTCGCGATCCCGAAGGCCGCGACGACCACGATCAGCAGGACCACGAAGCCGATCACTTTCTTCTGCAGCGCCAGCTGATCGAGCAGGGTGCCGTACAGGCTCTGCCAGGGCAGCGGCGAGTACGGGCGGGTGCGGGTCAGCGCCTCCCCGACGGCCGGCGCGAGGTCCGGGTCGTGCAGGCGCAGCTGGTAGCCGGTGATGTTGGTGGTGCCCTGCAGGGTCTGCAGGGTGGGCAGGTTCGTGAAGGCGTACGCGGAGTCGATCAGGTAGTTGCCGGTGGTGAATACGCCCCGGACGGTCAGGCTGGTGCGGCGCTGCGTGGAGTTCAGCAGGCGGACCTCGTCGCCGGTGAAGGCCCCGACACTGCGGGCCAGGGCCGAGCCGAGAATCACCTCGCCGTCTTTCAGGGAGGCCAGGGCGGCACTTTCGGCGACGGGCAGGTCGAGTACGCGGGCGGCCTGTCCGGTCACGCCAAACAGCGTGGCGAAGTCCACGCCGGCGGCGCGGCCCTGGGTGGCGGGCCGGGTCAGCAGGCCCTTGTCGGCCAGGAAGGGCGTGAAGGCCAGGACGCGCGGGTCGGCGCTGGCGGCGCTCTCGAGTTCCCGGTCGGGGCCGCCCGGGTTGAAGGACGTGACGCTCAGGTGCGGGCTGGCGCGCAGGGTGGCGTTCACGAGCGCGCGGGTAAAGCCGTTGGTGAGGCTCAGCGCGGCGATCAGGGCCATGACGCCCACGGCGATGCCGAGGATGGTCAGGACGTTCTGGGTGCGGCGGCGGCGCAGGTGGGCGCGGGCCAGGGACCACGCCAGCGAGCGGTCGGGAGCGGCGTGGCCGCGCTCGGGTGGGGTGGCCGGGGCTGAAGTCATGCAAGGCGGAGGATACCAGAGTGCCCGGCTGGCTCCGGGCCTGCACCCCGGCACAGGAAACCGGGGGCACAGGAAACCGGGCCCCGCTCACGTGGAGGGGGCCCGGCTGGGGAGGTACTGGGTCAGCGGGTCAGCGGACGGCGGTGATGCGGATCTGACGGGCGCCCCAGTTCAGGGCCTCGCTGCGGGTGGCCATCCAGATGTCGACCGAGTTGGTCTTGCGGGCGGCCATGGTGTCCTCGACGATGAAGACGCGGCCCTTGAGCATGTTGGTGTATTTGCCGCTCAGGTCCTCGATCATGACCTTGGTGCCGTAGGGGAAGGTGCGCAGCAGGTCGCGGGACAGGGCGACCACGCCGGGGCGGGTGCGGGTGCCGGTGGCCGTGATGAACGGCGTGGAGTCGGTCTGTCCGGGGACGCTGTTGTAGGCGGTCGAGCGGGCGATGGCGGTCTTGCCGCGGATGGGCGTGAGCGCGACGGTGTCGCTGCTGGCGCTGCTGGTGTCGGCGCGGGCGACGGCCTCGGCGCGGACCTGAGCGGCGCTCTGGGCCTGGGTGGCGGCGGGCGTGGCAGTGGGGGCGGTGCTCAGGGCGTCACGGACGGCGTTGGTGGCGACGGTACTGGCGGGCAGCGCGGGGGTGGCGGCGGAGGCCACTCCGGCGAGGCTGAACAGGACGGCGCGGGTCCAGCGGATCAGGGGTTGAAGCATGGGGTCTCCTGCGGAGGCGGGGCGGTGAGCCCGGCAGCATCCGGCGTTTTTCTGGGTGTGGATTCAAGTGCGGGTGCCAGCATGAAGGCTTTCCCGACCTCGAGAATGAGCGTACGGGGCTCAGATGGCAGCTTCCTGATAAAAAGGGGTTTATGATCTCATTTTAAAGACCAGTAATTTCTATACTGCGTGTATAAAAAACAGAAAATGCCCACTAGGGGGCATTCTGATAGATGAGACAAGTTCTAATGCTCTCATTTAGTTTCTCACATAAATGTTCTGCACCCGGCAGAATCCGGTATCTACCACTGCTCTCTGGGCTCCCAGAAGAGATGACTTAGTAAGCTGGGTTACCCTGTGTGACAGGTCGGGCGTGAGAGAAGCACGAAGGAACAGTTGAACAGGCGGTCAATTCGCTGCCCACTCTCACGCGTTACTCATCAGCTCCGCTGGCCTTGCCCGGCGCGGCCGCCCAGCTCGACAGCACATCCGCCGAGATCTCCTTGAAGATCGGCGCGGCCAGCTGCGAGCCGTGGTACTCGATCTTCGCGCCGTGCACCATCACCGCGATCGTCACGCGCGGCGACTCGGCCGGGAAGAACCCACCGAAGGTGCTGTCGTACACCGTCTTCGAGTACCGACCGTTGGCGTCCACCGTCTGCGCCGTCCCGGTCTTCCCGGCCAGGTCGTATCCCTCGATGCCCGCCTTGGCGAAGATGCCCTCGTTGATCACGTTGCGCAGCATCAGCCGCGTGGCGCGCGCCACCTCCGGACGGATCACGTTACGGCGCTCCACGCCCCCGGCGCCCTCGACCAGCCGCGGCGTCACGTACTGCCCGTCGTTCGCCAGGACATTGAAAGCCGCCGCCAGTTGCAGGTTCGTGCCGCTCATTCCCTGCCCGAACGAGTTGGTGGCACGCACCAGATCGTCCCAGCGCGACAGGGGTTGCAGCGACCCGGTCGCGGCCGGCAGGTTCGGCACGCTCGGCTCCTTCCCGAACCCGTAGGCCTGCAGGTAGCCGTACAGATCCTCGGACGGGAAACGCTCGACGATGTGCGTCATACCCACGTTACTGCTGTAGCGCAGGACGCCCTGGGTGTTCAGCGACGACGGATGCGCCACCTGGTCCCCGATGGTGCTGCCCCAGCGCCCCCCCACGAAGCGGCGCATGGGCGTGCTGTATACCGTGTCCGGCGTGGTCAGGCCCTCGTTCATGGCGGCGGCCACCACCAGCGGCTTGACGGTGGAGCCCGGCTCGAACCGGGTCACGAACGGCCGGTTCAGCCACACCTCCGGCGCGTACCGGCGCCAGTTGTTCGGATTGAACGGCGGGTACGTCGCGGCGGCCAGGACACGGCCCGTGCGGGTTTCGAGCACCACCACCGACCCGAACTCGCCCCGGTGCGCCGGCACGGCCCGCGCCAGCGCCGCCTCAGCCGACGCCTGCACCTGGGTATCCAGCGTGAGTTTCAGGGTCTGCCCGGCCGCCAGCGAGTCGTTGTACGCCGCCTCCAGCCCCTCGAGGCCCTCGGTGGCGCCCATCATGCCGACCAGCTGCCCCGCGATCTGCCCCTGCGGGTACACCCGCTTGCCGTCGCGACTCATGGCCAGCACCTTGCCGTCGGAGGTCACGATCTTGCCGCGCGCCTGCACCACCGAGCTGCGCACCGCCTGCGGCACGCCCCACTCCAGCTGCCCGTACGCCCAGACCAGCAGCAGGAACATCCCCAGCGCCAGCACCCGCATGAACGCCGACCGGGTCCGGATCTTCACTTCCACTGAACACTCACCTCCACCTGGCGCGGCGCGGCAGGCGCGGGCGCAGCCGCCTTGACGCCCCCGATCTTCCCGGTCTCCTTAGCCGCGTCCGTGAACCGCTGCATGCCGTTCGCGAAGGCCCAGTCCCGCAGCCGCTGCGGGTTTTCCAGCACCTGCAGTTGCAGCGCCAGGTCGTCACGCTGCGTGGTCAGGGCCGCCTCACGCGCCTGCGCCTCCTTCAGGGCCGGCCGGACCCCCTGCGTCGCGGCGCGCACCGTCACCAGCGCCAGCACCATCAGCAGGTAGATCAGCACGTACCGCACCGCCCGGCCCCGCCAGGTGGGCAGGCTGGTGTCCACCGTCAGGCGGCCCAGACGCACCTCGCGCAGCGCCGCGCCCTTCCGGAACGGCAGGATCACGCGGCCCCCACCCGCTCGGCCGAGCGGAGTTTCGCGCTGCGGGCGCGCGGGTTGAGGGCCTGCTCGGCCTCGGAGGCGATCACGGGCCGCTTGGTCAGCGGGGTCAGGACCTCGCTACCCAGCAGGAAGCGTTTCACGATGCGGTCCTCCAGCGAGTGGAAGCTGATCACGGCCAGCCGCCCGCCGGGAGCCAGCAGCGTCTCGGCGGCCTGAAGACCGTCGCGCAGCGCGCCCAGTTCGTCGTTCACGTGAATCCGCAGCGCCTGGAAGGTCCGCCGCGCCGGGTGGATGCCCTTGCTGAAGCCCGGATACGCCCGCTTGACGATCTCGGCGAGCTGCACGGTCGTCTCGATGGGTGCTTTCTCGCGGGCGTACACGATGCCGCGCGCGATCCGGCGCGACAGGCGGTCCTCGCCGTACTCGTAGATGATCGCGGCGATGTCCTCCTCGTCGTAGCCGTTCACCACGTCGGCGGCACTCTCGCCGGACTGGCTCATGCGCATGTCCAGCGGGGCCTCGGTGTGGTACGAGAAGCCGCGCCCGGTGTCGTCGAGCTGAAAGGAACTCACGCCGATGTCCAGCAGGATGCCGTCCACCTGCGTGACGCCCGCACCCGCCAGCAGCGACACCATGTCACGGTAGTTGCCCTGCAGGACGTGCAGGCCGGCGTGGTTCGCGGAGCGCGCACGTTCCAGCGCGAAAGGATCCTGGTCGATGCCGTACACGGTCGCGCCGGCCGCCAGCAGCAGCCCGGTGTGCCCGGCGCCGCCCAGCGTGCCGTCCACGAACACCTTGCCCGGCGCGGGAGCCAGGGCCGCGATGACCTCGTCGGCCAGCACCGGAACGTGCGAGAGGCTCCCAGGCCCGTCCGGGTCGGACTCGTCCGTGATGATGTCCATGGGGATGACGTCCGTTGGGATGGACCCGGTGGGAATGACTTCGGAAGGGATGGATTCAGACGGAGCGGAAGGCTCCGGGGTCACGCGGTTGGGCTGTTCGGTATCTGCATTCATGCTATTCACGCCACGAAGTTCACGAGAAGGTCAGGGTTGGGCGGGTTGTCCTGCACGGCCGTGATGGCCGCCTCCCAGCGGTCCGGGGTCCACAGTTCCAGGCGACCGGGCGCGCCCGCCACGATCACGTCGCTGTCCAGACCCGCGAAGGCCCGCAGGGTCTGCGGCACCGACACGCGGCTCTGGTTGTCCAGCCGGGCCTTGTTCGCGCCGGAGTAAAAGAAACGCACGAACGCCCGCGATCCGGCGTCCGTGAGGGGAAGACCCTCGAGCTGCTCCTCGACGCGCTTCCAGCTGGACAGCGGAAACACGTACAGGCAGCCTTCCATGCCGCGCGTCAGGATCATGCCGTCCTCCACGAATTCGCGAAAAGGCGGTGGAATGACCACACGCCCCTTGTCGTCGATGGTGTACGGGTACTCTCCGAACGGCAACGTCTCCCCTTTTCCCCACCCGCTCCCACCGGTACGCCCGGCGAAACGTCAGGCAACGTTCAACCATGAACACGAACTAAACGCATTGAGGTTGATGCGGCGAGTGTAACAGCCCTCCCCACGAATTACCACCAATTCCCACCAGAACCCACAAATGGCACCCGAACGCTCCTGTTTTCCCACCGCGCCCCCCAGAGCGCACCCCGCCCGAGGACACTTTCCCCGGCCGCCCCCGCTAGCATCGGCGGCATGACTGCCCCCCATGCCCTGCGAAACGGCGCGCTGCTGGCCGCCGTGGGCGTCGCGCTCGGTGCGTTCGGAGCCCACGCCCTGAAAGCCCAGCTGACGCCCGAAGCCCTGAATACCTTCGAGACCGGCGTGCGTTACCAGATGTACGCCGCGCTGGCCCTGCTGATCCTGGGTACCCAGCCCGCCCAGACCCGCGCGCCCCGGCTGCTGCTGGCCGGCGCCGTGGTCTTCAGCGGCAGCCTGTACCTGCTGACCCTGACCGGCGTGAAGATCCTGGGTGCCGTCACGCCCATCGGCGGCGCCCTGATGATCGCCGGGTTCGTCCTGGCCGCGCTGGACGCCCGCAAGTAGAACGTGGGCGGTGGGTTGCAGGAACAGTCCCCACCCCACAACAGGCAGGCCGCCTCCGGTTGAATGGGGCGGCCTGCTCGTCTGGTGCGGGGGAACTGTAAGCCGGGTTCTGTCCGTCACTCTCGTGACTGTTCGGCCATCTCTCTGGGACGCGCGTCGCCGCGCGCCTCAAGCGACCATCCTGGCGGTCATAGGGCGGGCCACCCTCGCGCACTGTCGGGTCTTGCACCGGATGGGGTTTACCAGACACTCCCGGTCTCCCGGGAGTCTGGTGCGCTCTTACCGCACCGTTTCACCCTGACCACCTGCCCGCCCGCGCCGGGGCTTTACGTACTGAAACGCCGGCAGGTGGCGGTCTGGTTTCTGTGGCACTGTCCTTCGGCTTCGCCGCCACCCGCACGCAGGCGCGCGCCGCGGGTACTTGACTCGCCGACCAGCCGTTAGCTGGCATCCCTGCCCTGCGGTGCCCGGACTTTCCTCACCCAGACTCACGCCTGGGCGCGGCCGAACATTCCCCCGCAAGGACAGAGCATAGCAGACCGCCCCCACGCACCCCACCCGGACGGGCAGGCGCGTGAGGGCGCGGGGACGGGGCGGCTCAGCCCCAGCGGGCCATCGTCTCGCGCTGCGCACGTTCCCACACGGCGGGGGGCATGCGCTCCGGGTGCAGCAGATCCTGAAGTTCCTTCTGGTTCAGCTGACGGAACTCGCCGGGTTCCAGGTCGCCCATCCACAGGCCGCCCACGCGGTAGCGCAGCAGGCGGTAGACCGGGTGACCGATGGTTTCGAGCATGCGCCGCACCTGCCGGTTGCGGCCCTCGCCCAGCACCACGAAGGCTCCCTCGCGGGCCGGTTCGGCACTGACGGCGCGGGCCACGCCGTCTTCCAGCTCCACGCCGGTCACCAGCGACTCGAGTTCCTCGGCGGTGGGCGGCGCGTCCCCTTCGGTCCAGGCGCGGTAGGCCTTCTCGTGCCCGTAACGGGGGTGGGTGAGGTTCAGCGTGAGTTGCCCGTCGGTGGTGAGCAGCAGCAGACCCTCGGAATCCTTGTCGAGCCGCCCGACCGGGTGCAGGCCCGGAATGCTGGGCATGGCGTCCAGGACGTTGCGGCGGCCGTACTCGTCACGGGCGGTCGTGACGTACCCGGCGGGTTTGTGCAGCATGAACGTGACGTTCTCGACAGCGGTCGTCTCGACGAGTTGCCCGTCCACGCGCACGTCGTCGGCGTCGGTGACGGTGCGGCCCAGCACGGCGACCTCGCCGTTCACGGTCACGCGGCCCGCCTTGATCAGGTCCTCGACGGCGCGGCGCGAGGCGACCCCGGCGCGCGCGAGGCGTTTTTGCAGGCGTTCCCCGCCGGAACTGGCGGGTGTGGAGTCAGGATGGTCAGCGGATCGGTCGGTCATAGGTGCCCCCGGCGGGATGGAAACGAGAGAATGGCCACGACGGCCAGAACGAGCAGGAAGGCCGACAGGCCCAGCAGCAGCGAGCGCAGACCTGTGGGCAGGGATTCGGCGCCGCGCAGGGCGGCGGGTAGCAGCGCGGCGACGCACAGCAGGTTTCCGCCGGCCAGCCCGGCGACCTTCACGGCGTCGGGCCTGAAACTGGCCGCGACCTGAAACGCGCCCCAGGCCAGCAGCAGCGCGCCGCTCCCGCGCGCCAGCCACAGCGGCGAGACGCCCAGCAGGGCCGCCACGCCCGGCGACAGAAAGTACAGGTACAGGCCCAGCGGAACGAACAGCAGGGCGGTCAGCCAGAACGCGACACGCAACACAGGGAACAGTCTACGCGGCCACGGCGAGGCGGTGCGTGCGCCGCTCCCGGCTGGCGCCGCTCTGGTAGCCTCGCGGTTATGCCCGTGATCGCCGTCGACAAACCCCTGAACCTCACCTCTCACGATGTCGTGAACCGCGCCCGCCGCGCGCGCGGCACGAAACGGGTGGGGCACACCGGCACCCTGGACCCCCTGGCGACCGGGGTGCTGGTCCTGTGCGTGGACGACAGCACCAAGGTCGTGCAGTTCATGGAGGCCGACAGCAAGGACTACCTCGCGTGGATCAGCCTGGGGGCCGGGACGCCCACCCTGGACGCCGAGGGGCCGGTCGAGGAGACGGGCGACGTGCCGCCCCTGGACCCGGCGCAGGTGCAGACGCTACTGCAATCCTTCACAGGGCCGCAGGCGCAGGTGCCGCCGCAGTACAGCGCCATTCAGGTGGGCGGGCAGCGGGCCTACGCGGTCGCCCGCGCCGGGGGTACGCTGGACCTGCCCGCACGGAACGTCGTGATTCACACCCTGGACCTGCTGGGCGTCTACCCCAGCGTGGACGCCGCGCCGCGCACCTTCGACCCGCAGAGCTGGACACCCGCTGAAACCGGCCACACCTTCACGCTGCCGCCCGCGCTGGGCGAGTTTCCCACCCTGCTGGTGCGCGCCCGCGTGGGCAGCGGCACGTACCTGCGCTCGCTGGCGCGCGACGTGGGCGCCGCGCTGGGCGTTCCCGCGCACCTGGGCGGGTTGGTCCGCACCCGCGTGGGCCGCTACGACCTGCGGGACGCCGTGACGGTGGAGGACCTGCCCGGCGCGACCGGCATTCCCGACCTCGCCGCGCTGGACTTCCCGGTGATCGAGGCCGACGACCGCGTGGCGCGCGAACTCCGCCAGGGCAAACGCCCGGCCCACTCCGCGCAGGGCCGCCACGTCGTCACCCTGAACGGCGAACTGGTGGCGGTCGTGGACGGCAACGGCGAGCAACTGAAAGTCGTGCGCGCCTGGGCGTGAGGGGGTTGTGGGGTGTAGAACGAGCCGTTCCCACAACCCACACCCTCTTCAGTACCCCGGCGCCACCTGCGGCTGCGCGACCCCGATGCCTTCCAGCGCTCCGGCGATCTGCACGAGGCGTTCGTCGTGCAGGGCGGGCGCGATGAACTGGATGCCGACCGGCAGGGGCGTGCCGTCCACGGTTTCGAAGCCAGCGGGGACGCTCAGGGCCGGGAGGCCCGCGAGGTTGACGGCAACCGTGTCCACGTCGGCGGCGTACATGGCCAGCGGATCGCTGGTCTTCTCGCCGCGCCGGAAGGCCGGGAAGGGACTGGTGGGCGTGACGAGTACGTCGAACTGCCCGAAGGCCTGCGCGAAGCGGTCGGCGATCAGGCGGCGGACCTTCATGGCCTTGCTGTAGTAGGCGTCGTAGTAGCCGCTGCTCAGGGCGTACGTGCCGATCAGGATGCGGCGCTGCACTTCCGGGCCGAAGCCCTGCTCGCGGGTCAGGGTCATGGCCTCGGTCACGTCACTGCCGGGCACGCGCTGGCCGTACACCATGCCGTCGAAACGGGCGAGGTTGCTGCTGGCCTCGGGCATGGCGATCAGGTAGTACGCGGCGATGGCGTAGCGCAGTTCCGGCAGGCTGACCTCGGCGGTGGTCGCGCCCGCGCCGCGCAGGGCGTCCAGGGTGGCGTTCAGGGTGGCGTTCACGCCCGCCGTGTTCCCGGCGAGGCTCTCGGTGATCACGCCGACCCGCAGGCCGCGCAGGTCGTCGGGCGTCCCGGCGGCGAAGGCGGGCGGGGCGTGCAGGCTGGTGGCATCCAGGGGATCATGCCCCGCGATGACGTTCATGACCAGCGCGAGGTCCTCGGCGCTGCGGGCGAACGGCCCGATCTGATCGAGGCTGCTGGCGTACGCGATCAGGCCGTAGCGGCTGACGCGGCCGTAGGTGGGTTTCAGGCCGTACACGCCGGTGAACGCGGCGGGCTGGCGGACGCTGCCGCCAGTGTCGCTGCCCAGACTGACGGCGCTCAGGCCGGCGGCGACGGCCACGGCGCTGCCGCCGCTGCTGCCGCCGGGCACGCGGGCCGGGTCGTGCGGGTTCAGGGTGGGGCCGTAGGCGCTGTTCTCGGTGGAGCTGCCCATGGCGAACTCGTCCATGTTGGCCTTGGCGACGATCACGGCGCCCGCCTGCACGAGCCGCGCGGCAGCGGTGGCGTCGTAGGGGCTGACGTACCCGCGCAGGATGCGGCTGCCGCTGGTGGTGGCGGTGCCAGTCACGTTGATGTTGTCCTTGACGATCACGGGCACGCCCGCCAGCGGCAGGGTCTGGCCGGCGTCCAGGCGGGCCTGCACCTGCGCGGCCTGCTCGGCGGCGTGCGGGTTGACGCTCAGGACGGCGTTCAGGTCGCGGGCCGCCTCGATGCGGGCCAGGGCGGCGGCCGCGAGGTCCTGGGGGGTCGTGTCGCGCGACTGCACGGCGCGGGCCTGTGCGGCGGCGCTGCTGGTGGCGCTGGTGGGTGGGATGGCGGGCACGGGCATACCCGGTCAGTCTAGCGGCGCGGCCCGGCCCGGTGCGCCCGGCCGTCTGAACCGGCCTGCCCGGCGACTCCTGGCGTCCGGCCTGCCCACAACAGGGCGGGTGGGACGGCTCCCCTCACAGAACCGTCCCACCCTTTGTTTGTCGCGTGCGCCCAGCTTCAACCCTGGTGCGCGGTGCGGTCACGCCTTAGCGCGTGCCGTAATCCTGCACCCAGTAGGTGCCGTACCGGCTGCCGGGCTTGTACACGTAGCCCACGCCCACCTCTTTCAGGGTGGGGTCCATCAGGGTCTTGCAGTGGCTGGGGCTGTCCAGCCAGCCCTGCGTGACGTTGCCCAGGGTGTACCCGGCGGCGATGTTCTCGGCCACCACCTGCCAGCCGGTGTACCCGGCGGCCTCGGCGCGCTGGGCGGGCTTGACGCCCTCCGGGGTGTTGTGGTCGAAGTACCCGCGGGCGGCCATGTCGGCGGCGTGGGCGCGGGCGGCGGCCGCCAGGTAGCCGTTCCAGGTGACGGGCGCGGCCGCCGCGAAGCGCTGGGTGCCGCAGGTGCGCGGCACGGCGCGGGCCTCGTTGATCTCCCGGAGGATCTGAGCTTCCTCGGCGCCCATGGTCTGGCTGCCGGCGTCTTTCAGGCCGCTGCCCTGGTTGCCGGTGGCGGTGGTGCTGCCCACGGCGCTGGGGGTGCTGGGGCCGGCGCCGCAGGAGGCGAGCAGCAGGGCGGCGGGGATCAGGAGGGTCAGGGGGTGGGGGAAGCTGGGCATGTGAGGGTCCTTTGTCGCTGCCTGAGTGTGGTCAGCGGTTGAAGTGTCCTCACCTTAGTCAGTGGTCCCTTTCAGGCGGCTCACGCGGGCGTGCATGAATGACGGCGCCCCGGAATGCCCCCATATGGGGGGGAGAAGCCCCGCAGGCCGCGCCCCGCCCACCCACACCATGACCGGTGTTTTCTGTTGTCCCAGACGCCTTCAGCCCCGCAGACAGCGGCAGGTCCGGGGGTGGGGGGTGGGGGGTGAAAATGCCAGCGACCCGTCGCGGTGGACGGGTCGCTGGCAGCTTGAAGTGGACTGTGACGGGCAGCGGCGTCTGTCAGATTTCTGTGACAGTTCCGGCGCGGGCGGCTCTCAGCGCGTGCGGCTCAGGCCCTCCTGGGCCAGCCGGTACGAGGGGCTGAGTTTCAGGGCCGCCTCGTAGTTCTCGCGGGCCTTCAGGCGGTCGGGTGCCACCACTCCGGCCCCCCGCTCGTAACTCAGGCCCAGGTAGTACAGGTACTCGGGGGTGTTGTTGCCCAGCGCGGCGGCGCGCGTCAGGTTCTCGCGGGCGGCCTTCAGTTCACCGCTGTCGAGGTTCAGGCGGCCCAGGTAGTAGTAGAACTCCGGGTAACGCAGCGGATCGAGCGTGACCGCCTGGGTCAGCTGCGCGCGGGCGGTGGCCGCGTCCTTGGCCAGGTAGCTGACCACTCCGTACTGACCGACTGCGTAGGCGTTCTTCGGCGCCAGACGCGCGGCCTGCGCCGCCTCGGGGCGCGCGGCCGTCAGGTTGCCGCTCAGGGCCAGCAGCTTGGCGTAGTACGCGCGGTTGAAGGCGTCGCGGGGATCCACGATCACGGCCTGCTGCAGGTAATCCAGCGCCTGCGGGATGTTCCCGGTCGCGTAGTACATGTCGCCCAGGTTGTACAGCAGGATCGAGTTGTCGGGGTTCAGGGTGGTCGCCTGCCGGAACGCCTGAATGGCCTTCGTGGCGTCGCCCTGCAGTTTGTACACGTACCCGCGCTCGTTCCAGACGCGACTGAGCGGGACGTTCTTGCCGGCCGTGGGGGTCTGCGCCAGCGCCTCGGCGTCGGTCAGGATGCGCAGCGCCTCGCCCAGGTTGCTGCTGACGGCCGCGCGGTCCCCCGCGCCGATGTACTGCTGCACGTACGCCTGCGAGAGCGAGATGTACGCGTCGAAGTTCCGGCTGTCCAGGCTGATCAGCCGCTTGAGGGTCTCGATACCGGCGCTGTACAGCCGCAGTTTCACCTGCGAGCGGCCCAGGCCGATCAGGGCGTCGGGGTTGCGCGGGTCGATCTCGGCGGCGGCGCGGTACGCCACGTACGCCTGATCGAACTGTCCCTGCTCGTAGTAGTACACGCCCACCGCGACGTAGTTCGCGGCGGGAATGACGCGGGCCGGAGCGGCCGGGGTCGTGCCGGCAGGAGTGGTCGGTGCGGGCGTCTGTACAGGAGGCGTCGGTACAGGAGCAGTCTGCGCGGGAGGCGTCTGGGCGGGAGGCGTCTGGGCGGGAGCAGTCTGGGCGACCGCAGCGGACGCCGCGGCGAGGCCCAGGGTAATCATCAGGCCCAGCAGGCCAGAAACGGTCGTGCGTCGATTCACTCGAAAAACCTCCGTGGGGTTCGTCCGGAGCGGCTGCGCCCGAACGACCACGCCCTGCCAGCAACTGGCGTGAGCGGATAATACGTGAGAACGAACACAGCGGGGGTGAAGCGGCTGTGAGATACGGGACCACCCATTCTGACAGTCTTCACGCGCCGCGTGACCGGCAGCTGACGCGCCGCGCTCCCCGGCACCGCTGTTATACGGATTCCGTTTGTTTCGCCGACAATCCGGAACTTCACCGGATTGCCGACTCCACGTCCGGAACCCGTTTTGCTCCCACTCGCTTCGCTCGGATTGAATGGGCTGCAAAGCCCATTCAATCGGAGTCCGTATTACAGTCGGGATCATGAGCTTCCCTTCCCTCCGGCGCGTGGGCCTGACCGGCTCCATCGGCGCAGGCAAGAGTACCGTCGCCGCCCTGCTGCGCGAGCGCGGCCTGACCGTCCTGGACGCCGACGAGCAGGCCCGGCTGGTCACGCAGGACCCGGACGTTCTGGCCCTGCTGGACGTCCGCTTTCCCGGCGTGGTGGTCGGCGGCACCCTGGACCGCGCCGCGCTGGCCGCGCGGGTGTTCGGCGATCCGGCCGCACTGACGGACCTGAACGCCATCACACACCCGCGCGTGCGTGAGCGCATGGCGGAGCTGGAAGCACAGGCCGTCGCACGCGGAGAACAGACCGTCGTGCAGGACGTGCCACTGCTGTTCGAGAGCAGCCTGCACACCCAGATGGACGCCGTGATCGTCGTGGACGCCCCCCTGCCGCTGCGCGTGCGGCGCGTCATGGACCGCAGCGGCCTGACCGAGACCGAGGTGCTGGCCCGCGACGCCCGCCAGCTCCCCGCCGAGCAGAAACGTCAGCGGGCCACCGTCGTCATCGACAACAGCGGCGACCACGCCCACCTGGAAACGCAGGTGGACGCCGCGCTGCGCCAGCTGGGGCTGGATGGTTGATGGCGGATGGCGGATGGCGGATGGCGGATGGCGGATGGTGGGCAGCGTGTGCGCGACCCGGCCTTCCACGTCAAGGCCACCCGCTTCCCACTTCCTGCTGCCCACGCCCTAGCAGAGGGGGCGGCCACGCCTCGCGCCGCCGCCCCCTCTGCTGACCGTGTTTACGCCTGCTGGGCGTCCAGCGCGGCCTTGACGAAGGCGGCGAAGGGGGGGCTGGGGCGCATGGGGCGGCTCTTGAATTCCGGGTGGGCCTGGAGGGCCACGAAGAAGGGGTGGCCGGGAATCTCGATGGTCTCCACGAGGCCCGCGCCGCGTCCTTCCACGCCGGGGGTGACGCCGCTGATGACCAGTCCGGCGTCCTGGAGGCGGCCGGTGTAGGCCGGGTTGACCTCGAAGCGGTGGCGGTGGCGTTCGCGGACGGTGCCGCCCTGCGGGACGCCGTACAGTTCAGCGATCTTAGTGCCGGCTTTCAGGTCCATGGGCCAGTCGCCCAGGCGCATGGTGCCGCCCATCCCGGCGACTTCCAGCTGTTCGGGCATCAGGTCGATCACGCGGTGCGGGGCGTACTCGTCGAATTCGGCGCTGTTGGCGCCTTCCAGGCCGGCCTTGTGGCGGGCGTACTCGATCACGGCGATCTGCATGCCCAGGCAGATGCCCAGGTAGGGGGTGCCGCTCTCGCGGGCGTACTGCGCGGCGCGGACCTTGCCCTCGATGCCGCGAATACCGAACCCGCCGGGCACCAGAATCCCGTCGGCGGCGGCGAGGCGTTCCCGCACATCGTCAGGCGTGACGCTGGCGTCGGCGAGGTCCTCGGCGTTCACCCACTGGATGTTCACGCGGGCGTCGTTGGCGATCCCGGCGTGCGTGAGGGACTCCATGAGGCTCAGGTACGCGTCGGGCATGGCGGTGTACTTCCCGGCGATGGCGATCGTGACCTCGCGCCGGGGCTGCTTGATGGTCCTGACGGCGTTCTGCCACACGCCCAGGTTCGGGTGGGTGCGTTCCAGGGACAGGATGTCCTCGACGGTCTTGCCCAGGCCCTGTTCTTCCAGCGCCAGCGGCACCTCGTAGACGTGCGACACGTCGAAGCTGGAGAACACCCGGTTCTCGCGCACGCTGGTGAACGCGGCGATCTTGCGGGTGATCTCGGCCGGGAGTTTCTCCTTGCTGCGGACCATCACGATGTCGGGGCTGATGCCCACGGAGCGCAGTTCCGCGACCGAGTGCTGGGTGGGTTTGGTCTTGAACTCGTTGCTGGTACCCAGGTACGGCACCAGCGTCAGGTGCAGGTACAGGACGTTCTCGTCGCCCTCGTCGAACTTGAACTGCCGGATCGCCTCGAGGAACGGCAGGCTCTCGATGTCGCCGACGGTGCCGCCCACCTCGATCAGGACGATCTCGGCCCCGGCGCGCTCGCCAGCGGCGCGGATGCGGCTCTTGATCTCGTCCGTGACGTGCGGGATGACCTGCACGGTCTGCGACAGGTAATCCCCGGCGCGTTCCTTGCGGATGACTTCCTGGTACACCTGCCCGGTCGTGATGTTGCTGCCGGCGGGAATGTCGAGGTCCAGGAAGCGTTCGTAGTTGCCGATGTCCAGATCGGTCTCGGCACCTGAGGCCGTGACGAAGACCTCGCCGTGCTCGTAGGGGCGCATGGTGCCGGCGTCGATGTTGATGTACGGGTCGATCTTGACGGCCGTGACGCGGTAGCCGCGCGCACGCAGCAGCGCCCCGAGGGACGCGCTGGCCACGCCTTTACCAAGGCTGCTGACGACGCCGCCTGTAACGAAGATGTATTTCATGTCTGACCGCGAGCGCCCGCCCCACGCGGGGCCACCCCACTGCAAAGGGGCCAAAAAGAAAAACCGGGGCGCTCGGCCTCCGGGATTTGATCCTAGCACACGGAATCCCGGCGGGGGGTGACCCCGCGCCGCGCGGCATACTGCCGGGCGTGAGGGCCGTTTGATCGCGTGGATTCTGGTGGGGGGCCGGCTGGTGGATGCGCCGCTGCTGCGGGCGTTGCCGCGTCCGGGGGTGGTGGTCGCGGCGGACGGCGGGGCGCGGCACGCGGCGCTGCTGGGTATGCAGGGGCCGGGTATACAGGGGCCGGGCCTGCGGGTGGACGTGTGGGTGGGGGATTTCGACTCGTCGGCGGGTGTGTTCGTGGACGCGCCGCGCGAGGTGCATCCGGCCGCGAAGGACGAGACGGACGCGGAACTGGCGGTGCGGGTGGCGCTGGAGCGCGGCGCAACCGAGCTGGTGCTGCTGGGCGCGTTCGGGGGGCGCTTTGATCACGCGCTGGCGCTGGCGCTGCTGGCCGTGCGCCTGACGGAACGCGACGGGCAGCGCGTGACCCTGACCAGCGGGGACGAGTGGGGCTGGCCGCTGACGCCCGCCTCTCCCCTGTCGCTGGACGTGCCGCCGGGCGCGACCCTGAGCGTGCTGGCCGTCTCGGACCTGCGGGGCCTGAGCCTGGGCGGCGTGCGCTGGCCGCTGACGGACACCGATATTCCGCTGGGGAGCGGCTGGACGGTCAGCAACGAGGTGCAGGGCGGGCCGGTGACCGCCTCGCTGCGCGGGGGCCGCGCGCTCGTGACGGTCCTGCCCACCCTGCCGGACTGAACCGACAGCGGCGGGGGCACTCCACGCTGGAATGCCCCCGCTGCTCTGTTCCTACTTCCTACAGCCTAAGCCCCTCAGTTCGCGGGGCAGGAGTCCACGCCGGGGCGCGTGCCACGGGTGAATGTGCAGCCGTAGCTGGGGTCGGCGACGACGGCGGGGGTGGTCACGTCGTCCCCGGCGGGTTTCGTGCCGCCCGCTTCCCATTTCACGAGGTCGTTGAAGCCCTCGACGAGTTCGGCGGCCGTGAAGTCGCAGTGGCCGGGCGCGCGGATCGCGCGCTGCACGAGCCGGTCGCCGCTCCCGGCGGCAGTGGCGGCGGCGCGGTACAGCTGCTGGTGCCGGAAGGGCACGTAGAAGTCCCCGGTGGTGTGCAGGGTCAGGACCGGCACGCTGAATTCGCCGTTCACGCGCGGCAGGTAGCGCACGCGGTCCGGCAGGGCGGGGTTGGCGTTCTGGGCGGGCGTGACGCGCAGGATGCTGGCGTTGAAGGCGACCTCGGCGGGGGTGGGCGCGGCGGCGGTCGTCCAGCGGTAGGTGGTGTTCGCGTTCCCGTACGTGTTGCGGGGCAGGATGCCGGTCACGGTGCCGTCCGAGCCGCCGGTGCTGAACACGGCGCCCTGGAGCGCCCCGACGCGGAAGCCCAGGTCGAACACGGGGCGGGGGCCGCCCGTGAGGTTGCGGGCGATCTCACGCAGTTTGGCGCCCTGCGTGGCGTTCTCCTGCCACAGCGCGCCGCTGTACGAGCTGAAGCTGGCGTTCAGGATGTCGGGCAGCAGCGCCTTGAAGGTGTCGGTGCCCTGCGGGAAGGTCCTGGCGCCCAGGCCCGCGAGGTGCGCGGCGACCAGGGTGTAGTCGCCCAGCCACTGGAATTCGTACTCCTCGTCCATGACGCCGCACACGGGCATGGCGGCGGCGTAGGTGGTCCTGTTCTTCGCGGTCTGCGCGGTCTCCTTCTCGACGGCGGCGCCTGCCACGTGGCCGCCCATGCTGACGCCCATGATCAGCGTCTTGGTGGGCCTGGCGCGGCCGGTCAGGGTGGCGAAGGCGTTGGCCAGGGCGTTGGTGTCTTCCACGCCGGCCTGCACGTCGTAGTAGTTGGCGCTGTAGGAACTGGCGGCCCAGGCGTACCCGAGGCTCAGCCAGTAGTCGCGCAGCGGGGGGGTCTGGACGCGCAGTTCCGGGCCGTCCCCGGCGTACCCGTGGGTGTACATGACCAGCTGTCCGTTCCAGGTGGCCGGCACCTCGATGGCGTAGGCGGCCTCGCCGCGCAGGCCCGGCATCTTGCCCTGGTAGAGCTGCGCGCCGGTCCGGGCGGTCAGGGTGGGCGTGATGGCCGTGAAGGTGCGGGTGTCCTGCGTGCGGGTCTCGGCGGGAACGGGCGTGCGGGAGCAGGCGGCGAGGGCGAGGGCAGCGAGCAGACTGGCGGTCAGGGAACGCATCATGGTGAAGCCTCCGGGAATGCGCGCAGGGCGCATGTGAATTGTCTGAGTCGGCGGCCATCATAGCGCCTGATACGGACTCCGATTGAATGGGTTGCAAAACCCGTTCAATCCGAGCGGAGCGAGTAGGAGCAAAACGGGTTCCGGGCGTGGAGCTGGCAACCCGGCGATGTTCCGGGTTGTCGGCGAAACAAACGGAATCCGTATGACCGGGACCGCAGGAGGCGCGGCGGCCGGGACGGACCCTGGAACCATCCGGGGGACACCTGCGTACCTGGGGGCATGACACAGACCGCTGCACGATTCGGGAACCGTTACCGCCGCGCGGGGGCCGCCGCATGAAGCAGGGCCGGGGATTGGGATGCGGCTGCCTGGGCTGCGGGGGCGGCACGCTGCTGGTCCTGGCGGTTCTGGGGGGACTGGCGTGGTTCCTGGTGGTTCAGCCGGCGCGGTCGTTCCTGGCGAACTGGCAGCCGCCCACCACGCAGAGCCAGCCGCAGGGCCAACCGCAGGGGCAGACTCAGGATCAGCCGACCCCACCCGCGGCGGGGCAGCCGGACGGGGGCGCCGCAGACACGCAGGCCGCGCCGCTCACGCGGGCGGAGGTGCAGCAGTTCGTGCGGGTGCGCCGCAAGGTGAGCGCCGCGATGGGCAGCTCGTTCACGGGCGTGCAGCAGGTGTGGACCGACATTCAGGGCGGGCAGAACCCGAACCTGTTGCAGGTGATGACGGTCCTACGGGACGCGGGCAGCAGTGTGGGCGCGGCCCGGCAGGCGCAGGCGGCGGCGCTGACGGCCGAGGGGATGACACCGGAACGCTACGCGCAGGTGCGCGCCGGAGTGAACCGCGCGCTGGGCGTGCCGAACATCGATTTCGCGCAGGCGGCGCAGTCGCTTCAGAGCGGGCAACTGCCGGACCTGAACCGTGACGTGCAGACCGGCACCGCGCAGGAGCGGGCGCTGGTGCAGCCCTTCCAGAAGGAACTGACGGACACGGCCGCGCTGGGCCTGCTGGGCCTGTAGTCCGGGCAGCCACTGGCAGGCGGCGGGGGGCGATGCGTTCGCTTCCCGCCGCCTGCTGTTACGCTCCCTGGCCTCCGTCTCCCTGCCGCCGCCGGTCTTCATGATTCGTTGAACTTCGCGGGGCGGCGCGGTGCGGGCGGGCAGTGTGTGTGCGCGCTGCCGCACTTGCCTCATGGGCCTCCGATAAGGTGAGCGTCATGAAGACCGAGTTTATGTCTGCCGTCCTGCCCGCGCCGACCGCGCAGTCCGAGGCGCTGTTCGCGCGGGCGCGCGCCGTCACGCCCGGCGGGGTGAACAGCCCGGTGCGGGCCTTTCGCAGCGTGGGCGGCACGCCGCGCTTTATTGCCAGCGCGCAGGGCGCGTACCTGACGGACGCGGACGGCACCCGCTACCTGGATTACATCGGGTCGTGGGGGCCGATGATCCTGGGGCACAACCTGCCCGCCGTGCGCGAGGCGGTCGCGGACGCCCTGCAGTTCGGCACGAGTTTCGGCGCGCCCGGTGAACGCGAGGTGCTGCTGGCCGAGCAGGTCACGCGCCTGACCGGCGTGGACCGCGTGCGGTTCGTCAGCAGCGGCACCGAGGCGACCATGAGCGCCCTGCGGCTGGCGCGCGGCGCGACGGGCCGCAAGTTCATCCTGAAGTTCCGCGGGAACTACCACGGGCACGCGGACGGCCTGCTCGTCGAGGCCGGGAGCGGCCTGATGACGAACGAGGGGCACCTGGGCGCGGCGGCCCCCAGCAGCGCGGGCGTGCCCGAGGAGTACGCGCGCCTGACGCTGGTCAGCGAGTACAACGACCCGCAGGCGCTCGACGCCCTGATGGCCGAGCGGGGGCACGAGCTGGCGGCCGTGATCTTCGAGCCGGTCGTGGGGAACGCCGGGGTGCTGGTGCCCACGCCGGAATTCCTGGCGGCGCTGCACCGCGTCAGGGAGCACGGCACACTGCTGATCGCCGATGAGGTCATGACCGGGTTCCGCCTGTCGCTGCGCGGCGCGACCGGGCTGCTGGGCCTGCAACCGGACCTGATCTGCTGGGGCAAGATCATCGGCGGGGGCCTGCCGGTCGGCGCTTATGGCGGCCGGGCCGACGTGATGGATTTCGTGTCGCCGCAGGGACCGGTGTACCAGGCGGGCACGCTCAGCGGGAACCCACTGGCGATGGCGGCGGGCCTGGCGACCCTGACGGCCCTGGAGAACACCCCGGACCTGTACGCGCGGCTGGACGCGTACACGGCGCAGCTGGCCTCGGGCCTGAAGGCGGCGGCGCAGGCGGCGGGCGTGCCGGTCAGCGTGAACCGGGTGGGCAGCATGCTCACGGCGTTCCATCAGGACGTGCCGGACGGCAGCGTACGCACGTACACCGACGCGGCCCGCAGCGACACGACCGCCTTCGCGGGCTGGTTCCAGGGGATGCTGGCGCGCGGCGTGTACTGGGCGCCCAGCCAGTTCGAGAGCATCTTCGTGAGCGGCGCGCACGGCGACACCGAACTGAACGCCACGCTGGAGGCCGCGCAGGCCGCGTACCTTGACCTGGGAGCGCAGAACATGGGGGCCGGCGCATGACCCTCCTGACGCAGACGGCGCAGATCGTGAACGTCCTGAGCACCCACAAGGTCATCGCGGTGGTCGGCTTTCACCATGACAGCGTGAAACCCGCGTACTACGTCCCGGAGTACATGCACCGCCAGGGGTACACCATCATTCCCGTGAACCCGGCGCTGGCCGCGCGCGGCGAGAGTTACTTCGGGCACCGCGCGGTGTCCACGCTGGCCGAGATCGGGGTGCCGGTGGACATCGTGGACATCTTCCGCCGCAGCGACAAGGTGAGGCTGCATGTGCCGGACATCCTGGCCATGACGCCGCCCCCGAAGGTCGTGTGGATGCAGCTGGGCATCCGCGACGACGCCGTGGCCGCCGAGCTGAGCGGTCACGGCATCGACGTGGTGCAGGACCGCTGCCTGCTCGCGGATCACCGCGCGCTGCTGTGATACGGATTCCGTCTGTTTCGCCGACCATCCGGAACTTCACCGGATGGCCAGCTCCACGGCCGGAACCCGTTTTTCTCCTCCTCGCATCCGCTCGGATTGAAGGGGCTTTGCAGCTCCTTCAATCGGAGTCCGTATGACCCGCGCAGACGTGCTGGTGGTCGGCGCGGGCCTGGGCGGACTGGCGTTCGCGCAGGACGCCGCCCGCGCCGGTCTGCGTGTGGCCCTGCTGGACAAGGCGCGCGGCGTGTCCGGCCGGGCCGCCACCCGCCGCGTGACCCTCCCGGACGGGCCGGAGGTCCGCCTGGATCACGGGGCGCGCTTCTTCACGGCCCGCAGCGACCGCGCCCGCACCCTGGCAGAAAGCGGCGTGCGGGACGGCTGGAACGCCGTGTGGACGCGCGGCGTGGCCCGCTGGCAGGCCGGGCAGGTCACCCCGCCCGACGACGGGCACCCCCGCTACGCCCCCCCGGCAGGCATGAGCGCCCTGGGCCGCACCCTGGCACGCGGCCTGGACGTGAGCACCGGCGTGACCGTCACCAGCCTGAGCCGCCTGGATGCCGCTCAGGGCGGCTGGCGCGTGCACTCGCGCGAGGGGCAGTCCTGGGACGGGGCGAGGCTGATCCTGAACGTCCCGGCCCCGCAACTCCTGGCGCTGCTGGGCACCCTGGACCCCGGCAGCCCCGACGCCGTCCCGGCCGTCCTGCACGGCCACGATTCTGAGGGAGCAGCGTGGCAGGCCGGACCGGTCACGTACGACCCCTGCTGGGCGGCCGGCGTGATCCTGCGCCACGATGTGCCCGCCCACTGGCGCGCCCTGCGGCCCGAACACCCGGTCCTGGAATGGATCGCGCGCGAGCACACCAAACGCCCGGACGGCGCGCCCCCCGCGCTGACGCTGCACGCCACGCCCGCGTGGAGCCGCGCGAACCTGGAACGCACGCCCGAACAGGTGCTGCCGGACCTGCTGGTCGCCGCGCAGGACATCCTCGGCCCGCTGGACGTCGCGCAGGCCTTCGCGCACCGCTGGCGGTACTCCATCCCCGCCGTCACCGCCCCCGGCCCCTGCCACTGGGACGCCGCCCTGGGCCTGGGCTGGTGCGGCGACTGGTTCACGCCCGACCCGCACGGCCCGCGCGTGGAGAGTGCGCTGCTCAGCGGGTGGGCACTGGCCCGCCGCGTGACCGGTACGGACTGACCACTGGGGTCCGTGGGACAGGACGCGTAACCTCGCACGCATCTCAGTGGTCCGCGCCCTAGGATGCCCCTGGGTAGGACCTCCCGGCGCACGCCGGGAAAGGAGCACACCATGGGATTCCTGAAGAACCTGAAAGACCGCGCCCAGCAGGGCCTCGACGCCGCCCAGAAAGGGTGGGGGCAGTACAACAACGCCAAGTTCGCGGACGCCGCCATGGCCGCCAGCGCCCTGATCAGCGCCGCCGACGGCCGCATCGACCCCGAGGAGCGGCGCAAGACGGCCGCGTTCATCATGAGTTCCGACAAGCTCAAGGCCTTCGACGTGAGCGTGCTGGCCGCCAAGTACGACGCGCACTGCGACACCATGACCCGCGACCCGGACTTCGGGAAGATCAACCTGCTTCAGGCGGTCGGGAAGGTCGCCAAGGACGCCGTGGAGGCCCGCACGGTCGCCCAGGTGGCCCTGCTGATCGCCACCGCCGACGGCAACTTCGACGAGAGCGAGCAGAAGATGGCGCGCGACATCATCCACGCGCTGAAACTGCAACCCGGCGAATTCGGACTGTAACCACAGCCGGAAGTGGGGACGCGCCGTTATGCAGGCGCGTTCCCCCTTCCTGTGACGTTCAAACGGATTCCGTTTGTTTCGCTGACAATCCGGAACCTCACCGGATTGCCAACTCCACGTCCGGAACCCGTTTTGCTCCCACTCTGCGGAGCAGCTCTACGAGTCGCGTCCGCTCGGATTGAACGGCTTTGACAGCCATTCAATCGGAGGCTTTATCAGTCGGCGCTGACCGCTTCGCGTTCCGGCACGGCTGGCAGGCCCAGCATGGCGTGCACGCTGGCGCTCCAGCCCTCATCGTCCAGGGTGCGCCAGTGGTGCGCCCACTGCCAGCGGCGGTAGGCGTCGGCGGCGCCCTCCAGGCTGTCCTCGGCGCCCAGCAGGGGGTTGGTGGGCGGGGTGCCCAGGTGGTGGCGGGTCAGGCTGCCTTCCAGATCCGCGAGGGTCCGGGGGCCGAACGCGAACGACACGCGGCCCTCGCTGGCCCAGCGGCGCAGGTCGTCCTCGGGCGGCAGGGCGTACAGGATCAGTTCGCCGCCGGGGTGCGCGTCGCCCGGGCCGGTCAGGGTGAGGCCCGGCACGTTGTCACGCAGGTACGCGGCGATGGGGCCGGTGGCGTGCGCGGCCGCTCCGGCGCGCAGGTGGTCCATGGCGGCTTTCGGGTTCAGGCGCGGGTAGGGCTGCGGGGCGGGCGGCGCGTCCAGGCGCAGGGTGGCGGGGGCGCGCAGCGCCTGACCGTGGAATTCCAGGCGGGTCTGGCCGCGCCACTCGCTGCTGACCAGTTGCGCGGCGAGGTCGCGTTCGCCGCCGGTGTCGTCGGTCTCGTCGAATTTGATGCCGCGCAGGCCCGCCACCTTGAACTGCAGGCTGTTGCCTTTCTTGCCGACCAGTCGGGTGTCGCTCAGGGTGTCGCGCAGGTGCCACAGCGGCAGCGGGTGGCCCTCGCCGAACGGTTCGAAGGTGGCGGCCTC
This sequence comes from Deinococcus sp. LM3, assembly GCF_002017875.1. Taxonomy (NCBI): domain Bacteria; kingdom Thermotogati; phylum Deinococcota; class Deinococci; order Deinococcales; family Deinococcaceae; genus Deinococcus; species Deinococcus sp. LM3. The sequence goes on along the minus strand of NZ_MUFV01000001.1, from coordinate 2,124,937 downwards.
GGCCAGCAGGTCCAGCGAGGCGCCCAGGCCGGGCAGCGGGGCGTCCAGGCGCACGCGGGGGTGCGGCGCGGGGAACTGCCGGGCGTACTCGTGAATGCGGTCCCGGAACGCGCCGATGTTGGCGGGGTCGATGGAGAACCCGGCGGCGCCGGGGTGCCCGCCGTAACGTTTGAGCAGGTCGTGACTGAAACGAAGGCCCTGCACGGCGCTGATGCCAGGCGTGCTGCGGACCGAGCCCTTGCCCTGCGCGATGATGTACACGGGTTTGTGGTACGTCTCGAGCAGTTTGCTGGCCACGATGCCCATCACCCCGGCGTGCCAGTCGGGGTGCGTGACGACCAGCGCCGGGTCGGCGGGGTCCGCGATGCTCAATGCCTGCGCGAACATGTCGTCCTGCAACTTGCGGCGTTCCAGGTTGCGGATTTCCAGGTACTCGGCGAGGCGGGCGGCCTCGTGCGGGCTGCGCTGCGTGAGCAGGTCCAGGGCCACATCAGCCTCGCCCATGCGCCCGGCGGCGTTGATGCGAGGCGCGAGGATAAACGCCACGTCCCGCGCGGTGGGTCGGCGGACCCGTCCGGCGTCCAGCAGGGCGCGCAGGCCCGGCAGTTCGGTGTCGGCCAGGGCGTCCAGTCCGGCGCGGACCAGAGCGCGGTTCTCGCCGATCAGGGGGGCCACGTCGGCCACGGTGCCCAGGGTCGCCAGGGCCGCGTAGGGGCGGGGTTCCGGTAGCCCCAGCAGGTCGTTCACGGCCCACAGCAGGTGGTACGCGACGCCCGCACCGGTCAGGTTGTGCAGGTCGTGGTCGAAGTCGGTGGTCAGGCTCGGGTGGACGACCAGCGCGTCCGGGAATTCGTCGCCGGGCGCGTGGTGGTCGGTCACGATGACCTGCGTGCCGTGGTCCAGCAGGGCGCGCACCTCGTCGTGGTTGGTCACGCCGCAGTCCACCGTCACGAGCAGGTCGCAGGCGGCGGCGTGTTCCGGCACGCGATCCGGGTGGACGCCGTACCCCTCGTTCAGGCGGTGCGGGATGAAGCCGTGCACGTCGGCGTCCAGGTCGCGCAGGCCCAGGACCAGGGTGGCGGTGGCGCTCACGCCGTCCGCGTCGTAATCCCCGTGGATGCGGATGCGTTTGCGTTCGCGGATGGCCTGCACGATCCGGGCGGCCGCTTCCCGCAGGGCCGGGTTGGGCGTCAGGGTCAGGGGTGGGTCCAGCAGCGCGGCGCTCAGCCCACGCCCGCTCAGGACCTGCGCCAGCGGAGGGGACACCCGCCAGCGGCGCATGGTGTCCAGCAGTTGCTCACGGCTGGCGGGCGGGGCCAGCAGCCACTCGGTGGGCGGCGCGGCGCGGCGGGTCACGCGGGCTCCTGTTCGGCCGGTTCGGAGGTCAGGGGCAGCATGGCGCCCAGGCGGGCCTGAAGGGTGGCGGTCAGGCGGTCCTCCGCCGCGCGGCGTTCACGGGCCTCACGGTGACGGCGCTGGCGTTCGCGCCACAGGCCGGGCAGCAGCAGCAGCGCCATGAAGGTCGCGCCCAGCAGCAGGAACAGGCTGACGCTCACGCCGACCGAGACGGTCAGTTCACCCCGGCCGAACGGCAGGGGCAGACGCACCAGAGCGGGATTTTCCAGCGCGAACAGCGCCAGGTAGGCGGCGATGCCGAGCAGTAACAGCACCTGAAGGAAGGAGACGAGGCGCATGACCGTCAGTCTACCGCGCGGCCAGCAGCGCGAAAGGAAGCTGGGGCGCTTCCATCAGGCTGCGGGGAATACGACAGGGGCGGCCCCCGTGGTGGGAGCCGCTCCTGCTGCCTGCGATCCGGTGATCAGATCGCGGGAGTGCTCAGGTTCAGAAGAAGAACTTCACGCCGGCTTTCGCGCCGAGGTTGAAGCCGCTCTTGTCGGCGGTGGCCAGGCCGGTGCCGTAGCCCTTGTTGCTCAGGTAGTACTTGCCGCCGCCTTCGACGTAGGCGGAGATGCTGTCGGTGATGCGGTAGTCGGCACCCAGCACGGCGTTGACGTACACGTCGGACTCGTTCTTGGTGGTGTCGTTACGCTTCTGGCTGCTGGTGAGGCCCAGACCGGCGCCCACGTAGGGGGTCAGGTTGCTGCCGGTGCTGATGTCGTAGGTGGCACTGACGTCGCCGCTGATGGCGTTGTAGCCGGGCTGGTAGTCGCCGGCGACGCGCACGCCGACCGGGCCGATCACGTTGCTCTTGCCGATCACGGCGCCGCCGCTGAAGCAATAGCCGACCGCCGTGTTCTTGCCGTCCACGCTGCGGCACTCGGAGCCGGTGGCGGCACCCTTCACGCCGCCGTTGATGCCGACGTACAGGTCACGCTGGGCCATGCTGGTGGCAGGAGCGGTGTCCCCGATCACCACAGTACCGGTCGCGGGCGTGCTGGGGGTGGTGGTCACGGTGCCGCTGGCGCTCGTCCCGGCGGGGCCGGCAGGGCCCTGGGGGCCGACGGGGCCGGCAGGGCCAGCGGGACCGGCCGGACCCTGGGGACCGGCGGGGATGTTGCGGATGGCCGCTTCGAGCGCGTCGATGCGGGCGGTCATGGCAGCGGTGTCGGTGCTGGCAGCGCCGGCGCCCATGCCTTCGATCTTGGCTTCCAGGGCGTCGATGCGGGCCTGCTGGTCGGCGGTGAGTTTCTCGAGGTCGGTCACGCGGCTGGCGATGGCGGCCAGTTCGGTGCTGACTTCCTGCATGCCGTTGGCGACGGCCGTCATGTCTTCCTGGCTCAGGCCGCAGTTGCTGAGCGCGCCGGTCTGGAGGGCGCGGTAGAAGATCAGGGCAGCTTCGTAGCGGGTCAGGTTCTGGTTGCCGCGGTAGGTGCCGTCGGGGTAACCCTGGATCAGGCCGCACTGAACGATCCGGTCCACGGCGTCCTTGGCCCAGTGGCCGGCGGGCACGTCACTCAGGGTGACCTGTGCGGGGGCGGCGGTGGTGGTGGCGGTCTGGGCGCTGGCAGCGCCGAGGCTCAGGGCCAGGGTGGACGCGATGATCAGTGATTTGCGCATGATGTTCTCCTTGGTTCGTTCGGCTGCGGGAAGAAGGGCCGGGACCCCGTGACTTTCTCCGCTTTCCTACTGTCACCGTAGGCACCAGCCGTGAGTGATTTGTGAATTTATGTACGGTTGCCCTTGCGGTCAGGTGCGGTTTCCGTGTCGATTCGTTGATTCGACTCTTTTGTGAGCCCGTGATGACAGAGTGGTCATTTATGGTGAGAGAGACTTTGGGCGCAGGTGACGGCAGTATCGGCATCCACATGAGAAGCCTGTCGGAATGCCAATGCAGCCTCCTCATGAGGGAACTCTCATGGCCTTTCCAGCCGACGGGGCCTGCGCCGGCGAGCCTCCGCCCCGCGACGCGCGACAGGCGGCCCCTTATACTCCGCGCATGAGTCAGATTCACGTTCGCGCCCAGCCCGGAGACGTCGCCCCCTACGTGCTGCTTCCGGGCGACCCCAACCGCGCGCGGCACATCGCGCAGACCTACCTGGAAAATGCCCGCGAGTACACCAGCCACCGCCAGCTGCTGGGCTTCACCGGGACGTACCAGGGCGTCCCGGTCAGCGTGCAGACCACCGGGATGGGCTGCCCCAGCGCCGCCATCGTGACCGAGGAACTCGCGCGGCTGGGCGCCACCACCCTGATCCGCGTGGGCACCCTGGGCGGCGCGACCCCCAGCGTCGCACCCGGCGACCTCGTGATCGCCACGGCCGCCGTACCCAACGACGGCACCACCCGCCAGATGCTGGGTGGCGCGCCGTACGCCCCGGCCGCCAGCTTCGAGGTCGTGGAGGCCAGCGTGAAGGCCGCCCGCGAGCAGAACGCCCCGCACCATGTGGGACTGGTCATGACCGAGGACGCCTTCTACGCCAGCACGCCCGAACACGCGCGCCTGTGGGCGGGACGGGGCGTGCTGGGCTTCGAGATGGAAGCCAGCGCCATCTTCCTGATCGCCGCGCAGCGCGGCCTGCGCGCCGCGTGCCTGACCGCGTGCAGCAACGACATCGGCGATCCGCAACTGGTGCCTGACGAGGTGCTGGCGGCCGGGGTGGACCGCATGGTGCGCGTGGCGCTGGGCGCCATCGTGACGCTCGCCGCGAACGACGCCAGGTAACGCCAGAACGCAACCCGGAGGGCCACGGCGATGTTCTGCGCCGTGGCCCTCCGCCATTCCCGGACAGGCGGGGGCCGGGCGCGGGCAGTGACGGGCGCGCGACATGGCCAGCAGCGTGGGCTGTGGCGGCGCGGGCTGTGGCAGGATAAACCCATGACTCAACTCGACGAACTGGAATTCGACAACGTGCAGATCGACCAGCATGGCCCCATCGCCGTGCTGACCATCAACCGCCCCCGCGCGCTGAACGCCCTGAACGCCGATACCCTCTCGGAGATCGCGCAGGCCGTGAACATGATCATCGAGGACGCCGAGGTGGGCGCGCTGATCATCACGGGCAGCGGCGAGAAGGCCTTCGTGGCGGGCGCGGACATCAGCGAGTTCGGTGACCTGGAGGGCGTGTACGACGGCCGTGAACTGGCGCTGGCCGGGCAGGACGTCATGCATCAGATCAGCAGCCTGCCCATTCCCGTGATCGCGGCCATCAACGGGTACGCGCTGGGCGGCGGGCTGGAACTGGCGCTGGCCTGCGACGTGCGCGTGGCCTCCACGGGCGCCCGCCTGGGCCTGCCGGAAACGGGTCTGGGCCTGATTCCCGGTTTCGGGGGAACGCAGCGCCTGCCGCGCCTGATCGGCACGGGCCGCGCCCTGGACCTGATCCTCACGGCCCGGCAGGTCAAGGCCGACGAGGCGCTCGCCATGGGTCTCGTGAACTACGTGGCCGACAACGCCCTGACCAAGGCCCGCGAGGTCGCTGAGGCCATGCTGAAAAACGCTCCGATTGCCGTGTCGCTGGTCAAGGAAGCCGTGCGGCGCGGCATGGACACCACCCTCGAAGGCGGCCTGGAGATCGAGGCGGACCTGTTCGGCATGACGGTCGCCACCAAGGACTTCCGCGAGGGCGTGGACGCCTTCCTGAACAAACGCCCGGCGGAGTTCCAGGGTGAGTGAGAAGGGCGGCCCCTCCGACGGGAAGGGCAACCCGCAGAAGTTCCGGCTGAGCGTCGAGAGCGGCGTCGTCAGCGACGTGGCCGGACGTAACGAGGCGGGCCGCGACGGGGCCGCACCCACCACGCCGAACGGTCAGCGGGTCGTGGAGTTCACCACGCCGCGCGCCAAGCTGATCGAGGAGGCCAATCAGGCGATCCGCGCGGACCTGCAGGCCTTCCCGCGCGCGCTGGCCGCCTACGAGGCGCTGCGCGGCGACCCGGAGGCCCTGGCCCACTGGGACATGGCGAACTACATCACCATGCGCAAGCTGGGGTACAACGACCACGGGCGCGTGCACGCGTTCATCACCGGCGCGGCGGGCATGGCGATCACGGAACTGCTGCTGGAGGGCGGCGTGAAACCCGACCTGATGGAATCCGGCGTGGGCGACCCCGACGACGTGTTCCTGACCGTGATCCTGGGAACCATGCTGCACGACATCGGCAACCAGATTCACCGGGCGGGGCACGAGGCGCACGGCGTGGCGCTGGCCCTGCCGATCCTGGACCGCATCATGGGGCCGCTGTACCCGGATCCGTTCAAGCGCACCAAGGTCCGGTCGTTCATTCTGGGCGCCATCAACTGCCACGACCTGAATCCCGCCCCGCTGACGGTCGAGGGCGGCATCGTGGCGGTCGCGGACGGCACGGACATCACCAAGGGCCGGGGCCGCAAGGCGTTCAGCCTGGGCAGCGTGGACATCCACTCGATCAGCGCGCTGGCCGTGGATCAGGTCGTCATCGAGCGGGGCCGCGACAAGCCGGTGCTGATCAGCGTGACCATGAACAACTCGGGCGGCATCTTTCAGGTCGAGGAGATCCTGGCCCCCAAGGTCATCCGCACGCCGCTGCGCCGGTTCGTGGAACTGCGCGCCACGACCCGCCCGCAGGGCGACGAGCAGATCCTCTCGCGGGTCCGGCTGGACGGCGACCACTTCGTGATGGACCTCGAAAGCGGCGAGCAGGTCGAGGTGGAGGTCATGGACTCGCAGAAGCAGGCGCAGCAGGCGGTGGCCGAGAACCTGGGCCTGAGCAGCGACAGCCGCTGACCTCACGCAGAAGCGCCCCGGCCGGTGATCTGGTCGGGGCGTTCCTGCAAGGGGTGGTTACTTCTGGGTGCCGGGCAGTGGGGTGGTGCGGGCGGGGCCGCCGTCCACGCCGCCGCTGCGGTGCGCGCCCTCTCCCCCGCTCGCGCGGCCCTCGAGGTCGCTGTCACCGTCGTTGTTCGGGGTGCCCTGGCGGTCCTCGAAGTCATGGCCGCCCAGCACACCGTCGTTGAAGCCCGGCTGGTCGTTGGGGTTGGTGCCGTCGGCGTCGGCCGCGCCGCGCAGCAGGCTCTCGGCCGCCATCTTGTCCTGCAGCAGTTCGCCGGTGGTGCCGTCGTCGCGCACTTCCCCTTCCGGGGCGTAGTCGGAATCGTTCTTGCGGGTCATGTGGGCAGCGTACCCGGCCCCGCGCGGGGGCAGGTGGGGAGCGGCGCGAGGACTTCTTCATGTCCGGCCTCATGTGCCCGCCCCACGCCTGCCGGGCAGCGGCGCGCGTCACATGCACGGTCAGGTCCGGACGCTCTATACTTGACTGTCTATGACGAAAGAACGCATCACCATGACCCAGCGCGGGTATGACAAACTGCTCGAAACCCTTCACTTCCTGAAAACCACCAAGCGTGAGGAGATCTCCGAGAACATGGGGCGCGCCATCGCCGACGGCGACCTGCGGGAAAGTGCCGCGTACGACGAGGCCCGCATGCAGCAATCCGAGAACGAGGCCCGCATCTCGGAACTGGAAAGCCAGCTGGAGCGCTCGGTGATCATCGAGGAAGACAGCAGCGGCGGCGCCGGCCTGGGCGCCAAAGTCACCGTGAAAGACGCCAAGGGCAAGGAGCACCGCTTCGAACTGGTCGGCACCTACGAGGTCGACGTGCTCAAGGGCAAGATCAGCGACGCCAGCCCCATCGGCAAGGCCCTGGCCGGCCGCCGGGCCGGTGAGAAGGTCACGGTGCAGCTGCCCAAGGGCAACGCCGAGTTCGAGATCCTGGCTGTCGACTACTGATACGGACTCCGATTGAACTGGCTTTGCAGCCCATTCAATCCGAGCGAAGCGACTCGTAGAGCTGCTCCGCAGAGTGGGAGCAAAACGGGTTCCGGACGTGGAGCCGGCAATCCGGTGAAGTTCCGGATTGCCGACGAAACAAACGGCAGTCCGTATGACCCCGGACACCCGGCGCACGGGAACGCCCCGGCCCCCTGACGGCCGGGGCGTTCTCATGCGCCAAACATCAGGGGCGGGGTTTCAGCGCCGGTATGCGCAGTCCTCCCCGCCCGTCCCAGCCCTTGAACGCGTAGAACCGTCCGGGCTCCCCTGTCTTCAGGAAATCACTCAGGGGCTCCCGCATGGGCGGGGATTCGATCAGGTCGAGCGCCTCCTCCAGGGTGCAGAAGCGCGCCTCGACGATGAAGCCGTCCGGGTCGGCAGGGTTCAGCAGTCCGTCCCAGGTGGCCTCGAACGCCACGGCGATGGCGCGCTCGCCCCGGCGCTCGTCCTCGATGTGCACCGTGTAGGCCATGTGCTTGATGCCCGTGAGTTTCAGGCCGGTTTCCTCGAAGATCTCGCGGTACAGCGCTTCCGGGAGCGTCTCGCCGGGCTCCACGACCCCGCCGGGCAGGGTGTGGCGCACCCGGCCGTGGCCCTGCCAGTCGTTCCCGACGAGCAGCACCCGCCCCAGGCGGTCACGCAGGATGCCGGCGGCGACCAGCAGGTCACGCCGCGCCATGCTGTCCCTCCTGGCCCTGCATGTCCATGAGTTGCAGTTCCCGCTGCGCGCGCGCCAGGGCCGCCACGACCGGCGCGAGGTTCCCGGCGATCACGCTGTCGAGCGGGTGGTTCTTGCCCTCGCCTTCGAGGCGGTGGTCGGTCACGCGGTTCTGCGGGTAGTTGTACGTGCGGATCTTCTCGCTGCGGTCGCCACTGCCGACCTGCGCGGCCCGCTGCGAGCGTTCGCGTTCCTCGCGGGCGGCCCGTTCCCGCTCGGCGAGGCGCGACGCGAGGACCACCAGCGCCTTCTCGCGGTTCTTGATCTGCGAGCGGCCGTCCTGGCACACGACCATGATCTCGTCGGGCGTGCCGGCGCGGTACACGGCGCGCACGGCCGAGTCGGTGGTGTTCACGCCCTGCCCGCCCGCACCCTGCGAGCGGAACACGTCGATTCGCACCTCGGACAGGTCCAGCTGCACCTCGGCCGTGTCCGCCTCGGGCAGCACGGCGACCGTGACGGTACTCGTGTGGATGCGGCCCTGGCTCTCGGTGGCAGGCACGCGCTGCACGCGGTGAACGCCGCGCTCCCAGCGCAACGCCCGGAACGCGCCGTCCCCCGTGACCTCCGCCACGACCCGGCTGGCGCCGCCCAGGTCGCTCTCGTTGGCGTCCAGAACGTTCAGGCGCAGGCCCGCGCCCTCCACGTAGCGGGTGTACATGCGCAGCAGGTCCATCACGAACAGGCCCGCCTCGGCCCCGCCCGCCCCGGCGCGCAGTTCCAGGATCACGTCCTTGGCGTCGTCCGGGTCGGTGGGCAGCAGCAGGACCACCAGTTCGGCCTCGATGTCCTTCAGGCGGGCTTCCAGGGGCGGGATCTCGCTGGCGGCCAGTTCACGCATGTCCGGGTCGCTCAGCAGTTCGCGCGCGCCGTCCAGGTCGGCCTGCACGCTGTCGCGTTCACGCAGCAGCGTGACCAGCGGGAGCAGTTCGCGGTGACGGCGGGTCAGGCGGGCGTACTCGCGGGAGTCGGCCAGCGCGGCCGGGTCGCCCAGGGCGCGCTCGACCATGCCGAATTCGGCGGTCAGTTCGGTCAGGCGGGCACTCATGTGGACCGGACCTGACGCCCGGCCCAGGGAGGGCACAGACGGAGCGGACGGAAGATGGACACGGGAAACATGCACGCAGTCTAGCGTCCCGCCCTCTGAGCCACTGATACGGAAGGCCGAGGCCCTTGGGCGTTTCAAATGAAAGGCTTCACGTTCAATGGAACCGGCGCGCGCATCCCCCACTGCCCACACCTATCCCGGCCCGCCCGGACGCCGGGGGCCGGGCGCTACAGTCGGGCGCATGAGAACCGTGACTGTGGGCATGCTCGGCTGTGGCACCGTGGGCCAGGACGTCCTGAACCTGATCGAACGTCGCGGGGCGATCTTCGCGGACCTGGGCGTGAAGATCGAGGTCGTGGGCGTCCTGGTGCGCGACACGGCCCGCGAGCGTCGCATTCCGGCCGGCACGCCCCTGACCACCGACCCCGCCTTCCTGCAGGAGTGCGAGGTCGTGATCGAGGCGATGGGCGGCGTGCAGCTCCCCATGACCATGTTGCGCCCCTACCTGCGCTCCGGGCGGCCCGTCATCACGGCGAACAAGGCGCTGCTGGCCGAATGCTGGGACGAACTGCGCGACTACGCCCTGAACGGCAAACTGTACTACGAGGCGTCCGTGATGGCCGGCACGCCCGTCATCGGCCCCATGAGCACCGTGCTGCGCGCCAGCACCTTCACGCGCCTTCAGGCCGTGCTGAACGGCACCTGCCTGTACATCCTGACGCAGATGGAACAGGGCCGCGACTACGCGCAGGCCCTCGCCGAGGCCCAGGCGCTCGGGTACGCCGAGGACCCGCCCACCCTGGACGTCGGCGGGTTCGACACCGCGCACAAACTCACGGTCCTGGCCCGCTTCTGCGCCGACGGGAACTTCCGCTACGACCGCGTGCAGGTGCAGGGCATCGAGCACATCACGCAGGACGACATCCAGGCCGCCCGCGAACGCGGCGAACGCATCAAACTCGTCGCGGAACTCGAATCCGTCGGCGGCGAGTGGCAGGCCCGCGTCGCCCCGCAATCCCTGCCGGAAACGCACCCGCTGTGCACCGCCGGAGCCAGCCGCAACGCCATGGTCTACGAGGGCGAGGAATGCGGCACCCTGATCTTCGCCGGGGGCGGCGCCGGCGGCATGGTCACCGCCAGCGCCATGGTCGGCGACCTGCTCGACCTGCTCATCGGCTTCCCCGGACACGTTCCTCTCCATTGAACTGGCCCCTGCACTGAGGGGGGCGGGACGCGGGAGGCAGGGCGCGGTGGAGAACCACTGCGTCCCGCCTCCCGCGCCCCGCAAACGGATTACTCGTCGTCCAGGTCGTCCTCGTCGAGTTCCACGTCGTCCACGTCCTGATCGTCGGCCCAGTCTTTCAGGACGTTGGTGCGGCGCAGGTCGTCGCGGGGCGCGGCGAGGCGGGCGTTCTCGCGGTCCTCGCCGCTCATGACGCCCTGCGCGCGGGCCAGGACGGGCAGGTCGCCGGGCTGCTGCTCGTAACGTTCGGCGAGGTACGCGGCGACCCACGCGCCGAAGTACCACAGGGCCAGCGCGGCGGGGTAGCCGACGGCGCCGTCCGGGTACGGGACGTGGATGATCTCGTCGATGCGGCTTTCGAGGATCTCGCGGGCCAGCATCAGGGTGTCGTCGGCGTCGCCGAGGATCAGCGCGACCTTGGCGTCGCCTTTCTCGTGCTGCGCCTCGAACGCGCCCGTCACGAAGGGCAGCGGGTCGCCCAGGACCGGGATGCTCAGGGTCTTGCTGGTGCGGGCCAGCAGGTGCTGCCACGCGTGCGGGAGGGCCTCGGCTTCGGGCGCGGCGAGCAGCAGGGGCGTGCGGCCCCACAGGCTCCAGGCGAGGTCGCGGGCGGGGTTGTTCTCGGTGACGTGCGGGGCGCAGCGTGCGGCGAGGTCGGCCAGCAGGGCGTCGGCGGCGGCGGCCTCGTCGCTGTGGCCGCTGGCGTGCGCGACGAACTGCGCGAAGTGGTACGTGGCGAGCGGCCCGCCGGGCACGAGCACGTCGATCTCCTCGGGGGTGCCGCCGGTGGCGACGCGGCGGGCGTTCGCGCCGGCCACGACGGCCAGGTCGGCGTAATCGGTGGCGAGGGCGCTGGCGTCGGGGCTGCCGAGCACGAACTGCGTGCCGCCGCGCGTGAGGCTGCTGGCGATCAGGGTCTGGGCGATGGCGGCGGCCAGGGTGCCCTCGCCCACGCCGACCAGGCCGTAGGGAGCCTCGTCGGGGCGGGCGGGGCCGGCGTACGAGCCGGGCAGCGTTTCGAGCAGGGTCAGGAGGTTGATCGGGGCACTCATGAGGCACAGCGTACAGGGCGCGGCGGGGGCGGGTGGGAACGCAGGGCACGGTCGGGCCGCCGCCCCCCGGTCTTACGGGCACCGAAAAAGAGTGGCGTAGACGCTGTTTCCCGCTTCACGCCCGCTTAATCTTGCGTGCTAGAATCCGGCGCGTGCGACTCCAGACAACCCCGCCAAGGCGCCCGCGCGTGACGGGCGGACCCCTGAACAAAAACACCACCCCTGAGGGTGGCGTTCATGGATCTTATGGTGCACTCGACTGGACTTGAACCAGTGGCCTTTGGCTTCGGAGGCCAACGCTCTATCCACCTGAGCTACGAGTGCATAGCTCGCGTACCCTAGCACTTCGCATGAAGGAGATCAAGTGAACAAGAAGAAAATCGTGAACGTCATGCTGGGCGTTCTGGCCCTGCTGCTCGTCGCGGGCATGGCGTTCCAGTTCACCCCGAACGTCGGGGAGCTGTTCAACCGGCAGACCGGCACGCCCGCCCTGACCGTGAACGGCACGACCGTCACCGTCGAGGAACTCGAAGCGGCCCGCCGCGCCAACCCCGTCCTGGCCAGCGCCGATACCGGCGTGCTGGGCGACGACTTCAAGACCTTCGTGGTCGCGCAGCAGATCCAGCAGACGCTGGTCCGTAACGCCGTGAAGGACATCCGCGTGAGCCGCGCCGACGTGGCCGCCAAGGTCACGGAAGTCCGCGAGGCCAACCAGCTGACCGACAGCAAGGCCTGGACGGACGCGCTGCAGGGTGCGGGCCTGACCGACAGCTCGTACCGTGAGCAGGTCCGTCAGAGCCTCGCCATCGAGCGCCGCGTCGAGGAGATCAAGAAGGGCGTGCCCGCCGCGACCGACGCGGAACTGCGCGCGTACTACGACCTGAACACCGAGAAATTCCAGACGGACGCCCGCATTCAGGCCCGTCAGATCGTCGTGGCCGACAAGGCCAAGGCGCAGGCGCTGCTGAAGCAGGCGCAGGGCGGCGCGGACTTCGCCGCTCTGGCCAAGGCCAACAGCAGCGAGTTCGCCGACCGTGGCGGCGCCCTGGGCCCCATCGAGAACGGTGCGCCCCGCCCCGTGGCGCAGGTGGCGCTGCCCGCCGAGGTGGGCACGGCTGCGTTCGCCCTGACCGACGGCGGCCTGACCGACGTGATCGAGAGCGGCGGCAAGTTCTATGTCGTGAAGGTCGAGAAGTACCTCGCGCCCGCCCCGAAACCCTTCGCGGAAGCCCGCAGTGACCTCGTGACGGCCGTGAACGAGCAGAAGAAGAACGCCGCCGTGGAAGCCTGGGTGGCCGGCCTGGAAAAAGACGCCAAGATCGAGTTCAAGGACCTGAACTGGAAGGTCGAGGACCCGACGGTCGCGACCGTCGCCGGAAAGAACATCCCGTACTCGAAGGTGATCGAGCAGGTCGTGAACAACCAGCAGTTCACGGCGCTGCTGCAACAGGTGGACCCCGCGCAGGCCGCGCAGCTCGTGAACTCCATCCTGAAACCCCAGGTGACGCAGCAGCTGATCGCCGGGTACGCCGCGCCCACCCTGATCGAGCGCCTGAAACTGAACCTGACCGGCACGCAGCAGGAACTGACGGCCGGGATCGCCGCGTACGGCGCGCGGAACGTGAAGGTCACGGACGCCGACATCAGCAGCTTCTACACCGAGAACCGCGAGCAGTTCCAGACGCCCGCCAGCGGCACGGTTCTCGAGGCGAGCTTCAAGACCCAGGCGGCGGCCCTAGCGTTCCGCAACAGCTACGACGGCAGGGCGGACTTCGCGGCGGCGGCCGGCAAGGCGGGCGGCACGGTCAGCGAGCGCGGCAGCGTCACGGCCGGCGACGGCAAACTCGGCGAGGAACTGAACGCCGCCGTGTTCGAGGCCCGCAGCCTGCGTGACGCGGGTGAAGGCAGCCTGACCGACCCCGTGAAGGTCGGGGAGCGGTACTCGGTGGCGTTCGTGACCGACCTGAAACCCGCTGCGACCCAGCCGCTGAGCGCCGTGCGCGACCAGATCGAGACGCAGGTCCTGGCCCAGAAGAAGAGCGAGGAAGGCCAGAAGTTCCTGGACGCCCAGGTGGCCAGCCTGAAAGCCAAGAACAACCTGGAAGCCGTGCTGGCCGCGCAGCAGAAGCGCGTGGACGCGCAGACGCCCAAGACCCCGGCCGCCGAGGACAGCAGCGGGAAGGACAGCGCCGCTCCTGCCGACGGCGACGCCCCGGCCGCCGAAGGCGAAACCCCGGCCGCGCCGCCCGCCGACCAGTAATACGGACTGTACCCGGAGAAAGCCCCGCCCTGTGCGGGGTTTTTTCATGCCGCCTGCTTTTTGTGGGCGCCGCCCGCTAGAATCACGGGGTTATGCCGCGTGTCTTTTCAGGAATCCAGCCGACCGGCGAGCCTCACATCGGGAATTACTTCGGGGCCATGCGTAATTACGTGCGGCTGGGTGAGGAGTTCGGGAAGAACTCCATCTACTGCGTGGTGGACCTGCATGCCATCACGAACCCCGCGTCGTTCGACCCCAGGCTGCTGGCGCAGCGGACCTTCGAGATGGCGCTCGCGAACTTCGCCGTGGGCCTCGACCCGAGCCGGGTGACGTTCTTCGTGCAGTCGCATGTGCCCGAGCATCAGGAACTCGCGTGGATCTTCACGACCCTGACGCCGGTCGGTGAGCTGGAACGCATGACGCAGTACAAGGACAAGTCCGAGCAGCTGGAGAGCATTCCGGCGGGCCTGCTGATGTACCCGGCCCTGATGGCCGCCGACATCCTGCTGTACAAGGCCGATACCGTGCCGGTCGGTGAGGACCAGACGCAGCACATCGAGCTGACGCGCGAGATCGCCCGGAAGTTCAACCACGCGTTCGGCGAGACGTTCCCGGAACCGAAGGCCGTGTACGAGAAGCAGGCCCTGCGGATTCCCGGCGTGGACGGCAACGGCAAGATGGGCAAGAGCAAGGGGCCGGGCAGCACCATCGGGATTCTGGAACCGCTGGACGCCATCTGGCAGAAGCTGCGGGTCGCGCCGACCGACCCGGCCCGCGTGCGCCGCACCGACCCCGGCAACCCGGACGTGTGCCTGATCTTCGATTACCACAAGCTGTTCAGCGACCTGGATACGTTGCAGACCGTGGACGCCGGGTGCCGCACGGCCGGGATCGGCTGCATCGACTGCAAGAAGACGCTGCTGGCCGGCATGACCGAGCACCTGAGCCCCATTCACGAGCGGGCCGAGGCGCTGAAGGCCGACCCGGACTTCGTGCGTGACGCGCTGGCGCAGGGCGCGAAGGAAGCCCGCGCCACCGCGCAGCCGATCATGGAGGAAGTGCGCGAGAAGGTCGGGTTCCTGAAACTCTGAGCCCTGTCCCCGTGACCGCCGCCCCTGTGACCACCGCCCCCGTGACTGCCGCGCCCGCCCGGCCCTCCCCTGCCCCGCCGCCCCCGGCCGGGGAGGGGTTCACCGTGCAACTTCCGGCGTTCACGGGCAGCCTGACGGACCTCGCGTCGGCCCTCCGGACCGGCCGGGTCGGGCCGGGCGAGGTGCCGCTGCTGCGCCTCACGCGGGACGTGCTGGCCTGGGCGCAGGCCGTGACGGGCGGACCCCTGAGCGCCTGGCCGGACCTGCTGCCCACCCTGGCCGCCGTGATCGCCCTGAAAGCCCGGCTACTGCTGCCACAACCCGAGCCGGACGACCCCGAACCGGGCGACGGGTGGGACGAGCCGCTGGACGACGTGCTGGGGGGCGTGGAGGCCCTGGCGGAACTGGACGCGCTGGTCGGCTTCCTGGCCGCCCGACGCCGCGAGCGCGAGGGCCTGATCCCCGCCCGCGCCGTGCCCGTGAACCTGCCGCGCCGCGAACGGCCCCGCAACCCGCAGGGCAGCCTCGCCCGGCTCGTGAAGGCCGCGCAGAACGCCGTGCGGCAGGTCGAGGTGCCGCTGCTGGCCCGCGACCGCCTGACCCTGGCCGACGCGCTGGGCGCCCTGCGCGCCTTCGGCACGCGCCTGCGGACCTTCACGTTCCGGGGCATTCCCACCCAGGACTGGGGCGAGCAGACCACCTACTTCGCCGCGCTGCTGGAGGGGGTCAAGGAGGGGAACTTCAGCGTGCAGCAGGACGAAACCTACGGGGACATTCAGGTGCAGTCCCACCTGCGCGACGCCAGCGACCCCGACTGATACGGACTCCGATTGAATGGGTTGCAAAACCCGTTCAATCCGAGCGGAGCGGGTAGGAGCAAAACGGGTTCCGGGTTGTCGGCGAAACAAACGGCAGTCCGTATGAGCGGGGTGCGGAGGTCAGCGGGCCAGTTGCGCCTGCACCGTCCCGGACGCCGGGTCGAGCGTCACGGACGGCCAGGGATTCGGCATGCGGTCCGTGCGGATGTCGATGCGGTAGGTCGCGCCGGGTTCCAGCGTGACGGGCGTGACCACCCCACCCCGCAGGACCGGTTGCGCTGGCCCGCCCAGCGGCGTGACGGTCACGGTCACGCGCCGCACCTCGTCCAGCAGCGCTTCCGGCACCGAATCGATCGGGTCGGCGCTCACCTGGGTATCCGTGACGCGCACGCGCAGGTCCGCGTAGTACGTCAGGAACTCGGCCTCGGGCAGGAACGCGGCCAGCGCGGCCGTGACCGTGGGCGCCCAGACGGTCACGGTCCAGCGTTCGGCGGTCACGCGCAGGTCCGGGCAGTTCAGGGCGTAGTCCGGCGGGACACTCCCGGTCGCCGCGCCCGTTCCGTACTCCAGGATGCCCATCGGCCCCACGCGCGGCGACGCGGCGCAGATCGCGGCCTGCTGCGCGTCACTGAAGTCCGTGAAATCGTTCGGGATCACGGACGAGGTGGGCACGCACCCGACCAGACCCAGGGCGCCCACTCCCACCACCGCTGCCCGCATCCACGCCGCCGACTGCCGCTGCTGTCGCTTCATGCTGCCCTCCCCTGGCCTGCCCGCCGCGCACCACGCGACCGGCCGGACCTGAGCAGACTTCACCCTATCCGGCCGGTCATTTCAAGGGGGCAGCGGAGGCGACTGGGATCAGGTGCGCGCGAAGGCCACAGCTGCCTGGACCTGCTCGTCCGTCGGGCGCACACCGGTGTACAGCACGAACTGCTCCAGCGCCTGGAGCGCCACGACCTCCAGACCCGTGACGACGGGCCTCCCCTGCCGCCGCGCCTCCACGATCAGGGGCGTCTCGCTGGGCAGGGCGACCACGTCGAACACCGTGCCCGCGCGCGCGATCTGCTCGGGCGTGAAGGCCAGCGTGTGCTCATCGGCTCCTGCCATGCCCAGGGGCGTGACGTTCACGAGCAGGTCACCGTCCTGAACGTCGGGCGTCGTGGGTTGCCAGTCCCAGGCGCACCTCCCCGCCAGTTCCCGCCCGGCCTCCTCGTTGCGGGCGACGATCACGCCGCGCGTGAAGCCCGCGTCCCGCAGGGCGCTCGCCACGGCCTTGCCCATGCCGCCGCTGCCGCGCAGCACCACCCGCGCCCCCCGGTTCAGTGCGTGCCGCTCGATCAGGATCTGAATGGCGGTGTAATCGGTGTTGAAGGCCTTCAGGTGCCCGCCCGTGTTCACGATGGTGTTCACGGACCCGATGGCGGCCGCCGAGGCGTCCAGTTCGTCCAGCAGCGGAATCACCGCTTCCTTGAACGGCATGCTGACCGCGCAGCCGCGCACGCCCAGCGCCCGGATGCCCCCCACGACGCCCGTGATGTCCTGCACGCCGAAGGCCTTGTACACGAAGTTCAGGCCCAGCGCCGCGTACAGGTGATTATGAAAGCGCGTCCCGAAGTTACTGGGGCGGGCCGACACGCTCATGCACAGCGTCGTCTCACGGTTGATGTCCAGCTTGCTCGCGCCCGTCACGACTGCCCCGCTCCGGCGACTCCGCTACGTGCCCTGCGCTCCGCTCCGGTCACTCCACTCCGTCTCCGTCGTCTCATTCCTGCTCCTTCCAGTCGGCTCCGGGGATCCCGGAGCGGAATCATAGTCCCAGCATGAGGTTCAGGTTCTGCACGGCCGCCCCACCCGCGCCCTTCCCGAGGTTGTCCAGCCGCGCGGCCAGCAGCGCCCGCTCACCGTCGGCGGACGGGTACACGAACAGCTCCAGGTCGTTCGTGCCGTTCAGGGTCTGCGGGTCCAGCACCTCCGGGTTGTCGGACATGTCGAACACGCGCACGTACGGCTGCCCGGCGTAATGCGCTTTCAAAGCCGCGTGCAGCGCGTCTGGGGTGGTGCCCAGCTCGCGCAGGTGCAGCGGGATGGTCACGGTCATGCCCTGCGCCCACGCGCCCACGTTCGGCGTGAACACCGGCGTGCGGCTCAGGCCCCCGTAGCGCATCGTCTCGGGGATGTGCTTGTGCCCCAGCCCCAGCGCGTAACTCAGGAACGCGCCCCGCATCGGGTGAGCCTCGCCCCTCTCGTGCGCGTCCACCAGCGCCCGGCCCCCACCGGTGTAGCCGCTGTACCCCTGGATACTGACCGGGAAGTCCGCCGGGATCAGGCCCGCGCCCGTCAGCGGGGCCAGCAGCGAGATCGCGCCCGTGCTGTAACAGCCGGGGTTCGCCACGAAGCGCGCCGCGCGGATCGCGTCCGCCTGCCCCGCGTTCAGTTCCGGAAAGCCGAACACCCACGCCGGATTCACCCGGTGCGCCGTACTCGCGTCCAGCAGGCGCGCCGCCGGGTTCGTGGTCAGCGTGACCGCCTCGCGCGCCGCGTCGTCATGCAGACACAGAATCGAAACGTCCGCCGCGTTCAGCAACTCCGCCCGCGCCGCGCTGTCCTTGCGCCGCGCCGGGTCGATGCTCAGCAGCTCGATATCCGCGCGGCCCTGAAGCCGCTGCCGGATCTGCAGGCCCGTCGTTCCGGCCTCACCGTCAATAAATACCCTGGGGACTGTCATGCTTGATTCTCCATCAGAGACTGCGTGACCTGCGCGTGCAGGCGTTCGAGTGTCATAGCCAGGGACGTCCCGGGTTTCAGGTGCGTCCAGAGGTCCGGCGTCATGGGCACGATACGGATCACCCCGTGCCCACCGCGCCCGATGACCTCCGGGTCGAGGGTTTCCCACCACGCGCAAGCATTCACCAGCTCTCCGGCCCGCTGGAAGCTGAAGATGCTGCCGTCCATGGGTCCCATATACGGGTCATCCAGCTTCTGCATCAGACAGGGTCGCCAGTCATCCTCAGGCAGGTTGACGCGGGCCAGCAGGAACGGCGCGTCATGCACGGCCCACCCCGTAACACAGCTGCACGAGCCGCTTCAGGTCGCCCTTGGCCGGGTCGCCCTGCTCGATGCGCCGGATGAGTTCGGGGGGCGTGAGCCACTGCGCGCTGCTGAAATCGCCGGGGTTGAAGATGGGTGGGTCGTCGCGGCGCAGTTCGTACACGTGCATGAAAGCACTCAGGCCGTCGCGCGGGCCAAAGCTGGCGATCTGCCGCCAGCGGAGGTCGTCCACGTTCAGGTTCAGTTCCTCCTGCGTCTCGCGGCAAAAGGCCTGCTCGTACGTCTCGCCGCGTTCCACGTGCCCGCCGACACTCATGTCGAGGCAGCCGGGGAACAGACGTTTGTGCGCGGTGCGGCGCGGAATCCACAGCTGGCCCGCCCGGTTGATCAGGAAGGCGTTGATGACGCGGATGGTCAGGCCGCGCGCGTAGGCGTCCTCGCGGGTGACCGCGCCGATGACCTCGTCGTGCTCGTTGACGAGATCGAGCCATTCCTGCTGTGCCTCCGCTGCCGTCATGCGGTCCATTCTGAGGCCAGGACGGCGTACGCGGCGTCGTCGGTCCATTCGCCCCGGTGCAGGTAGCTCTGGAGGGTGGTGCCCTCGTGCCGGAAGCCCAGGCGGGTCAGCAGTCCGGCAACAGGGGTGTTGCGCGGGTCGATGCTGGCGTGAATGCGGTGCAGGCCCAGGTCGGTGAAGGCGTGCGTGATCAGGGCGTGCAGGGCCTCGCGGGCGTACCCGTGCCCCTGGGCGTGGCGGGCGAGGGTCACGCCGACTTCCGCCTGTGGTCCCTGCGTATTCAGGCCCACGTCGCCCAGCAGTTCACCGCCGCTCAGCATGACGGCCCGCTGCACCCAACCGGGCGAGCCCAGCGGCGCGTCCGACACGAGCCCCGCCACACTGTCCGGCGTGGCGGGCAGCGGCCAGCCCTGGTAGCGCGCGACCTCCGGGTCGTTCCGGTATGCCAGAACGTGCGGCAGGTCGTCGGGCGTCAGGGGCCGCAGGGTCAGGCGGGGGGTGGTGAGGGTGGTCATTACCAGCGGGGTTTCAGGTCGCCCATCAGGTGGTACATCAGGGCTTTCTGGGCGTGCAGGCGGTTCTCGGCCTGATCGAACACGCGGCTCTTGGGGTGCTCGGTCGCTTCGGGGACGGTTTCCTCGCCGTAGTGGGCGGGCAGGCAGTGCAGGAAGATGCCGTGCGGGGCGAGGGTATCCAGCATTTCGGGCGTGACCTGATAGCCCTGGAAGGCGCGGCGGCGGATGTCGGCCTCGGCTTCCTGGCCCATGCTGATCCACACGTCGGTGTACAGCACGTCCGCTCCGGCGATGGCGGCGAGGTCGTTGGTGAGGGTGACCTTCACGCCGGCGCGCACGGCGTCCATGAGGACTCCGGCGTTCGGTTCGTACCCGACGGGCGTGACGATGGTGACGTCGGTGCCGGTCAGGATGCCCATGTGGATGTGGCTGTTGGCGAGGTTGTTGCCATCACCGATGTACACGACGCGGCGGCCGCGCAGGTCGGTGCCGAATCCTTCCTCGATGGTCTGGTAGTCCGCCAGCAGTTGCGCGGGGTGCAGCATGTCGCTCAGCCCGTTGATGACGGGGACGCTGGCGTGCTGCGCGAGTTCCTGGAGGGTCTGCTGGAGGTACACGCGGCCCATGACGGCGTCCACCCAGCGTTCCAGGTTACGCGCGACGTCGCTGACGCGTTCGCGGGTGCCGAGGCCGATCTCGGTGTTCGAGAGGGTGATGGCGTGCCCGCCGAGCTGGTACATGCCCACGTCGAAGGTGGTGCGGGTGCGCAGGCTGGCCTTCTCGAACACCAGCGCGATGCTGAGGCCCGCCAGGGGTTTCACGGCGCGCCACTCGCCGCGTTTCATGGAGTGCGCGGTGTCCAGCACGGCGCGCAGTTCGCCGGCGGTCATGTCGAGGTTGCTCAGGAAGTCCCGCCCGGCCAGGACTGGCGCGGGCAGCGTTTCGGGGGTCAGTAGCGTATCTTTTCGCACGGCTGACTTGCGGGCGCTCTCGCCCTTCCTGGCGTTTTTCCCGGCCTGCTTGCTGGCTTTACTGGCTTCGGTGGCGACTTTCGGCATAGAGGCGGAGTATACCCGCTGACGGTCAGGAGGGAATCACCCCCGGTCCGCAGCGCATGAATATGCACTCCGGATGACTGGACATGCAAAACGGGGTGTGGTGCGCGGGAGGCAGTGAAGATCACCGCGTACCGCCTCCTGCGCACCGCTTCCCTTACCGCGTTTCCGTCAGGGTGTAGCTGCCGCTGCCGGAGTAGGCGTACACGCGCCAGCGGTACGTGCCACTGGTGGCCGTGTAGTTAATTGCCTCTGTGCTGGTGCTGCCCTCGCTGGCGGCCACCTGCGTCCAGGTGCTGCCCGAGAGTTTCTGCAGGTACAGGTCGAAGTCGGTGCCCGACGGGCCGCTCAGGTTGCCCTTCAGGGTGCCGCCCGCGTAGCTGAAGCCGGTGGTGGACGGCTGGTAGGAGTTGCTGCGGCTGGCGACCGTGCCGGTGTAGGTGGTACTGGCGGGCGGGGTGACGGTGCCGCCCACCGTGACGAACACCGCCGACACCGGGCCGTACGTGCCGTTGTTGTTGCGGGCGCGGACGTACACGGTGTGCCGCCCGTCACTGAGGCCAGCGGTGGACACGGTGGCGCGCACGGCCTCGGTCGCGGAACCGAAGGATCCGTCGGTGGCGGTCATGGCGGTGGGCGTCCCGCCGGCCCAGGGGGGCGTGTCGATGAAGTACTCGGCGGCGGTGACCGTGCGGGTGGGTTCGGCGCCGTTGCTGGTGTTGAAGCGGGTGTTCGTGGCGCTGGCGCTCAGGGTGAATGTGCCGCCCGTGGCGACGCTGGCGGGCGCGCTGACGCTCACGCTGTCCGGGCCGCTGCCCAGCTGGTACGGTGCGCGGGCCACACGCAGGGCGTACAGCAGGGCGGCCTGGTTCTGCGGGAGGATCGTGCCGGTGAAGGCGCTGCACGACTCGAAGAAGGCGTTGCCCAGCTCGAAGGTGTACGACGCGACGCCCAGCTCCCCGTACGCGAAGTCGTTCGTGGTGCCGCTGGTGGGGTACAGGCCGATGGACTGCTCGGGGTGTAGCCGTTGAAGTAGGCCAGTTTGCGGCCCAGGGATTGCAGCGCCGCGCCGTTCGGGGCGACCGTGCTGGTGTCCCCCCAGGGCCACAGGACCAGCTTGGAGTAACTGTGAATGTCGATGTACACGCCGGGCGTGCTGGCGGGCGCGGCGTCGGTGCGGGCGGGGCCACGGCTGTCGGGGAAGGCGTCCCGGATGAGGGTCTGGAGGTTCTGCGTTTCCGGTTCGGAGGCCGCCCCCACGCCCCGGTACGTCTCGTTGCAGGGGTCGGTGCTGGACCCGCCGGTGCCCCAGGCGTAGTTGAAATTGCGGTTGAGGTCCGCGCCGAACAGGCCGTTCCCGCAGGCCTGCGTGTCGTTCGCGTTCTTGCGCCACGACGCGCCCGCCTCGGCCTTCTTGCGGCCGTCCGGGTTGCTCTGGAGGACCAGCCAGACTTCCTGCGTGTCGAGCATCCAGGTGACGTCGGCGTCCCGGCCGTAGTTGGCGAGCAGGTACTCCGCGAAGCGGGTGGCGAGTTCGGCGGGCGTGTACTCGCGCGCGTGGATGGACGCCGTGATCAGCAGGCGGGGTTTGGTGCCCGTGACGCTCCTGTTGGTCAGTTTCAGGACGTTCATGTCGTACCCGCCGCGCCCCTTCGTCTTCAGCCACGAGGACCCGAAACTGCTCCAGCTGGCGAGGTTCGGGTACTGCGCGGCGAGGTTCTGCGCGCTGGTGTACGTCTCCTCGACCGTGCGGTAGCAGGAGTAGCCGTTGATGCTCAGGGCGCCCAGCGGGTTTTTCAGCGAGGCGCTGTGCCGCTGCGTTTCCCTGGCGTCGATCTGCACGGTCCAGCCGCGCGTCAGGCCCGTCACGCGCAGCCGCTCAAAGTCAGCCTTGCCGACGTCCAGCAGCACGAAGCCTTCCTCCAGGCTGCCGCCGACCGGTTCGAAGGTCTTCACGATGTCCAGCCAGTCGCGCTGGGTCCTGAAGTCGATGCGGGACACCACGACCGGGTTCTGCTCGAAGGTGCGGCACTCGTCGGCGCTGGCGACCAGCGAACCGGTCCCGCCGGGGGGCGTGGCCGCCACGGGCTGCGGCGTCTGCGAACAGGCGCCCAGCAGCAGGGACGCACTCAGGATCAGGGACAGAGCCGGGCCGTTCGTGAATCGACGCATGAAACCTCCGGTGAAGGCACGCCAGAAACAGCCCGGTGGGGCGGCGGGCAGCGTGCAGATGAATTGGTCGGTACCGGTCCACTGTAACACCCGCCCGCCGGCGGCCGTGGGCCGGGCCGTCCAGCCCTGCGGGATGCCGGCTCTCCCGCGCTCCGGCCCGGACCCACGCTGGGCGTACACTCGCGCGCAGTGAGTGCCTCCAGCCCCTCCCCCATCTCCCTGCCGCCCCTGAACGCCCGCGCGCTGCTGCTGGCCCTGCTGATCACGGGCATCTGGGGCGTGAATTTCGTGGTCATCAAGTGGAGCGTGGCGGACGCCCCGCCGCTGCTGGTGGCCGCGCTGCGATTCGCGCTGGCGGCGCTGCCTGCCGTGCTGTTCGTGCCGCGCCCGCAGATGCCCGCCCGGCTGCTGTGGGGGTACGGGCTGGCGGTGGGCGTGGTGCAGTTCGGGCTGCTGTACCTCGCCATCGGGCTGGGCATGAGCGCCGGCCTGGGCTCGCTGCTCATGCAGATGCAGGCGTTCTTCACGGCGCTGCTGGCCGCGCGCTTCCTGGGCGAACGCGTGCAGCCGTGGCAGGTGGCGGGCATCACGCTGGCCTTCGCGGGCATGGGCGTGATCGGCGCGCTGTCCGGCGGGGACCTGACGCTGCTGAGCCTGGGCCTCACGCTGGCCGCCGCGCTCGGCTGGGCCGTCAGTAACCTGATCGTGCGGGCGTCCGGCGGGGCGAACATGTTCAGTCTGGTCGTCTGGAGCGCCCTGATTCCGCCCATTCCCCTGACGATCCTGGCGGGCGTCGTGGACGGCTGGGACGCCGTGACCCGTACCCTCACGCAGTCCGGTGCGGGCTTCTGGGCGGCCGTCCTGTTCATGGGCCTGGGCAACACGGTGCTGGGTTTTGGCGTGTGGGCCGCGCTGATCCAGCGGCACGGCGCGGCCCGCGTCGCCCCGCTGTCCCTGCTGGTCCCGGTGTTCGGCCTGATCGCCAGCGCCCTGGTGTACCAGGAGGCGTTCCCGCCCGGCAAGGCCATCGGCGCGGCCCTGGTGTTCGCTGGCCTGATCCTGCACGTGTTCGGCGGCCGCTGGTGGCACCGGGCGGGGCAACGCAGCCCGGCCTGACCACGGCTGGCTGTACTGAAGAACGCACGCACCCTGCCGTACCCTGTGGGCATGACTGGACCGCTGTTCGATTCTCATATGCACACGCCCCTGTGCGGGCACGCCACGGGGTCGCCGCGCGAGTATGCCCAGGCGGCGCTGGACGCCGGACTGGCGGGGATCTGCTTCACGGATCACATGCCGATGCCCGCGTGGTACGACGCGCCGTGGCGCATGCGCCTGGATCAGCTGGCGCAGTACGTGGAGGACGTGCGGGCCGTGCAGACCGAGTTCGCCGGGCGGCTGGACGTGCGCCTGGGCCTGGAGGCGGACTTTCACCCCGGCACGGAACGCTTCGTGGAGGAGGTGCTGGGCGCGCACCCGTGGGATTACGTGATCGGCAGCATTCACTACATCGGCGCGTGGGGCTTCGACAACCCGGAGTTCATCGCGGAGTACGACAGCCGTGATCTGGCGGGCCTGTACCGCGACTACTACGCACTGGCCGAGGGCGCCGCGAAATCCGGGCTGTTCGACTCCATCGGGCACCTGGACTTGCCCAAGAAGTTCGGGCACCGCGACCCGGACGGGTACGCCGCGCTGCACGCCCTGGACGTGATCGCCGAACGCGGCGTTGCTCTGGATTTCAACACGGCCGGGTGGCGCAAACCAGTCGCCGAGGCGTACCCCGCCCCGGACCTGACCCGCGCGGCTGCCGAGCGCGGGATTCCCTTCGTGCTGGGCAGCGACGCCCACAAGCCGGGGGAAGTCGGCTACCGCTTCACCGACGCCATCAAGCAGATTCACGACGTCGGCGGGCGGATCGTGACGTACCAGGGACGCGTCCGGCACGGGTAAGGCAGAAGCTCCTGGCTCCCCTTGACTTGCAAAGCTCCGCAGGAGAGGGGAGCTGGCCGCGCAGCGGACTGAGGGGTCGCCCACCGGCCCGGCTGGTCAGGCGTTTGGCGCACCCGCCGACTCCCGCTTCCTCAGCCCGCATCCCCCTTACTCTGGGGGCATGGATGTCACGAAGAAGTCCCTGGTGGGCGCGCTGAAGACCACGGCGGATCTGCTGGATCTGCTGGGGGTGGGGGATGATGGGTTCCGGGCGCAGGCGTTCCGGAGTGCGGCGCGCAGCCTGGAGGGCGTGCAGGATGAGGTGGATGTACTCGCAGGGCGGGCGTTCGCGGGTATTCCGAAGGTCGGGAAGGCGATTGCGGCGGATCTGCTGGAGTACGTGCGGACGGGGGTATTCGGTCCGCTGGAGGACGCCGCGAGTCTGATTCCGGCGGGTGTGCTGAGTCTGTTCCGGGTGCGGGGGCTGGGGCCGAAGAAGATCCGGGCGTTGTGGGACGCGGGGATCGATTCGCTGGAGGGGCTGCGGGAGGCGTGCCGGGATGGGCGCGTGGCGGGTCTGAAGGGGTTCGGGGCGAAGAGTGCGGCGTCGTTTCTGGAGGCGGTGGAGTTCGCGCTGGGCGCACAGGAGCGGCAGCACCTGAGCACGGCGCACGAGGTCGCCGAGGGCCTGTGCCGGGTGCTGGACGGCCTGGAGCCGCAGGTGTCGGGGGATGTGCGCCGGGGCCTGGACACGGTGCGGGTGGCGCGCGTGACCGTGACCGCCTCGCCGGAGGGGGTGCAGGAGCGGCTGGCTGGCGTGGTGGAGGGGCTGGAACCGGTCGAGAAGAAACCGCTGTTCGCGGGCCGCGTGGACGGCGTGCCGGTCGAGGTGGCGTACGCGCCCACGCCGGGCGTCCGGGGGGCGCTGGACCTGATGATGGGCGGCGGCACCGCGTACCGCGAGTCGCTGCGCGAGGAGGCGAAGGCGCGGGGCTTCGACCTGAGCGGGCGGGGCCTGAAGCGAGGCGGCGAGGTGCTGGACACGCCCACCGAGGCCGACGTCATGAAGACCCTGGGGCTGCCCCTGCGGCCCGCCGAGTACCGCGACCCCGAGCATGACGCCGTGTGGGAAGCCCTCCCCCACCCGGATGCGCTCGTGACGGTGGGCGACCTGCGCGGCATGCTGCACACGCACTCCACGTGGTCGGACGGCGCCAGCAGCATTGCCGACATGGCCGCCGAGACCGTCCGCCTGGGCCACGGCTTCCTGGGCACCGGCGACCACTCACGCGCCGCGCACTACGCGAACGGCCTCAGCATCGAGCGCCTTCACGCGCAGCTGAAGGAAATCCGCGAGTTGCAGGCGGCGGGCGTGCCGCTCGTGGCGGGCGCCGAGGTGGACATCCTCGACGACGGCACCCTGGACTACCCGGACGACGTGCTGGCACAGCTGGATTACGTGGTCGCCAGCGTCCACAGCCTGTTCACGCTGAGCCCCGAGCGGCAGACCGAACGCCTGATCCGCGCCGCCAGCCACCCGCTCGTCACCATCCTGGGGCACCCCACGGGCCGCCTGCTGCTGCGCCGCCCCGGCTACGCCCTCGACATGGACGCCGTCATGGCCGCCTGCGCCGAGCGCGGCACGGTCGTCGAGATCAACGCGAACGCCTACCGCCTGGACATCGACTGGCGCGTCGCCCTGACGTGGCGTGACCGCGTGACGTTCGCCATCAACACCGACGCCCACGTGCTGGGCGGCCTGAAAGACGCGAAATACGGCGTGATGGTCGCCCGCAAGGCCGGCCTGACCCCGGCGCACGTGGTGAACACCCTGGAGCGCGAGGCGTTCCTGGCGTTCGTGCAGGCGCAGCGGGCCGCGCGGACCTGACGCCGGGTCGGGCGCCGTCCGTCAGACGGGTTTGGCCAGGACGCTGTCGCCGGCACGCAGGGTGGTGCGCACCAGCAGGTCGGCGGGAATCATGATCTGGTTGGTCAGGTTGGCGGACATGCGGACGGGCAGGGTGTACACCTGTCCGTCGTCGGCTTTCAGGGCCACGAGTTGCGGGTGGCGCACGATGTCTTCCTTCCAGCGTCTGAAGATCAGTTCGTCGACCAGCGCCACGCCCTGCACCTGCCGGGTGATGGTGACGGTCAGGCGGGCCACGCGGGTCTTGCGCGGCACGATCAGGCCGATGCGGAACAGTTTGAGCAGCATGCGTTTCGCTTCGGGGTCCTGCGCGAGTTCCGAGACGGGTTTCTGCGCGTCGATCTGCTTGAGGACATCGAGTTCCTTGAGGCTCCAGCGCATGCGGCCCACCCGCTGCGGCGACGTGACGCGCGCCGGACCGTCGAACGGCAGCTCCTGGAAGGGCATGGCTTCCAGCGCTTCCAGGGTCACCTCGTCGAGGGTGCTGTCCAGGCGGGGGTTGCCGTGCGTGACGCCCTCATCGAAGTGGAAGCGGCCCTTGGGGTCCAGCATCAGCCGGACGAGTGCCTGCACGCCGTCGTCCTGGCCGAACTGCAGGTGCCGGACCCGCCCGGCTTCCAGCCACGCCTGAAACTGCCCGTCTGGCCGGAAGACGTACAGCACGCCGGTCCGGCCCTGCTCGGTCAGCAGGTACAGCAGTTCCAGAAAGTCGAAGGTGTCGAGGCTGGAGGTGGATCTGGTCATGCGTGCGTGGCGTTCAGAGTGATCACGTCCTCCCGTCGCGGCGCCGCGCGCCCCTGCACTCATGTTCGCTCATCTGTCCCGCCCGGACAAGTGGCTTTCCGGTGGCGTCCCACTCACCCACCATGTTCAGCTGCACAGTCAGCTGCACGGTCAGCTGCGAAGCAGGTGCGAGAAGTTCGCGTTCTCCAGCGGCGGCAGGTCCTCCAGGCTGGTCAGGCCGAAGTCCAGCAGGAACCGTTCCGTGGTGCCGTACAGCAGCGGCCCGCCCACGGCGTCCGAACGGCCCACGACCTTCACGAGTTCACGCTCCTGCAGGGTCACGACCGTCCCGGCGCTCCCGCCACGCATCGCCTCGATTTCCGCGCGCGTGACGGGTTGCCGGTAGGCGATGACCGCCAGGACCTCCAGCGCCGCGCTGCTCAGGGGCGGCAGGGGCGGCGGGGCCAGTAGCGGGGCCAGGTGCCCGGACAGCGTGGACGGCACCACCAGCCGGTACCCGCCCGCGACCGCCTCGACCGCGAACCCCAGGTCGGCCGCCTGCAGCCGCGCCGTGAACGCCTGCATCTCCCGCAGCGCCGCGTCCTCCGGCACGCCCAGCACCGCCGCGAGTTCCCGCACCTGCACCGGCCGCCCGGCCGCCAGCAGTGAGGCGCCGATCAGGGCGCCCAGGGACGGCGCGCCGGTCACGCGGATTCCGTCAGGGCGGCCCGGACCTGCGCCTCGCTGACCGCCCCGGCCCGCAGGATCAGCCCTTCGGGCAGCAGCAGCACGGTGCTCGGCACGCCCAGCGCCGGGTACCCACCGTCCGGCAGAACCTGATCCCCCAACCCCAGGTCCCGCGCCTGCTCGAAGGTCAGCGCGGCCGGCTGGCCGCTGCGGTTGCAACTGGTCGTCGCCAGGAGGCCACCCACCCGCTCCAGCAGTGCCAGTGCCACCGGGTGGTCCGGCAGGCGGATCCCGACCCGGCCGCCCGGCGCGAGGTCCTCCGGGCAGTCGGGCCGGGCCGGCGTGACGACCGTCAGCGGACCGGGCCAGAACCGCTCCAGCCGTGCCAGCGCCGGCTGCGGCAGGATCAGGCGCTGGGCCGCCGCGCGGTCCAGGCAGGACACCTGCACGGGCTTCTGCGCGTCGCGTCCTTTCAGGTCGTACAGGCGGCGGATGGCGGCCGGGTGATCCGGGTGCGCCGCCAGTCCCCAGACCGTCTCGCTGGGGTACGCGACCACGCCGCCCGCCAGGAGTCGCGCGGCCGCCCGTTCCACCTGCTCGTGCCAGTCCGGCCCGGCGTGCCCGTGTGCGTTCTTCTCGTCGTTCATGATCGGTTCTCCCTGCCACTGCCCGCCTGCCCGGAACACACCCGAAGCTGTAAGGTCAGCGCAAGACCATCAGACTATACTGATCCGGTATGCCCGTCTTCGAATACCGAGTGCGTGACCGCTCCGGCAAGGTGCTGAAATCCCAGATGGAAGCCGAGACGGCCAACCAGGTCCGGGACGCCCTGCGCGCCAAGAACCTGATGATCGTCGAGATCAAGGCCCCCAAATCGGGCCTGAACGCCGACATCAAGATCCCCTTCCTGGATAACCGCCCCCCGAACCTCAAACAGGTGGCCATCTTCAGTAAACAGCTGGCCACGCTGATCAACGCCGGGGTGCCACTGGTGCAGTCGCTGGCGATCCTGCAGAAGCAGATTGACCACAAGGGCTTCCAGAACGTCGTGAAGAACATGCGTACCGACGTCGAGTCCGGCACGCCCCTGAGCGACACCATCGTCAAGTACCCGAAGATCTTCAACCGCCTGTACGTGAACCTCGTGCGCGCCGGCGAGACCAGCGGCACTCTGGATTCGGTCCTGGAGCGCATCGCTGCCTTTCAGGAAAAGGACCTCGCGCTGCGCGGAAAGCTGAAAAGCGCCCTGACCTACCCGGTCGTGGTGCTGGTCTTCGCGATCCTGATCACGTACTTCCTGCTCACCACCATCGTGCCGCAGTTCGCGAACATCCTCTCGCAACTCAACGCCCCCCTGCCGCTGATCACCCGGGTACTGATGGCCGTGTCCGACTTCCTACAGAATTCGACTCTGATTATCGTCGCGATCGTTGCGGCCATCACGTACATCTACCGCTGGTACTACAAGACCCCCAAGGGCCGGATGATCATCGATGACATCAAACTCAGGATTCCAGTCTTCGGGAATCTCGTACAGAAGAGCGCGATCGCGTCATTCGCGCGCACGTTTGGGCTGCTGATCAGCAGCGGCGTGAACATTATCGAGAGCCTGGAGATCACCAAGGGCACCGCGAACAATGCCATCGTCGAGGAAAGCATCGAGAACGCCAAGAACGTCGTCATGGTCGGCGAGCAGATGAGTTCCAGCCTCGCGACCAGCAAGGTCTTCCCGCCCATGGTGGTCAGCATGATCTCCATCGGTGAGGAAACCGGTTCGCTAGACAACATGCTCGGGAAGGTCGGGGACTTCTACGACCGCGAGGTGGACGAGGCCGTGGACAGCATGACGGCCGCTATCGAACCGCTGATGATCGTGTTCCTGGGTGGGATCGTCGGGGTGATCGTGGCCGGGATGTTCCTCCCGATGTTCGCCATCATCGGGCAGCTCAGCCAGTAACGACCTTCGGTGTCAAGGGGCCGGTGAGCATAATGCACCGGCCCCCTTCACGTTGGCTCTGTGTAGTTCAGCGGGTGGCGGCTCGCACGGCGGCGTTCGCGTCCAGCAGGGGTTGCCCGGCCGCGCCGTTCACGCTGGCCAGCAGCCGGGCCTTCGTGTCGGCGGCACTCAGGGCGGGGTTCGCGGCGCGCATCAGGGCGGCCACGCCACTGACGAGGGGCGCGGCGAAACTGGTTCCTGCGCCCAGGGTGTACCCGCCGCCAGGCGCGAGGATCAGCATCTGCGCGGCGTTCGTGGCTCCGGGGCAGTTGCCGGCGCCGCCCGGCGCGACGATGTTCAGGGGGCGGGGCCGGGCGGCGCTGGGGCGGGCGCTGTAACAGGCGAGTTGACCGTCGTTCTGCGCGACGGCACCCACAGCGATCACGTCCGGGTGGCTGGCCGGGTAGTACACGCCGTCCCCGGCCGTATTCCCGGCAGCGGCGACCAGCACGGCGCTCCTCGCGGCGTCCGTGAGGGCCTGGGCCAGCACGGCGTCTCCAGGATCGCCAGCCAGTCCGAGGCTCATGTTGATGACCTTCGCGCCCTGCCGCACCGATTCGTTCAGGCCGCGCGCCAGATCGCTGGTGCTACCGCCCGCCGCGCCCAGCACTTCCACGGCCAGCAGCGGGCCGCTCCAGGTGACACCTGCCACGCCGCGCCCGTTGTTCGTGGCGGCACCCACCAGTCCCGCCGACGCCGTTCCGTGCCCGGTGCTGGTATCCGACCCGCCCGAGTCCGGGCTGAGGAACGACGCGCTGCCGGCCACGCGGCCCGTCAGGTCCGGGTGACCCGCCTCGACTTTCGAGTCCAGGATGGCGGTCTTCGCGGCAACCGGCGTCTTGCCGCAGCCCTGCAGGAACGTCCACGCCTGCGGGGCACGCACGCGCGTCAGGTACGACTGCGTGAACGTCCCGGCCCCGCTGATCGGGACGCCCGCGTTCCCCGGCACACCCGGATCGTTCGGGTTCGCCAGTGGCGCGTACAGGAAGTCCGGCTGGGCACGCAGTCCGGCCTGCTGCAACGTCACGGCGAACGCACGGTCATCCGTACCGGCGGGCGTGAAGGCCAGTCGCACGCCGTCCGTGACCGCCTGCGTCACCACGCCCGACAGGGTCGTCACGGACTGCACCGCCAGGGAATCTGCGCCCAGCAGCAGCACCCGCCCCGGCACGCGCGGCGCACTCCAGTCCGGCGCGCCCACCGCTGCCGCCGGAACGGACTGTAGCTGCACGGGCGAGGATGCTACCGCCTGCGTACAGATGGGACCAGCATCAGGTGGTGCGGGGTTCGGGGTGGAACTACCGCCCCCTCCGCAGGCCGACAGCAGCAGCGAGGCGCTCAGGGCAAACAGCAAGGGCACAGGCAGACGCATACCCCAGCGTATAAACCCCCGGCCTGACGCGGGTCTGAACAGCCTCCATCAACCCTGAACTTCACCCCGGCAGTCACCTAACCGGATCAGTGAACGCGCACACCCTTCGTCAGCGGCTGCTTCTGCACCCACTTCACGAACTTCTGCACTTCTTCCCGCTCGCGGATCGCCTCGACGGTATTCAGTTCATTGGCTAGCTGCGCGTTACTGAACGTCTTGCTCAGGAAGCCCTGGCAGGCCGCGCACATCTTCACGGTCGGGATCTCGCCCAGCTTCACGCCCTGCCGCCGCCCCTGCGACTTGGGCACCAAGTGATGGTCCGTCATGCTCGGAGCTTCACGCCCGCACAGCACGCACTCCTCCAGTTTCTGCACCTGGGTGTCTTCAACCCAACTCGCCTGCTCCCGATCCTTACGACCCATATCCGCACACCATAGCGCGGGCAGGACACCCGCCCGGTACACTGAACGCATGACCAGTTCGCCCCTGAAGAAACTCAGCGAGGCCGAATACCTGAGCAGCGAACCGAGCAGCTCCCACCGCCGCGAGTACGTGGACGGCTTCGTGTACACCCTTCCCGCCGACGCCCCCACCGCGCAGGCCGGAGCGACCAGCCGACACGGCACGGTCGCCACGAACCTCGTCGCCGCCCTGCACGCCCCCGCGCGGCGCCTGGGGTGCCGCGTGTACGCCAGCGACATGCGCGTCCGCATCCCCACCCACGGCACCCGCTACTACTACCCGGATCTCCTGATCACCTGCGAGGACATGCCGGACGACGCCCGCTACACGAACGCCCCGTGCCTGATCGTCGAGATTCTCAGCGACAGCACCCAGGACATCGACCGCCGCGAGAAACTCTGGGCGTACCAGCAACTCCCCAGCCTCCAGGGGTACCTGTTGGTGGATACCGGCACCCGCGCCGCCCGCCTCTACACCCGCACCGGCAACAGCTGGAGCGAAGACTACGTGGAAGGAGCGGGGGCGCTGACGCTGCCGTGCGTGAACATCAGCGTTGCACTGGACGAGATGTACGACGGGACGGCCCTGTAACGCCGGGCCACTGCCTCGCCATAGCGTGAGCCCCGCCCAGTTTCCCGGGCGAGGCTCGTTCACGTCAGAAGGTCAGGCTTAGGCTTTGACTTCGTTGCTCTTGGCGAGGATGCCGCGGAGCACGGTCTGGAGGATGCCGCCGTTCTTGTAGTAGTCGATTTCGACGGGGGTGTCGATGCGGCACTGGACGGTGATGGTGCGGGTGCTGCCGTCCTTGGCGGTGATCTTCACGTTGACGTCCTGGCGGGGTTTGAGGTCGCCGGGGAGGATGACGTCGAAGGTTTCTTCGCCGGTGATGCCCAGGGTGTCGGCGCTTTCGCCGTTCTTGTACTGGAGGGGCAGGACGCCCATGCCGACCAGGTTGCTGCGGTGGATGCGCTCGAAGCTTTCGGCGATGACGGCTTTCACGCCGAGCAGGAAGGTGCCTTTGGCGGCCCAGTCGCGGCTGCTGCCCATGCCGTAGTCCTTACCGGCGAAGATGACGAGGGGGATGTTGCTGGCCTTGTAGTTGACGCTGGCGTCGTAGATGGAGCTGACCTGTCCGGTGGTGTAGTCGGTGGTGAAGCCGCCTTCGGTGCCGGGGGCGAGCTGGTTCTTGAGGCGGATGTTGGCGAACGTGCCGCGCGTCATGATGCGGTCGTTGCCGCGGCGGCTGCCGTAGCTGTTGAAGTCTTTGGGCAGGATGCCGCGTTCGGTGAGGAACTTCCCGGCGGGGGTGTCGCTCTTGAAGCTGCCGGCGGGGCTGATGTGGTCGGTGGTGACGGAGTCGCCGACTTTCACGAGGGCGCGGGCGCCTTCGATGGACACGATGTCGCTGGGGCCGCCGGCGAGGTTGTCGAAGAAGGGGGGGTTCTGGATGTAGGTGCTGTCTTCCTTCCAGTCGTACAGGGCGCCCTCGGCGACGGGGATGGCGTTCCAGTCCTGGTTGCTCTTCTCGATGCCGTCGTAGACCTTGCGGAACATGTCGGCGTTGATGGCGCTGTCCATGACGGTCTGGATTTCAGCGGCGGTGGGCCAGATGTCGCGCAGGTAAACGGGCTGGCCGTCCTTGCTGGTGCCGATGGGGTCGTTGACGATGTCGTTGACGACCGTGCCGGCCAGGGCGTACGCGACGACCAGGGGCGGGCTGGCGAGGTAGTTGGCCTTGATGTGCGGGTTGACGCGGCCTTCGAAGTTGCGGTTGCCGCTCAGCACGCTGGCGACGACGAGGTCACCTTCGTTGATGGCGTCCACGGTGGGTTCGGGCAGCGGGCCGCTGTTGCCGATGCAGGTCATGCAGCCGTAACCGACGGTGTTGAAGCCGATCTGGTCGAGGTACGTCTGGAGGCCGGCAGCCTCGAGGTACTCGGTGACCACGCGGCTGCCGGGGGCGAGGCTGGTCTTGACCCAGGGTTTGCTGTCCAGGCCCAGCTCGACGGCTTTCTTGGCGACGAGGCCGGCGGCGATCAGGACGCTGGGGTTGCTGGTGTTGGTGCAGCTGGTGATGCTGGCGAGCGTCACGGCGCCGTGCCCGATCTTGATGTCGGTGCCGGTGATGGTGCCCTGCGCGTCCAGTTTATCGGCGGGCAGTTCGAAGCCGCGGGCCTTGACGGGCGCGGTGAGGGCCTCGTTGAACACGGTGTGCATGCCGGTCAGGTCCACGCGGTCCTGGGGGCGTTTGGGGCCAGCGAGGCTGGGGACGATGGTGCCCAGGTCGAGTTCGATGGTGTCGGTGAAGACGGGATCGACGGTGTCGTCGGTGCGGTACATGCCCTGGGCCTTGTAGTACGCCTCGACCAGTTCGATCTCGGTTTCGAGGCGGCCGGTGCGGCGCAGGTAGCGCAGCGCCTCGTCGTCGACGGGGAAGAAGCCCATGGTGGCGCCGTACTCGGGGGCCATGTTGGCGATGGTGGCGCGGTCGGGGAGGGTCATGTTGCTCAGGCCCGCGCCGTAGAACTCGACGAACTTGCCGACCACACCTTTGGCGCGCAGCATCTCGGTGACGCGCAGCGCGAGGTCGGTGGCGGTCGCACCTTCGGGCATGGCGCCCGTGATCTTGAAGCCGATGACTTCGGGCATCAGCATGTAGATGGGCTGGCCGAGCATGACGGCCTCGGCCTCGATGCCGCCGACGCCCCAGCCGACGATGCCCAGGCCGTTGATCATGGTGGTATGAGAATCGGTGCCGACGAGGCTGTCGGGGTACACGACGACGCCGTCGTCCTCGGGGCGGCTCTGGACGCCCTTGGCGAGGTACTCCAAGTTGACCTGGTGCACGATCCCCGAGGCGGGGGGCACGACGCCGAAGTTGTCGAAGGCCTGCTGGCCCCAGCGCAGGAACTCGTAGCGTTCGCGGTTGCGTTCGAATTCGAGGGCCATGTTGTTGGCGAGCGCGAAGTCGGTGCCGAACTCGTCGACCTGCACGGAGTGGTCGATGACGAGGTCCACGGGGATCAGCGGGTTGATCTTGCTGGGGTCGCCGCCGAGTTTGACCATGGCGGAGCGCATGGCGGCGAGGTCGACGACGGCGGGCACGCCGGTGAAGTCCTGGAGGATCACGCGGGCGGGCTTGAAGGGAATCTCGACTTCCTCGTTGACGGGTTTCCACCCGGCGACGGTGGCGACGTCCTCGCGGCGCACGTCGTAGTCGTTCGCCTCGCGCAGCACGCTTTCGAGCAGCACCTTGATGCTGACCGGCAGGCGGCTGATGTCATGGCCCTGCTCCTGGAGTTTGTTGAGGTTGTAGTAGTAGAGTTTCTGGCCGCTTTGCGTGGTGAGCGTGTCGCGCGCGCCGAACAGGTTCATCGCCATGTGTGTTCCTCCTTGCCCGTTTCCGGGCGGTACTTCCATCATACGTGAAGGGTGTCTGAGTGGGCGTTACCGGGGCAGGCACGCGACTTCCAGAGTCGTTACCCCTGTAGGGACAACAGCTCTGGGCAGGAGGCGTCCGGGGGGGGACGGCTCTGGTATCGTTCACGGGCATTCTCTTCCCTGCGAGGTTCCCCTGCATGAGCGACCCTACCCACCCGCCCGCCCAGCTTCAACCGCACCAGCGCGCCCGCCTGACCTCCCTGGAACAGACCGTCCGCGACGGCCTGCGTGACTTCCGCCGCACCGGGCAGGCGCTGTCCGAAATCCGCGACAACGAATTCTTCCTCGCCACGCACGACTCCTTCGAGGCCTACCTGCAAGACCGCTGGGGATTCACCGCCCCGCAGGCCGGTCGCCTGATCGACGCGGCGGACGTGGCCAGGGTGCTGGAACCGCTGGGCATCCAGCCGAAGAACGAGGCGCAGGCCCGCTCGTACCGCGCCGCCGCGAAGGTCATCACCGACCTCGAACCCGAACAGCAGCGCGTGATCGCCCGACTGGTCGAGCAGGCCGCCCCCGCCCCGGCCGACAGTGACGAGGACCTGCCCTGGGACGTGCCGGCCGCCGAGGTCCGCATCATGGCGGGCGTCGTGAAGAAACTGCACGACGACACGCTGGTCCACCACCCGGACAGCGGCGACGAGGTCCCCATGGGCACCCTGAGCACCCCGGAGCGCTTCGAGGTGGTCCGCACGCACGTGGACCAGAAAACCCAGGCGTACCGCGAGAAGCAGGAGGCAAAAGCGAACGCCCCGCAGGCCGAGAAGATCAACTGGGCCGACTGGGTCCTGAACACCGCCGCGCAGAACCTCGGGCACGGGCAGCGGCTGGAGATCACCGTGGAACCCGACGGCAGCGGCGCCGCCCGCGCCGTCGCCCGCATCGTGGACGGCAGCACCGGCGAGGTCCTCTCCGCCGGGGGCGGCGCCGTCACCCTGAAAAAAGCCGTGCTGAACCTCGCCGCTGAACTGAAGTAATACGGACTCCGATTGAAGGGGCTGCAAAGACCCTTCAATCCGAGCGGATGCGAGTAGGAGAGAAACGGGTTCCGGACGTGGAGCTGACAATCCGGTGAAGTTCCGGATTGTCAGCGAAACAAACGGAATCCGTATAACGCCGCGCGGAGGCGGCCCGTATGCTGCGGGCATGCCTTCCACCCTGCTGTCCGACCAGCCCGGTTTCACGCCCATGATCGCCCGACTGGTCGGCATGATGACGTACACGCGCGAGACGACCCTGGAGGCCGTGCAGGGCTGGACGCCAGAGGAACTGGACCTGATCCCGGACGGGCACGCCAACAGCGCCGGAATGCTGCTGGCCCACATGGCGGCCGTGGAACGCATCTATCAGCTCATCAGCGACGGGCACCCGGACCCGGACGGCGCGCTGGAAGCCCACCACTGGCCGGGCCTGAACCTCGGCCAGCAGGGCCGCGCCGAGATCCGGGGGCGGCCCCTGCGGCACTACCTGGAGGCACTGGCCCAGGTGCGCGCCGGGACGCTGGCCCTGCTCGCCGCGCGGGACGACGCGTGGCTGGACGAACCGCTGCCGCTGTGGGGGGACACGGGCAACCGGCACTTCATGTGGTTCCACGTGTTCGAGGACGAGATTAACCACCGGGGGCAACTGCGCCTGTTGCGGCGGCACCAGCCGGGGTTGCAGGGGCTGGGTACCATCGGCGCGTGGCTGGAACCGCTGCGGGACGGGCGCGGCGTGCGCTGCCGCATGGTGCATAAGGGCAGCCCGGCCGAACAGGCAGGCCTGCGCGGCGGAGATGAGATCGTCGCCATTGACGGGGCGGATGTGCGCGACACCCTGTTCCACGAGCTGCGGCTGGGCGCCGCGCCGGGCGTCAGCAGCACCTACCGCGTGCGCCGGGCCTCCGGGGAGCTGGACCTGACCGTGACGCGGGTGGCGCGGCCCGGCTGATACGGATTCCGTCTGTTTCGCTGACATTCCGGAAGGGCGCCGGATTGCCAACTCCACGTCCGGAACCCGCTTGGCTCCCACTCTGCGGGGCAGCTCTACGAGTCACATCCGCTCGGACCCAGCGGCTTGACAAGCCATTCAATCGGAGTCCGTATGAGTCTCGCGCTGAATGGGGAACCCGGACGGACTGGCCAAGCGGACCTACACGGGTTCCGGGGGCGGGACTTTCAAGAGACGTTCTGTCGGGCGATACCCGAGCATTCCGCTGGGTGTTCTGCGTTGAGTTAGCAGGGGAAGAGGAGTACAATCGAGCTTATTGAGAATCCTTCCTATTAAGAAGGACCGTCCCTCTCCCCCACCCCCGGAGGCTCACCCGTGACCAGCCAGACCCTCACTCCCACCCCGGAGCGTGCCGCGCCCCGTTTCACCCTCTCACGCGAACTGCGCCTCGCGGTCGCCCTGACGGCCCTGACCCTGGCCGGCCTGCTGCTCGGCGCGGCCGGCGAGTACCTGCTGGCCTCGCCGCCCCTGATGTGGGCCGGGTACACGCTGGCGTTCCTGGCGGGCGGCATTCCCGCCGGCCGCGCCGCCCTGCACTCGCTGTTCGTGGAACACAAACTCGACGTGGACCTGCTGATGGTCCTCGCGGCTCTGGGCGCGGCCAGCATCGGGCAGGCGGCGGACGGCGCGATCCTGCTGTTTCTGTTCAGCCTCAGCAACACCCTGCAGGACTGGGCGATGGGCCGCACCTCCAGCGCCGTCCAGGCCCTCATGAACCTGAATCCCGAGGGCGCGACCGTGCTGCGCGGCGGGCAGGAGAAGTGGTGCGAACTGGGCGAAATCCGCATCGGGGACGTGCTGGTCGTGCGGCCCGGCGAGCGGGTGGCCGCCGACGCCCGCGTGATCCGGGGTCAGACCAGCGTGGACGAGAGCCCCATCACGGGCGAGAGCGTCCCGGTCGACAAGGTGCCGGGCGCGGAACTCGCCTCGGGGACCGTGAACCTGAACGGCAGCGTGCAGGCCGAGGTGCTGCGCCCCGCCGGCGAGAGCACCCTGGCGCGGCTGGTCACGCTGATGGAACAGGCGCAGACGCAGAAGAGCCGCACCGAGAGCCTGACCGAACGCTGGGAGAGCCCCTACGCCATGACGGTCCTGCTGGCCGTACCCGCCGTGTACGCCCTGCTGAGATTCGGGTTCGGCCTGAACGTGGACGACGCGTGGTACCGCGCCATGACGTTCATGGTGGTCGCCAGTCCCTGCGCGGTCGTGATCAGCACCCCGGCCGTGATGCTCTCGGCCATGGCCGCCGCCGCGCGTGGGGGCGTGCTGTTCAAGAGCAGCGCCGCCGTGGAAGCCCTGGCGGGCGTGCGTACCGTCGCCTTCGACAAGACCGGCACGCTCACGCAGGCCCGGATGACCCTGGGCGACGTCATCGCAGACGACGGTCACGCCGCGCTGGCGCTGGCCGCCGGTCTGGAAGCGCACAGCGAGCATCCCATCGCGCAGGCCATCGTGACCGCCGCGCGGGAGCGCGGCGTGACCCCAACCCCCGTGCAGGACGCGCAGGCCGTGCCCGGTCACGGCATCGAGGCGCGCGGCGCGGACGGCCTGACCGTCTGGGCCGGGAACGTGCGCCTCGCGGAGCGCAACGGCGCGGCCCTGACCGCCGCGCAGCACGCCGCCCTGACCCGCCTGGGCGAGCGCGGCAGCTCCAGCGTGATCGTCGGGCGAGGCGCGCAGGTGCTGGGCGTGATGGGCGTGGCCGACGCCCTGCGCCCCGGCATTGCCCAGGCCCTGACGGAACTGCGTGCCAGCGGCGTCACGCATCCCGTCATGCTCACCGGCGACCGCCAGGAGGTCGCGCAGACTGTCGCCGCCGAACTGGGCCTGACGGAATTCCGCGCCGAACTGCTGCCCGAGGACAAACTGCGCATCATCGGGGAACTCGGCGCGCATCCCGGCGCGGGGCTGGTCGCCATGGTCGGGGACGGCGTGAACGACGCGCCCGCCCTGGCCCGCGCGGACCTGGGCATCGCGGTCGCGTCGGGTACCGACGTCGCCATCGAGAGCGCCGACGTGGTCCTGATGCGCAGCGACCTGGGCAAACTGGCCGGCGCGGTGCGACTGGCCCGTGACGCGCGGCGCACCGTGATCACGAACCTGCTGTTCGCGTTCGGCGTGATCCTGATCGTCGCGCCGCTCGCGGTGGCCGGGAAGGTGCCGCTCCCGCTGGGCGTCATCGCGCACGAGGGCGGCACGGTGTTCGTGGTGTTCATGGGTCTGCGCCTGCTGGGCCGCCGGCTGTAAGGGCCAGCGGGTCAGCGGGCAGGTCCCAAGGGCGCGTGAAGCCTCGCCCACCCGGCTGCCCGGACGCGCGCCGTACCCTGGAAGGCATCACACGCACAGCGCCCGGCAGCGGGCACCAGGAGGCACGACATGGGAGAAGGCAACCCGAACGGTCAGGCGAACGCCAACGTCTCGCAGGAGACCATCAACGACACGGCGCAGTGGAACACCGGCACGCCCAAGAACGCCGGTGACGCCGCAACCGAGGGCCAGTACACGGGCGTCAGCGACGCGAACGCGGGCGCCGGCGACAGCACCTCGCCGGCCGGGCAGGTCAGCAGCACCACCGACCCCCGCGCCGCCGACAACACCGGCCAGGACGCCAACCCCAGCACGTACGGCGGCTACCAGGATGGCCTGCCCGCCAGCGGCGCCGCCACCAACCCGGACAGGACCGTGGACGGCAACGAAGGCAGCTGATACGGACTCCGATTGAATGGTCTTTGCAGCCCATTCAATCCGAGCGAAGCGAGTAGGAGAAAAACGGGTTCCGGGCGTGGAGCTGGCAGATCGGTGGTGTTCCGATCTGTCAGCGAAACAGACGGAATCCGTATGACCCGCCCAAAGACGCACTCGCGGGGCCGTTCTCCGGTGGAGGGCGGCCCCGCTGATCCGTCACTCCGGGAAGCTCAGCAGGACGTGTTCGGCGCTGAAGCCCGGCCCCATGGCGCTCAGCAGGGCGCGGC